>CAMATD010000127.1 GCA_945860785.1 Variovorax sp. YR752 | reverse complement strand
CGCGCGAACGCGCGAGGTCGAAACGCCCGACACGCTCCAGGCTCGTGCGCATCGCATCGATGCGCACGGCCAGCATGTCCTCGAAATCGCTGGAGTCCACGGGCTGCAGCGACAGCCGCGACAAGAGATCGCCCACGTCGCTTCTCAGGCCGCGACCGCCGCGCGGATCTGCTCCAGTACGTCCTTGGCGCTGGCCGGAATGGGGGTGCCCGGTCCGTAGATGCCCTTGACGCCGGCTTCGTAGAGAAAGTCGTAGTCCTGCCGCGGAATCACGCCGCCGACGAACACGATGATGTCGTCCACGCCCTGCTTCTTGAGCTCGTTGATGATGGCGGGCACAAGAGTCTTATGGCCGGCTGCGAGGGTGCTCACGCCGACGGCATGCACATCGTTTTCGATGGCCTGCCGCGCGCATTCTTCAGGCGTCTGGAACAGCGGCCCCATGTCGACGTCGAAGCCCAAGTCGGCGAAGGCCGTGGCCACCACCTTGGCGCCGCGGTCATGCCCGTCCTGGCCGAGCTTGGAGATCATCACGCGCGGACGACGCCCCTGCTCTTCGGCAAACGCGTTGATTTCGGTCTTGAGGGCTTCCCAGCCTTCAGCGGAGTCATAGGCAGCTGCATACACACCAGTCACCTTTTGCGTGTCGGCCCGATGGCGGCCGAATGATTTTTCGAGTGCGTCGCTGATCTCACCCACCGTGGCGCGCAGGCGCACCGCGTCGATGCTCAGCGCGAGCAGATTGCCCGTGCCGTTCTCGGCAGCTTCGGTCAGCGCGTCGAGCGCGACCTGCACCTTGGCCGTGTCGCGCGAGGCACGGATCGTCTGCAGCCGTGCCACCTGCTGGTCGCGCACCATCACGTTGTCGATCGAGAGGCTGTCGATCGCGACTTCGTTCTTGAGCTTGTACTTGTTGACGCCGACGATCACGTCCTTGCCCGAGTCGATGCGCGCCTGCTTCTCGGCCGCAGCCGCTTCGATCTTGAGCTTGGCCCAGCCGCTGTCGACGGCCTTGGTCATGCCGCCCATCGCCTCGACCTCTTCGATGATGGCCCAGGCCGCATCGACCATGTCCTGCGTGAGCTTCTCCATCATGTAGCTGCCGGCCCAGGGGTCGACCACGTTGGTGATGTGCGTCTCTTCCTGGATGATGAGCTGCGTGTTGCGCGCAATGCGCGAGCTGAACTCGGTGGGCAGCGCAATCGCTTCGTCGAGCGCGTTGGTGTGCAGGCTCTGTGTGCCGCCGAACACCGCGGCCATCGCCTCGATGGTGGTGCGCACGATGTTGTTGTACGGGTCCTGCTCGGTGAGCGACCAGCCCGAGGTCTGGCAATGCGTGCGCAACATCAGGCTCTTGGGGTTCTTGGGCTCGAACTCCTTCATGATCCGGCACCACAGGAGGCGCGCGGCGCGCATCTTGGCCACCTCGAGATAGAAGTTCATGCCGATGGCCCAGAAGAAGCTCAGGCGCCCGGCAAAGCCGTCGACGTCGAGGCCCTTGGCCAGGGCCGTCTTCACGTATTCCTTGCCGTCGGCCAGCGTGAAGGCCAGCTCCAGCGCCTGGTTCGCGCCGGCTTCCTGCATGTGATAGCCGCTGATCGAGATCGAGTTGAACTTGGGCATGTGCTGCGCCGTGTACTCGATGATGTCGCCGATGATCCGCATGCTCGGCGCGGGCGGGAAGATGTAAGTGTTGCGGACCATGAACTCCTTGAGGATGTCGTTCTGGATGGTTCCGCTCAGCTGGTCCTTCGCCACGCCCTGCTCTTCGGCCGCGACCACGTAGCCCGCGAGCACCGGCAGCACGGCGCCGTTCATCGTCATGGACACAGAGACCTTGTCGAGCGGGATCTGGTTGAACAGGATCTTCATGTCCTCGACCGAGTCGATCGCCACGCCGGCCTTGCCGACGTCGCCGGTCACGCGCGGATGGTCGCTGTCATAGCCACGGTGGGTGGCAAGGTCGAAGGCCACGCTCACGCCCTGCCCGCCGGCAGCCAGTGCCTTGCGGTAGAAGGCGTTCGATTCCTCGGCGGTCGAGAAGCCGGCGTACTGGCGGATGGTCCACGGTCGCACCGCGTACATCGTGGCCTGCGGGCCGCGCAGGTAGGGCTCGAAGCCGGGCAGCGTGTCGGTGTGTTTCAGGCCCTGCAGGTCGGCGGCGGTATAGAGCGGCTTGACGGTGATGCCGTCGGGCGTGAGCCAGTTCAGCGCGTTCAGGTCGCCGCCGGGCGCGGACTTGGCAGCGGACTTCGCCCAGGCATCCAGGTCGGCGGGCTTGAAGGTGGGTTCGGGTTTGCTGCTCATGGAAGGCGCCGCTTTGCAGTTGTCTTGCAGGGTATTCGCAATTTCGCCCGCAGGGATTTGCAGGCCGGCCGCGAGTCTAACCGATAAATAATTATTAATTATTAATTCAAACCCGTTCTTTTGGAGTATAGTCCGCTCCATGTCCGCCGTCACCCTCACCCCGCGCGCCCTCTATGAAAAGAGGTGGCCGAGCTGCTGCGCCAGCGGATCTTCCGTCGGGAGCTCGAGCCCGGCAGCTGGATCGACGAACTCAAGCTGGCCGAGGAATACGGCATCAGCCGCACGCCGCTGCGCGCAGCCTTGAAGGTGCTGGCGGCCGAGGGGCTAGTCACGATGAAGGTGCGGCGCGGCGCCTACGTGCCCGAGGTGTCGGAACAGGACTTGGCGGACGTCTATCACCTGCTCTCCCTGCTGGAGAGCGACGCAGCCGGCGTGGTGGCCGAGCGCGCCACCGACGCCGAGCGCGCGGAGCTGAAGAAGCTGCACACCGAGCTCGAAGCCGCCGCAGCCCCCGGCAAGGAAGACCGCGAACACTTCTTCGCGCTCAACGAGCGCTTCCACATGCGGCTGCTGGCCATCGCCAACAACAAGTGGCGCGACCAGATGGTGGCCGATCTGCGCAAGGTGATGAAGCTCAACCTCCACAACTCGCTGCTCAAGGCAGGGCGGATTGCCGAGTCGCTGGCGGAGCACCGCTCGGTGATGGCGGCCATCGAGGCACGCGACACCACGGCCGCCATGGCGCGCATGCGCGACCACTTCAAGAACGGCCTCGAAGCCGCGAACTGAGTTCGCCCGCTATTCGGCCGGATTTACGGTGCCGGCCTCGGCGGAGATGCGCTGCGCTGTTTCCAGCAGCCGGGGGGCGATCCGGCTCAGCATCGTTTCCTTGGGCAGCAGATAGGCGGGGCCGCCGCAGCTCAGGCCATAGCGCTCGCCGCGGGGGCCCTGCAGCGCGAAGCCGATGGCGTGGATGTGAGGGTGCCATTCGCCGAAGGAGCTGCAATAGCCGACGCGGGCGTATTCCTCGATGCCCGCCATCAGACGCGGTTCTATCGAGGACCAGTTCTCGCCGGTCTCCCCGCGAATCTGCTCCAGCAGGACGGCCTGTTCGGGCTGGGGCAATGCTGCCAGATAGGCCTCGGCCGGCGGCCGAGGTGGCGATCGACAGGCGCGAACCCACTTCGATACGCGAGCTGATGAGCGCGGAACGGGGCCGCAGCGAATCGATGATGAGCATGTCGAGCTCGTCGCGCACGCCCATGTGGATGCTGGCGCCCGCGAATTCGGACAGCTCCGTCAGAAAGGGCCGCGCCACCGTCCGCAGGTAGCGACTGCTCATGTCGAGCAGTGCCAGCCCCAGGCTGAAGCGCTCGCTGTCCGCCGACTGGCGCAAATAACCTGCGCCCACCAGCGTCGCCGTCAGTCGCGACACGGTGGCCTTGGGGATGCCCGTCGTGTCAGCCAATTCACGGTTGCCCATCGGCGCGGCCGCCATGCCGATGACCTTGAGTAGTGCCAAGCCGCGTGCCAGCGCACTCACCTCTTCTTTGCTGCCCACAGCTTCGCTCATAAAAGAACCTCTTTTTTTGTTTCCCTGACGCTCTTGATTCTTCAGCAAAAACAGGTGGCTGGGTCACACTTGTTGTTGCATTGTTTCGGAACCGTGTTCTATTAAAAGCGATGAAACACCCGGCTTCGGGGCCGGGAATGACGCTTTTGGACGTGAATGTGCAAAAAGTCCTCGAACTCGAGGACCTGTTGGATGGGTAGAAAGACCGCCTTGGCGGCGGCCCGGTCAGGCGGCCTGCGCCACGGGCTCGTGCGCCAGCGCCATCACCTCGTGCGGCGGGCGCGTCTTGAGCCGGTGGTCGCTCCAGACCTGGCGCCAGCGGCGTGCGCCCGGCAGCCCGTTGCGCAGGCCCAGCATGTGGCGCGCGATCGACGACCACTGCGTGCCGTGCTCGGCCGCCTCGCGGACCATGTAGTCGCACATCTGCGACTCCACTTCTTCGCGCGTCAGCGGCTGCGGCGCGGCGCCGAAGAACTCGGCGTCCCACTCGGCGAGCCACCAGGGGTTGTGGTAGGCCTCCCGCCCGACCATCACGCCGTCGAGCAGCCGCAGGTGCTCGTGCACCTGCTCGTTGACGGAGATGCCGCCGTTGATCGAAAACGTCAGCGCGGGAAAGTCGTGCTTCAGCCGGTGCACCAGCGCATAGCGCAGCGGCGGAATCTCGCGGTTCTGCTTCGGGCTCAGGCCCTGCAGCCAGGCATTGCGCGCATGGACGATGAAGGTCTCGCAACCGGCCTCGCTGACCTTGCCGACGAAGTCGCGCACGAACTCGTAGCTCTCGATCTTGTCGATGCCGATGCGGTGCTTGACCGTGACGGGCACGCTCACCACATCGACCATCGCCTTCACGCAGTCGGCCACCAGTTGCGGTTCAGCCATCAGGCAGGCGCCGAAAGCGCCACGCTGCACGCGCTCGCTCGGGCAGCCGCAGTTCAGGTTGATCTCGCCGTAGCCCCACTCTTGCCCGAGCTTCGCGCAATGCGCCAGGTCGGCCGGCTCGCTGCCGCCGAGTTGCAGGGCCACGGGGTGTTCTTCAGCGTTGAAGCGAAGGTGCCGGGGCACGTCGCCATGCACCAGCGCGCCGGTGGTCACCATCTCGGTATAGAGCAGCGCGCGGCGCGACATCAGGCGATGGAAGTACCGGCAATGACGGTCCGTCCAATCCATCATCGGGGCAACGGAGATGATTTTCTCTTTTAAATTCAACAACTTAGCACCATCACTTATACACTTAAAACCCCTCGTGTGCACTCCAATTCGCCCGAATACGCCCCATTTCGCCCTGCCGGTGCACACATGGCGCACACGAAATACCCACCTTCAAGCAGCTTCCGTCCGGCAACTGGCGCGCGCAAATCCGCCGCAAAGGTGTCTCATGCATGTGCAAGAACGCTTCGAAGCGAGTTGCGCTTCGAAACAAAAATGACCCGGCCCCTGCCCACTGTTGACATATAGAGTTGAGCTTAGCGCAGGCGTGGCAGTTCAATCCAGCCGACGGCTTCCCCATCCTCTATAAGGAAGGACGATGCGATGAGTAAGGATCAAGCTCGCCTGCAGCACCTCCTCGTGCGAATGCAGGCCTGGTACGGAGAGCACGATGCCGATGTTCTTCAGCTTCGTGACGCGGTGCACCGACTGGCGCTCGACGAGACCCGCGTACGCGGGACCCTGCGCTATTCCGATGCGCCCCTGTTTTCCGACCGGGCAGCACGCTTGGCGCGCGCGGGCCAGGACGGAGGCTTGTTGTAGAGACGGTCGCGGACATCGGGCACAACATGGCGGCAGGCACTCTTCAATTGAACATGCCGCGCACCCACCGCCCTGAGCGGCCGGGTCACGCGCCACGACAGCGATCCGGCCAGCTGCCGCGGACACGTCCAGAAGCTTTCCCTTTCGCGCGCAGTAGCGGTCCAGGCGCCACTCGTTCAGTATCTCCATCGCGAGACCGAAGCTCTTGAGGTCGAGGGCATAGAGATTGGCAAGGGGAAAATCGGCCCCGGACTCCAGAGCGAGAACGAGCCGGGCGAGCGTGCGCGATGTGTCGCTCGCGGGATCCGCCGTGATGATCTGGCGGGCTTCCTTGATTGCGTTGGAGTCCGGCGCTCGTCGGGATCACCCTACCGCGCCGGTCTCGTTCCGGCTTCGCATCTCGAACGCACGCCGCGCCGCGTTGAGCTCCGACATCGAGATGTGCATCTCGGCCATGGTCTGCGCCAGCAGATCGAGCAGCGCCGCGCGCTGCCGCTGGCGCGCGGTCTCGGCGCGCCGCGCGCGCTGTGCCTGACGTTCGGTGGCATGAATGGCACGTCGTGGTCGTCGATCGACGGCCCGGATCGGAGGCTGGCGGGCATCGCGCTTCGATGCAGTCCCTGCACGCTCAGGCGGCCGCGGGCTCGCCCCGCGAAACGGACGCTACGGCCGCGCCGGCCTCGGCGTTCGCCGCATCGCCGCGGGTTTCCGCGGCCGGCCCGTAGTTGCGCAGATGCAGAAAGAACTCGCCCATCATCTGCATCCACAGCCGCATGGCGAACGCCAGGTACGCGGGGCTCACGCCGCCGGCAACCACCACGTCCATCTCCAGCACCACGAAGTCGCCGTGCTGCGCCACGCGGGCGAAGCGTTTGGTGCGATGCCACGAGGCCAGCACGGCTTCGGGCAGCGTGCCACCCTGCACGTGCAGCGGGCAGCTCAGCGTGAAATCGGTGTACTGCGTGGTCGTGACCGGGTTGCCCCACAGCACCTGGAATCCGATGCCGTGGCTGGCGCTGTGCAGGCGCACCACGCCGTCCTGCTCGATGGTCGTGACGGCGTCCAGCAGGTCGGGGTGCGGCGCCGGGGTGCCGACGTCATTGGAGATGTCGTTGGTGTGGGTGCTCGTCGATGTGTTGTTCATGTGCATGGCCCTGTGGTGGCAAAAATCGTTCAGTTCGTTTTCTTGAGCGCCGCGTCCAGCGCGGCGCTGTCGATGCTCAGGTTGGTCGGCGGCGCCAGCTGCGCCAGATAGGCCTGCACGAGCTGCTGCTGCCGCTGCTGGCGCAATGCGGCCTGCAGCTGCGGCTTCACCTCGTCGAGCGTGGCGGTGCGCGCGGGCTGCACGTCGAGCAGCTTCACGATGTGGAAGCCCGCCTCCGCCTGCACCGGCTCGCTGACCTGGCCCGGCTTCAACCGGGCCACCGTGTCGCGCAGCGCGGGGAGCATGCGCGCCAGCGGCAAGGTATCGACCTCGCCGCCGCGCGCGGCGGTGCCCTTGTCCTGCGAGCTGGCGCGCGCCACGGCGGCACAGTCGCCGCTGCGGGCCTGGCGGGCGAGCCTGTTCGCCTCCTCGCGCACCTTGGCGACCGCGGCCGCATCGCGGTCGGGCGTGGCCAGGTAGATCTGCGCCACGCGGTAGCCTGCGGGCAGATTGAAATTGGTTTTGCCCTGCTCGTCTGCGGCCTTGATCTCCGCGTCCGACGGAAAGCCCAGCGGCACCTGGCTCACCGATTCGAGATAACTGGCGGCCACGATGCGCGCGCCGATCTCGCGCACGGCCGCCTCGACCTTCGCCTTCACCTCGGGCCGGTCGGCCCAGCTCTTGGCGCGGGCGTCGCGCAGCAGCGCTTCGCTCAGGACCCGCTGGCGCAGCCAGCCGTCGAGGCTCGCGCGGTCAGCCTTCACGGCGGCGCGCTCGGCTTCGGGCAGGGCCTGCAGCAATTTCTCGACCTCGTCCTGTCCGATCGAGATATCGCCCATGCGGACCACGACGGCGTTGCCCGCGGCGGGCGCCTGCGCGGCGGCCATGCCGGCCGACGAGGCCAGCAGCACGCCCGCCAGCGCGAGCGCGGGCGACGGCGATGGGTACTTCATGCGTTTCATTGCTTCTCTCCTTGTGCGGGTGCCGCAGGGGCCGCCGGTGCCGCGGCAGCCGGTGCCGGCGCATTTACCGCGCGCACATCGAACTTGACGCGACTCTGCGCGGCGAAAGGCTGGCGCGATGCGAGCACGCTGCCCAGGTCCACCGTCTCGTAGGCCCGCAGGATCTCCTGCCCCACGGCATAGAGCTGCGCGTTCTTGGCCTCACACTGCGTGAGCGCGGTGCGCTGCGTGGTGGCCTCGGCCGCGAGCCGCTGGCGCTCGGCCTCGGAGGCGCGCGCCATCTTCAGCAGATCGTCGTAGGCGCCGCGGTACTGCGCGACCTGTGCGCCGGCCTTCTCGGCCGTGGCCTGCGCCTGCTGGCGCACCTGCTCGCTGCCCGCGCTCGCCTGCCCGCGCGCATGGCGCTCGGCGGCGAGTTGCTGCTGGCTCTGTGCGAGTTCCTTCTTCAGCGCCTCGAGTTCGGACTTGCTGGCCGGCGCACCGGCCGCGGGCGCGGCGGCCGCGCCGCTGGGCCCGGCCTTGAGCGCGGCCAGTTCGTTCTGCGCCTGCTGCAGCTGCGAGGTCGTGATGCGCAGCTGCGCGCGAAGCCGCTCTTCCATGCTCTGGCCCTGCTGCTGCGCATGGGACACGCCGGCCGTGGCGGCCAGCGCTGCCAGCACCAGTACCGGAAAGATTTTTCTGGACACGATGGCCCCCTTAGAAACGCGCATTGAATTCAAGCTGCAGGGTGTCGATCGACAACGGTGGTCCATAGACTTCCTTGGCCGAGATCCAGCGGGCGGTGAACCACATGTTCTTGTCGATCGCATACGAGCCGCCCAGGAAGTAGCCGCGTGCGTTGGTGCCGCCGCCGTGGAAGGTCGAGTCGTTGTAGCCGTCCGGCATCGCATCGGGTTCGATGCGCTTGTAGCCCGCCAGAACGTTCCAGTCGCCGCGCGCCGCCGGTGCCGGCTTGCCGTAGGTGGCCTGCACCTGGTAGGCATTGCCGCCGCTCTTGAAGTCGGCCTTGGTGGTGCCGCCGGTGGCACCGAAGTTGTTGACGATGCCGCCGCGCAGGCCGGCGCGGTTCCAGATGTCGTTCGCGACGAACGCGGTGTTGCGCACGAAGTTCGCGTCCAGGCGCAGGTTGTTGCCGGCCACCTGGGTGTCCCAGCGCAGGTTCAGGTCGATCAGGCGGAACTTCGAGGCCAGGCCCACGAACTGCGGCTGCGGCGTGCCGGCCGGGTTGAGCGGGTCGAGCGAGATGTCGCGCAGCAGCATGAGCGTGTTGCCCTTCTGCATGAAGGCCGGGCGCGACCAGTCGGTGCTGCAGCCGTCGGCGCCTGCATACAGCGCGCAGGGCTCCGAGACCTGGCCGCTGATGTTGCGGAAGTTATAGTACGCGAGCGCGCCGCGCACGCGGTTGTCGTCGTTGATCTTCCAGTCGGCGCCGATCTGTGCGCCCAGCAGCCACTTGTTCTCGCTCCGCGTCTTGGTCTGGCTGCGGCTTGGCGAGTTGTCGGACGTGTATTCGAGCGGGATCAGGCCGAGCGTGCCGAACAGCGAGAGGTCGCGGTTGGACGCGAGCTTCTTGTCGAACTGGGCCGCGATGCCGTCGAAGTTCAGGTCGCTGGAGTACAGCAGGTCGGTCGACATGAAGGGGTTGCCGAAGCGCCCGCCCGTCACCGTGAGCCATTCGGTCGGATTGTGCGAGATCCACATCTGGTCGAGCCACACGCTCTTCTTGGCGAGGTCGCCGCCCAGCGTCTGCGTGGTCGAGACCGGGCTCTCGTCGCTGCCCGAGGCCAGGCGCACGCCGGCCTTGGTGTTCTCGGAGATGTCGGCGTAAACGCCCAGGCGCGCGCGGGCGCGGAACAAGGTTGCGGCGGTCCTGCCGCGTGTTGAGGATCGACGGCAGCGCGAGGTTGGTGTTCGGGTTGACGTCGTAGCCGGTGCTCTTGTTGAGCTCGGCCCAGTTGATCTCGATGTTGCTGTTGTTGCCCGCGTAGCTGCGCGACTCGTTGCGCACCCGCACGTCGCCTTCCACGCGGATGCGCTTGGTCCATTCGGGCGTTTCGTTGGGCGCGGCCCAGCCTTCGGTCTGGGCCTGGGCCATGACCTGGGCCTTGATCTCGTCGCGGATCTGGTCGCGCACGGTCTGCAAGATGTAGGGCACGCGCACGTCGCCCGGCTCCAGGCGCACGCTGCCGGCGGTGCTGGCCGATGCGGCGGTCGCAGACGCGGCGGCCAGGCGCTGGGCCTGCTGCGCGGCGATGGCCTCGGTCTGCGCCTGCGCCAGCAGGGCCTCGCCCACGTCCTTGGCGAGCGAGCCGCTCTGGATCAGGCCGCGGATCAGCTTGACCATGGTGGACTCGCCGGACGGCGCCGCCGTCTGGGCAGCGGCGCTTCCAGCCGCGAGGACGAACGCAGAGGCCACGGCCGCCGCGAGCGCGCATTTGCGCAGGGCCGGCATGGCGCCCCGGCTCGGGATATTGTTGAGATGGTTCATCGCTTCGTTCACAGGATTGAATGGGACAGGCAGGGCTGGGGCGCAGGTGATCATGGCCGGCGCCCCTTCATGGACACGCGCATCGGAAAGCGCAGCGAGGCCGGCGGCTTCTCGTCGATGCGGTCGAGCGCGCGCACCATGGCGAGCACCGCTTCGTCGGTATCGGTCGTGCCGGTGCCGCGCACCAGTTGCGCACGCGTGGTCTTGCCGTCGGCGCCGAGCCACAGGTCGATCTGGATGTCGTCGAACACCAGCTGGCGGGTGCGCGGGTCGCGCGACAACGCCTGCTGCAGCATGCTCGACACGTAGCGCGCATACGAGCCGCTGCCCAGGCCGCCACCGGCGCCGGTGCCGCTCATGCCGCTGCCGCTGCCGGCCTGGATGCCGAAGGCGTCGTTGCCGGCCTGCGCGGCGCTGTCCATGGTCACCGGATCGCCCAGGTCTTTGGCCGGACTGGGCGGCGTGTCGTCCTTCGGCGGCTCCAGCGGCTCGACCGGCTTGGGCTCGCGCTCGACCACTTCGGGCTTGATCTTTTCCGGCTCGGGTTCGGGCGGCTTCTCGGGCTCGGGCTCGGGCGGGGGCGGCGGTGGGGGCGGCAGCATCAGCATCGGCGCATCGGCCACCACGCGCTTCGTGCTCGCGGTGTCGGACAGCAGGTGCCAGACCAGGCCACCAGCGCAGCGAAGATCGCCAGGCCGATGACCACCCCACCCCAGCGGCGCCAGAGCCCTCCCGCGCGTCGCTTGGGTGGAGAAGTCGGATCGCGAGGTTTCACGCTCCGCCTCTCACTTCTGCTTGCCCGTCACGAGGCCGATCTGGTTCAGCTCGATGCGGCGCAGCAGGTCCAGCACGTCGATCACCTTCGCGTACTGTACGCTGGCATCGCCGCGCACGATCACGGGAAAGTCGGGCGACAGGGCCTTTTCGGTGCGCAGGCGCTCCTCGAGCTCCGGCAGGGTCACCGGGTAGGCGTCGAGGAACACGTTGCCCGCGTTGTCGATCGTGATGGCCTTGGTCTTGGGCTTCTCCAGCGCCACCGAGGCGCTGGCCTTCGGCAGGTCGACCTTGATGCCGGGAATGCTGGCGTTGCTGGTGAGGATGAAGATCACCAGCACCACCAGCAGCACGTCGACGAAGGGCGTGATGTTGATGCCGCCCGCGCGCTTGCGGGTGCCGAACTTGGCTGCGGTGTTTGCCATGGCGTGCCGCCCTCAGGCCCGTGCGCGGACGGCAACCGGCACCGAGCGGCCCTCGCCCTGCTCTTCGGCCAGGCGCGTGACGAACTCGTCGACGAACACGGCCATGTCGGCGCCGATGGCGTCCGAGCGCGAGGCGAGCCAGTTGTAGCCGAAGAGCGCGGGAATCGCGACGCCCAGGCCGGCGGCCGTACACAGCAGCGCGGCCGCCATGCCGGGCGCCACCGAGTTGATGTCCACCGCGCCGGCCATGGCCGCCACCACGAACACCAGCATGATCCCGATCACCGTGCCGAACAGGCCGACGTAGGGCGCGCCTTCGATGGTGGTCGAGAGCCAGTTCATGCGCTGGGACATGCGCTCGGTCTCGCGCACCATCACGCCGTCCATAGCGGCGCGGATCGCGCCGATGGTGGCGCTGGAGACGGCGCTCAGGTCGTAGCCGCGGTCATGGCGGCGGCGCATCTCGTCGATGGCCACTGCGTACAGGCGCCACAGCGACGAATCGGCGCGCACATCTTCCGGCACCGTGTTGCTCACGGCCAGGCGGTCGAGCGGCGCGCCGGCGGCTTCGCGGAAATGCTCGATGAAGGCGCTGTTGGCGCGCGAGGTGGCGCCGTAGCTGCGGCCCTTGCCGATCATGATGGCCCACGACAGCACCATCATCAGGCCCAGCAGGCCCACGACGACCCAGGCGTCCAGCGGCATCGCGGCCAGGATGAAGCCGAAGTGGCTCTTGCCGGCCTGCTGCTCGTCCGCACCGAACACGGTGAGGCGCGACTCGGCACCCTGCGAGACGGCATCGGCCAGCAGCAGCGCGTCGGCGCGCGCGACCTTCGAGAGGCGCACTTCGTCGATGGCACCGGTGAATGGTGCGAAGGCTGCAACAGGCTGTGCGCCCGTTGCGGTGACGGGTGCATCGGCGCCGATGGCGGCAGCCGTGTTCAGCGCGGGCAGTTTGCCCGCCAACGACACCGTGGGACGACCGCTCACATACAGCGCCACGCGCTCGCCGTCGGCCTTGACGGCCAGGTGCGACCACTGGCCGGCCTGGACCGGCTGGCCGGGCGTGCTGCGCTGGCCGTTGACCTGCACGAAGGGCACGCCCTGGTCGATGCCGACCACGAACTCGCCGGCGCCGTCGCGGCGTGCGTAGATCGCCTGGCGCGCGCCGCGCTGGTCAGGCTTCACCCATGCGGAGAAGGTGAGCGCACCGCCGGCCTGCACGGCGAGCGACGGCGTGGCCGGCAGCATCAGTGCGCCGCTGCCCAGCTGGGCGCCCTTGCCGATGACCGTGCCTTCGACCGGCACCGCCGTGGTCTGGCCGTTGTTGCCGTAGGCCGTGGTGTCGCGCGGCGGCACTGCGCCTTCGGCGAAGTGGTAGACCAGCGTGTAGTCGGGGTCGAAGCTGCGCTGGCCGTTGCCCGATGCGGGGGCCTTCGGGTTGCCGTAGTACATCCACAGTTTCTGCGGCGTGCCGGCCGACACGTTGGGCACGTCGACCCAGATCAGCGCCATGCCCAGCAGCGGATCGAACTGCTCGATCTGGTGGCTCAGCACGGTCTTGTCGTCGGCCGCGACAAAGCGCAGGTCGGCTCCCGTTTCGCTCACGCCCTCGAACTGGAAGTTGCCCGTGTGCAGGCGCACCAGCACCGGCACGCGGCCGGCATCGCTGCCGATGGCGCCGGCCTGCGGGCCGCCGTCGATGGTCACGGGCTTGCGGTAGGACCACTCGGCTTGCCACCAGGCGTGAGCCTAGCCCGGCAGGAGCGTGCTCAGCAGCGTGAGAACGATGAAAAGAATTCGTCGCATGACAGGGTCTCCGGAAAACTCGTAGAGAGAAAAAATGAAAAGAAAAACTGGGCGCCGCGCGGATCAGTAGTTCGCGGTGAGACTGAAATTCACCCGCGGGTCGTGCTTCTTCGTGCGCGCACCGTCCGTGAGCGGGTAGCCGATGTCGACGCGGCCCGCGAGGTACTGGCCGACCTTGAAGGTGGTGCCCACGCCAACGGAGTACAGCGAGAAGCGGTCGGTCTGCTCGGGCAGCGGGCTCTTCAGGCGCAGCCGCGCCGCATCGGCGAAGGCATAGACGCGCCAGTTCTCGACCGCGCTGCCGAGAAAGGTCAGCGGCTGGCTGCGCAGCTCGAGCGAATCGACCACGCCGTAGTCGCCGGTGGCTTCGGCCGACAGGTACCCGCGCACCGAGTTCATGCCGCCGCCGGCGATCTGCTCGCTGGACACCAGCGGCGAATCGGTCAGTTGCCCGTTGAAGCGGAAGGCCAGCTGCGATCCGCCGTCGAAGGTGTGCGTGCCGCTGAGGTCGGTCTTCAGCACCATGAAGCTGGGCGAAGACTTGTAGCGCTTGTAGTCGAAGGCCTGCCAGTCGCTGCCGTACTTGAAGGAGCTGCTGGTGCCGACCACCAGCGAGATGCCCACACCGTACTGGCTCTTGTCCGACTGGCGAAATCCCGCGTACGACAGCGTGATCGGCGCGTACTTGAGCGGCACGGTGTCGCTGGTGTCCTTCAGGGTCAGCGCTTCCTTGTTGTTCTTGAAGTCGATGCCGACGCTGAAGGCATGCCACCAGTTGCCGGTGTTGGGCACGGTGTAGGTCGCCTTCAGCCCGAACGAATGGCCCTTGCCGAGCACGCTGGTGCCGCCGACGGTGGCGACATTGCTGTCCGACACATAGGCGTTGCCTTCGAGACTCCAGTTGGTGCCTTGCAGCGGCGCGGTGTACGACGCCGAGATCACCTGGGTCTGGCGGAGGTCCTGCGGCGCGCCGAAGAAGCTGATGGACGCGCTGTGGCCCAGCTGCCAGAGGTTGTCGTGGCCCAGCGAGGCGGTAGCGCGCAGCTTGCGCGTGTCGGCGCTGTAGTCGTTGTTGAAGCCGACGCTGGCGCGCCATGGGCTCGAGTCCTCGACCTTGAGATCGACATCCATGGTGCCCGGCATGCTGCCCTGGCGCACCAGCGGCATCACCTGGCGCTTGGGGCCGCGGTTGAGCGCGGTGAGTTCGGCCTGTGCCTGGTTGAAGTTGGGCACGCCGCCTTCCTTCAACGCCGGCACCTGGTCGCGCACGTCGAGCGGCGAGTTGTACTCGGCGCCCACCACACGCACGCGGCCCACGCGGGTCTCGTTGACCTGCAGGAACACGATGCCCTGCGTCACCTGCTGTTCGGGCAGGTCGACGTAGACCGACTGGTAGCCCGCCGCCTGGTAGGCCGCGAGCAGCGCGTCGCGCGCGCCCTCCACGTCCTGCAGCGTGCGCTCGGGTCCGAGAAAGGGCGTGACTGCCTTCTCGATCGTGCGCGCATCGAGCACGGTGTTGCCGCGCACGATGTACATCGTTGATGTCGACCTTGCGCGTGACCTCGGGCGTTGCGGCCGGTGCGGGCGCCTGGGCGAAAGCCGCTCCCGAGGCCCCCATCGCCATCACTGCCAGCCACACCGCTCTCCAGCGTGTCGGTGGGCCGTTCTTCTTCATGTCTTGCATTTACAGCTCGGTTCTCAAAGATGAAGCTCGCGTGGCAGCGGCTCATGATGGAGAGCCTTCATGTCGCTGCTGCGTACCGATACCTAGACGCGCGGCGTGCGCGGCGACTGTCGTTTGTCACGAAAACTTCATCAAGAAATTGGCAGCTGAACCGGTCTGGCCGGTTTTCTGCGCTTAAGAAGAAGGGCCTCCACATGGGAGGCCGACTTTCCTTTGACTTGCGTGCTGCCTAGACTGCGTGGCTCGCCGCCATTCCGGCCGGGCGTTCTGCGTGAAGGAGGTGGCGGATGCGTGTGGGTCTGATGTATGGCGTCGCGGCCTTGCTGGCATGCGGTCTCTGCGGCGCGGCATCAGCAGCCGGCGATGCGGACAGCTGTGTGGAGGTGACGGTCAACGGCGAGCGCACGCCCTCCTATGCCTGCCTCACGCAGAAGCTGCAACCCAAAGCAGCAGCACGCGGCCCCGACGACGCGCAACCCGGCATGGCCTCGGAAGCCATCACGCAGCGGCCCTCGAATCAACTCGGTTTGTTCAACCGTGCAGCGACCGGACACCGCATGGGCAACACCTTCGGCACCTCGGTCTACCCGCAACGCCCGCCGCCGGTCGTGCCGTCTTCGCCGCTGGTGAACCGGCCCTGAGCGACTTCAGTCGAGCGGGAAGACGCGGCGGAAAGTCCGGGTGCTCGCGTCACCGGTGGCCCGGATATCGAACTCCAGCTCCAGTCCCGAAGCGCTAGTGCGCGCTGACGCTGCAGCCGACAGATTGCGCCATCCTTGACCGGGCTCCCACGCCCGGACGCGTGACGTGGCGACATCGTTCAGGACCGCGACGCGCGCGGCCTCATCCGGCACAGGCAAGGGAAAGGAAGCAGCCGCCACGCCGGCCGCGCGGTAGAGCACGGCGCCGCGCTGCCACCATTGCACACGCTGCCAATACCCCGGTGCCGCCGGCGCCGCGCGCACGATCTCCATGAAGAACGGCAACCCGGTCTGCCGCCGCACCTGCAACGAGGGCGGAAGCAGTTCGGCGGCCGTCGACGGCGCCGTCTTCGCAGCCGCGCCTTTCGCGTCTGCCGCGTCCGTCCCCGCATCGGCGGCGGCCTGCAAGGCGTCGGTTTCGCGCGACGGCAGTTCG
>CAMATD010000126.1 GCA_945860785.1 Variovorax sp. YR752 | reverse complement strand
GATGACGCCCGTGCCGTGGGTGTTGATGGTGATGTTCATGGGGCGGGCCACACCAATCGCATAAGCCACTTGCACTTGGCACTGGGCGGCCAAACCGGCAGCCACCACATTGTTGGCCACATAGCGGGCAGCGTAAGCGGCTGAGCGGTCCACCTTGGTGGGGTCCTTGCCGGAAAACGCGCCGCCGCCGTGCGGGCAGGCGCCGCCGTAGGTGTCGACGATGATCTTGCGGCCGGTCAGGCCGCAGTCGCCTTGCGGGCCGCCGATGACGAAGCGGCCGGTCGGGTTGATCAGGTAGCGTGTTGCCTTGAGCCATTCCTTCGGCAGCACGGGCTTGATGATCTCTTCGATGATGGCTTCGTTGAACGAGGCCTTCATCTTGGTCGAGGTTTCGCTCTGGTCGGGGCTGTGTTGCGTCGAGAGCACCACGGTGTCGATGCTGTGGGGCTTGCCGTCCACATAGCGCATCGTGACCTGGCTCTTGGCGTCGGGACGCAGGAAAGGCAGGCGGCCGTCCTTGCGCAACTGGGCCTGGCGCTCGACGAGGCGGTGCGCGTAGTAGATGGGCGCGGGCATCAGCTCGGGCGTTTCGTCGCAGGCGTAGCCGAACATCAGGCCCTGGTCGCCGGCGCCGGTGTTCAGGTGGTCGTCGGACGCATGGTCCACGCCCTGGGCGATGTCGTTGGACTGCTTGTCGTAGCAGACCATCACCGCGCAGCCCTTGTAGTCGATGCCGTACTCGGTGTTGTCGTAGCCGATGCGCTTGATGGTGTCGCGCGCGACCTGGATGTAGTCGACGTGCGCGTTGGTCGTGATTTCGCCGGCGAGCACCACGAGGCCGGTGTTGGTCAGCGTCTCGGCGGCCACGCGACTGCGCGGGTCCTGCTCGAAGATCGCGTCCAGGATGGCGTCCGAGATCTGGTCGGCGACCTTGTCGGGGTGGCCTTCGGAAACAGATTCGGAAGTGAAGAGGAAGTCGTTCGCCATTTTTTCAAAGCTCCTTGAAGTGGATTGGCGCGTTGCCAACTCTGCGGAGCCCTGGCGAACGCTTTAGCAGATGCCGAGAATCGGCGGGGCACAATCGCTTTGCGCTTGTGTTTGTCGCCCTGCAAGTTGTTCCGTAACTCGGCGACAATTTGCATTCTATTGGAGCCGCGCAATACCATGCGCGCGCGTCCGCTTTTTGACCCCCTTCCCGTTAATGATCACCCTGTTTCGCCTGCTCGCCCGCGTGCCGATGCCGTTGATGTATCGCCTGGGCGCCATGCTGGGCTGGCTGGTCTGGTTGTGTGCACCGGACTACCGCCGCCGCTTCAAGGCCAATGCCGAAAGCGCGGGTTTCGCACCTGAGCAATACCGTCCCGCCATTGCCGCCGCCGGCCAGATGGCTTCCGAGCTGCCCTGGCTGTGGCTGCGCCCGCAGGGTGAAAGCGTGCTGCCGCGCGTGGTGCGCTGGGAGGGTGTCGAGGCCTTCGAGGCTGCCATGCAGGCGAAGAAGGGCGTGATCCTGGTCGCGCCGCACCTGGGCAGCTGGGAGATGTGCGGCCAGGCCATCGGCGAACGCTTTTTCGAGGCTTTCGGGCCGATCACCGCGCTGTTCCGGCCGGCGCGCAAGAAATGGATGGCCGACCTGATCGCCGCGGGCTCGCGCGACCGGCCCGGCCTGCAGACGCTGCCGACCAACAACACCGGTGTTCGCGGCCTGATCCGCACGCTGCGCAACGGCGGCTACACCGGCATCCTGCCCGACCAGGTGCCGCCGCTGGGCCAGGGCGTCTGGGTGCCGTTCCTGGGACGGCCGGCCTACACCATGACCTTGCTGCCGCGCCTCGCGCAGCAGACCGGTGCGGCCTGCTTCCTGAGCGTGTGCGAACGGCTGCCGCGCGGCGCGGGCTACGTGATCCGCTTCGAGCCGATCGCGGGGACGGCGCTGACCGACCCGAAGGCTTCCGTCGAGGACGCGGTCGCCGCCATGAACGACGGCATCGGCCGCCTGATCCACAGCCTGCCCGGCCAGTACGTGTGGGACTACGCGCGCTACAAGGAGCCGCGCGGTGAACCGGCCGTCGTGGCCGCAACCGGGGAGCAGACGCCATGAGCCTCAGCTCCCGACTCGGCATCGGCTTCATGCGGGTGCTGGCGCCACTGCCCCTGCCGCTGGTGCGCGGCTTCAGCGCGATCCTCGGCCGTGTGCTGCACACCATCGCCGTGCCGCGGCGGCGTGTGGTCGACAGAAACCTGGCCCTTTGCTTCCCGCAGAAATCGGAGGCCGAGCGCCGCGCCATTGCGCGCCAGACCTTCGTCTTCGTGGCGCAGTCGTGGCTGGACCGCAGCTGGCTCTGGCATGCGCCGGAGAGCGTGGTGGCGAGCCGGCTCAAGATCGTGGGCTCGGCCGAGGAGATCCGCGAGATCGCCGATGGCCATGCGCCGATGATCCTGTTCGCGCCGCACTTCTACGGCCTCGACGCCGCGGCCACTGCGTTGACCATGCACACGGCGCGTCCCTCGGCCACGATCTACACGACCCAGCGCGACCCGATGGTCGATGCCTGGATCCGCGAAGGCCGCACGCGCTTCGGCGATGTGGCGGCGCTCAACCGGGTCGACGGCATCAAGCCCGTGCTCTCGGGGCTGCGCAAGGGCGGCTTGCTGTACCTGCTGCCCGACATGGACTTCGGCCGCGACCAGACGATCTTCGTGCCGTTCTACGGCGTGCAGGCGGCGACCGTGCCCTCGCTCTCGCGCTTTGCGCGCCTGGGCAAGGCCAAGGTGGTGCCGGTGGTGGCGAAGCTCACGCCCGGCGGCTACGAGATCGAGGTGAAGGCTGCGTGGCAGAACTTCCCGACCGACGACGTCGAGGCCGACATCACGCTCATGAACGAGCGGCTGCAGGGCTACATCGACGCGATGCCGTCCCAGTACTACTGGGTGCATCGCCGATTCAAGACGCGCCCCGAAGGCGAGCCCCCGATCTACTGATTGCGCTGGAGGAAGGCTTCGATCTCGCGCGCGACCAGCTGAGGCTGCTCGTGCACGATCCAGTGGGTGGCGTTGGGCACCTTCTTGACCTCGAGCTTCGGCACGTAGTCTTCCAGCCCTTCGAGCAGGCCCGGCAGCAGCGCGGCATCGTCGAGCGCCCAGAACACGAAGGTCGGCATGTTCACCGTGAGCCGCTCGCGCGGCAGCACAGGGATGCTGTCGATGGTCTGCCCCGGCAGCGGCGGCTTCATCGGCGTCACGCGGTAGAGGTTGCAGGCGCCCGTGAGGCCGGCGCCCCAGACCTCGCGGTACTGCTGCTTCACGTCTGCCGTGAGCCAGCCGAAGCCATCGGGGCCGGCCTTCATCAGCGTGAAGAAGGGCCACATGCGCTTGAAGTCGTCGGCCGCGAGCAGGGTCTCGGCATCGGGCCGCGCAAGGAAATGCATGTACGCGCTGGCCTGCTGCTGCGCCGCGCTGTTGCGCAGCTCGCGCGTGAAGGTGCCAGGGTGCGGCGAATTGATGATCACCAGCTTGCCGACTTGCTGCGGAAACGCGTTGGCGTAGCCCCAGGCGAAGGCACCGCCCCAGTCGTGGGCGACCAGCGCGGCCATGGCGCCGTCGGCGCTTTCGGTGGCGACGAGCTGCTGGATGTCCTGGATCAGCAGGTGGGCCTTGTAGTCGGCCACCTCGGTGGGCGCGCTCGATTTCTCGAAGCCGCGCAGGTTGGGCGCCACGCAGCGGTAGCCGCCGTGCGCCGGCTCTGCGAAGTATTCGAGCAGCTCGTCCCAGATGAACGCGGCTTCGGGAAAGCCGTGCAGGAACACCATCAGCGGCTGGCCCGACTTGCCGGTTGCACGGCAGCTCAGGGTGGTGCCGTTGGGCAGGCTGCGTTGGAAGGTCTCGATCATGCTTCTTGTCTCCTTGGGTTGACTGTCGCTATTGTTTTGATAGTGAACTGGCAGATGGGACGGTCGGTGCAGCCTGCTTGATATCAGGCGTCTTCCGGTGGCGGCGGTGGTGTCGGCTCGGCCGTTGCCACCGTTGCGCCGTCCGGATGCACCCAGCGCCACAGCAGCTCGGCCGCTTCACCGACGCCTTGCTTCTTCAGCGCAGAGAACAGTTTGACCTCGCCGCCGCCCGCGTTCAGTCGCGTAATCGACAGCACTTTGGCGCCTTCGCTGCGCGTGAGCTTGTCGGACTTGGTCAGCAGCACGAGGAATTTGAGGCCTTGCTCTACGCGCGGGCGGATCTCGTCGAGCAGGATCTCGTCGAGCTCGGTCAGGCCCTGCCGCGGATCGCACATCAGCACCACGCCGCGCAGGCTTTCGCGCGTCATCAGGTAGTTGCCCATCACGCGCTGCCAGTGCAGCTTGGCTTCCTTGGGCACAGCCGCGTAGCCGTAGCCGGGCAGGTCGGCCAGTACTGCGTCGTCGACTTTCTGCTTGCCGATGCCGAACAGGTTGATGTGTTGCGTGCGGCCCGGCGTCTTGGAAGCGAAGGCCAGGCGCGTCTGCTGCGTGAGGGTGTTGATGGCGGTCGACTTGCCGGCATTCGAGCGGCCGACGAAGGCGATCTCGGGCAAATCTACAGGGGGCAGATGCTCCAGCTGGGGGGCGCTGGTGAGGAAGTGGGCGGTGTGCAACCAGCCCAGTGCCACGCGCTCGCGTTCGGCGACCTGCGGGTCGGCGGCAGGGGCCGCGCGGGGAGGATAAGCGGCGGACTTGGCGCGCGGGGAGGTCATCAATGGGCTTTCGGAACGGGGCGCGCCATTGTAGAATCACAGCGTTCTGCGCCATAAATCTAAGCCCCCGATATGAAGTTGTTTGCCAATATTCTGCTTGCAGCCCTCATGGGCGTCGCAGCCAGCGCGAGTTTTGCAGCCGATGAACATGCAGCGGCCCCTGCGGCGGCCGCCAAACCGGCCAAGCCCGACCCCGCCAAGGGCGACACGGTGTTCAACGCAACGCCGGCCAACAGCCAGAGCTGCGCCTCGTGCCACAACGCCGACGGCAATTCGGCCATCGCGGCCAATCCGAAGCTGGCGCAACAACACCCCGAATACATCCTCAAGCAGTTGCAGGACTTCAAGGCCGGCGCCCGCAAGAGCGCGATCATGAAGCCGCTGGCTTCGGCGCTGTCGGACGAAGACATGCGCAACATCGCGTGGTTCGTCGGTTCGAAGAAGGTCAAGCCGGGCTTCTCGAAAGAGAAGGACACGGTCGCCCTGGGCGAGAAGATCTACCGCGGCGGCATCGGCGATCGCCAGATCCCCGCCTGCGCCGGCTGCCACAGCCCCAACGGTGCCGGCATTCCCGCCCAGTACCCGCGCCTTGGCGGCCAGAACGCCGAGTACGTCGTTGCCCAGCTGACCGCTTTCCGCGAGAACGTGCGCCTGAACAGCATTCCCATGACCGGCGTCGCCGCCAAGCTCAACGACCGTGAAATCAAGGCCGTGGCCGACTACATCGCCGGACTTCGTTGACGCCACGCCTTCCAGCGTGAACTAACCGCCGATAACAACCCCAAACAAAGGGCGGGCCGATCCAGGAGGATGGCTCGCCCTTTTGCTTTTTTTCCTCTCCCCATCCGATGTCCGTCTCCACCCATGGCCTTCGCGTTCATCGCGGCCCGCAAGTGCTTCGCGCTGCGGTGGAGCTGTTTTCGTCGATGCGGTTTGCGATCGCGCTGCTCACCGTCATCTGCATTGCTTCGATCATCGGCACGGTGATCAAGCAGCACGAGCCGATCAACAACTACATCAATCAGTTCGGACCCTTCTGGGCTGAATTCTTCCGGGCGGCGCGGCTCGATTCGATCTACAGCGCTTGGTGGTTCATGCTGATCCTGCTGTTCCTCGTGATCAGCACCACGCTGTGCATCGCGCGCAACACGCCGCGCATCCTGGTCGACCTCAAGACCTTCAAGGAAGACATCCGCGCGCAGAGCCTCAAGGCTTTCGGCCAGCGCGCTGCGAACCGGCTCACCGAAACGCCCGATGCCGCGGCCAACCGCATCGGCCAACTGCTGGTAAGCGGCGGCTGGAAGGTCAAGCTGCAGCAGCGTGATGGCACAGGCGACGGCAAGGCCGCGGCGGGCTGGATGGTCGCCGCGCGCGCCGGCGGCGCCCACAAGCTGGGCTACATCGCAGCCCACAGCGCCATCGTGCTGGTGTGCATCGGCGGCCTGCTCGACGGCGACCTCGTGGTGCGCGCGCAGACCTGGTTCAACGGCAAGAGCGTGTTCACCGGCGGCGGCATGATCGCCGACGTGGCGCCCGAGCACCGGCTGTCCGCCAACAACCCGACCTTCCGCGGCAACATCCTCGTGCCCGAGGGCGGGCAGAGCAGCGTGGCGATCCTGAACCAGGCCGATGGCGTGCTGCTGCAGGAGCTGCCGTTCTCCATCGAGCTCAAGAAATTCATCGTCGACTACTACTCGATCGGCATGCCCAAGCTCTTCGCGAGCGAGGTGGTGCTGCACGACCGCGAAACCGGCGCGCAGGTGCCGGCGCGCATCGAGGTCAACCATCCGGCCAGCTACAAGGGCGTGGAGATCTACCAGTCGAGCTTCGACGATGGCGGCTCCAAGGTGAAACTCAAGGCGGTGCCGATGGCGGCCGCGGCCAAGCCCTTCGAGGTCGAGGGCATCATTGGCGGGCCGAGCACCGAGATCACCAACGGCAAGGAAAAGCTCACGCTCGAATACGCCGCGCTGCGCGTGATCAACGTCGAGAATTTTGCCGACGGCGGTGCCATGGGCAGCGGTGCCGACGTGCGCAAGGTCGACCTGCGCCACGACCTCGAGTCGCGCCTGGGCGCGGCCAACAAGACCAACAAGCCGAAGGTGCTGCGCAACATCGGCCCGAGCATCGGCTACAAGCTGCGCGACGCCGCGGGCCAGGCGCGGGAATACCAGAACTACATGGTGCCGGTCGACACCGGCGACGGCCAGCCGGTGTTCCTGCTCGGCATGCGCGAGAAGCCCGAGGACCCGTTCCGCTACCTGCGCGTGCCGGTCGACGAGCAGGGTTCCCTGGACGGTTTCGTGCGCATGCGCACGGCGCTCGGCGATGCCGACGTCCGCGCGCGTGCCATCGAGCGCTACATCGCCAAGGCGACCGATCCGAAGCGGCCCGAGATGGCCGAGCAACTGCGCGTGTCAGCCACCCGTGCCCTCGCGCTGTTCTCGGGCAGCGAGCGTGCCCGGGCCGATGCCACCACGGCCGGCGGCTGGCAGGCGATTGCCGAATTCATGGAAGTCAACGTGCCCGAGGCCGAGCGCGAGCGCGCTGGCGCGGTGCTGGTGCGCATCCTCAACGACGTGCTGTTCGAAGTGCTGAACCTGAGCCGCGAGGGCGCCGGCTTGGCCGCGCTCCCGAGCGACGACAAATCGCAGGCCTACCTCACCCAGGCGGTGCTGGCCATCAGCGACGCGCACTTCTATCCGGCGCCCGTCGCGATGATGATGACCGATTTCACCCAGGTGCAGGCCAGCGTGTTCCAGGTGGCGCGCGCCCCTGGCAAGAACGTCGTCTATCTGGGCTGCCTGTTGCTGATCGTCGGTATTTTTGCCATGCTGTACGTGCGCGAGCGCCGGCTGTGGGTGTGGCTGACACCCGATGGCGCCGCGCCTGGAGACAACGCCACGGCCGCCACGATGGCCTTTTCGGTCAATCGCAAGACCATCGACAGCGATCGCGAATTCGAGCATCTCAAGCACAAGCTGCTCGCCCTGGACAAAGAACAACCGGCGACAAAATGAACACCACGACCCTCACGCTCAATGAAAGCTGGCTCTCGCGCCGCAACCTGTTCGACTGGGTATTCGCGGCGCTGGTGCTGGCCGGCGGGCTGTTCGCGTTCACGCGCTACGCGGGGTCGATGGACTATTACGAGAAGCCGATCCTGATTGCCGCGCTGATCGCGACGATCTCCATCGGCTGGTTCTGGCGTCCGCTGCGGGTGCTGGCCATCGTGGTGGCCGCGGCCTCGCTGCTGGCCATCAGCTCCTACCAGGGCGACCTGGCGCGCGCCGACACGGTGTTCTGGCTCAAGTACTTCCTGTCGAGCCAGTCGGCCATCCTCTGGATGAGCGTGCTGTTCTTCATGAGCACGGCGTTCTACTGGCTCGGGTTCTTCGGCGGCAAGCAGGGCGATGCGCTCGACCTGATCGGCTCGCGCCTGGCCTGGGCCGCCATCACGATGGCGCTGATCGGCACCATGGTGCGCTGGTACGAAAGCCACCAGCTGGGCCCGGACATCGGCCACATCCCGGTCAGCAACCTGTACGAGGTGTTCGTGCTGTTCTGCTGGCTCACGGCGGCTTTCTATCTCTACTTCGAATCGCGCTACGGCACGCGCGCGCTCGGCGCCTTCGTGATGCTGGTGGTGAGCGCGGCGGTCGGCTTTCTGCTCTGGTACACGCTGGTGCGCAATGCGCACGAGATCCAGCCGCTGGTGCCTGCGCTGCAGAGCTGGTGGATGAAGCTGCACGTGCCGGCCAACTTCATCGGCTATGGCACCTTCTCGCTCGCGGCGATGGTGGCCTTCGCGTACCTCATCAAGGAGCAGGCCGACGAAAAGCGCTGGTACAAGCTCACGCCGATCTGGCTCCTGGGCGTGGCGCTGTGCTTCGTGCCGGTGGCGTTTCGCCAGCGCGTGCAGGAAGCCGGCGGCAGCTACTGGGTGATCTATGCGGGCATCTCGGCGCTGATTGCTGCGGGCATCCTGCTGGGGCGCAAGCGCATCGCGGCACGCCTGCCGGCCAATGAAGTGCTCGACGACGTGATGTACAAGTCGATCACGGTCGGCTTCGCCTTCTTCACCATCGCCACCGTGCTCGGCGCCCTGTGGGCCGCCGACGCCTGGGGCGGCTACTGGAGCTGGGACCCGAAGGAAACCTGGGCGCTGATCGTCTGGCTCAACTATGCGGCCTGGCTGCACATGCGGCTCGTGAAGGGCCTGCGCGGCACGGTGGCGGCCTGGTGGGCGCTGGGCGGGCTGGCGGTCACGACGTTCGCCTTCCTCGGCGTCAACATGTTCCTGAGCGGACTGCACAGCTACGGCACCCTGTAGACGCAGGCTCTGCGCCTTTCGCGAAGAATTGAAACCACGCGCTGCGATGGCGCGTAACCAAATCAGGGCATGTCACGAACTACCCTGAGCACAACGATTCACGCGAAAGGCCTGTCATGTCGTTCCATTCCCGTTCGCACCGCCGCGACACCGGCGGCTTCACCCATCCGCTGTCGAGCGAGATCACGCCGCGCGCTGCCTACGAAGGCCGGCGCGACCTGCTCAAGCTGATGGCTGGCGGGGTGGCGGGTGCAGCGCTGGCCAGCTTTGCCGGGCGCGAGGCCTTCGCCCAGGCGGGCAGGTCCGCACAAGCTGGCGCTGCTGCCCGCTGTCAAATCGACGGTGCCGGGCGCGCAGTCCATGGACAAGCTCACCGACTACAAGGACGCGACGAGCTACAACAACTTCTACGAGTTCGGCACCGACAAGGGCGATCCGGTCAAGAACGCCGGCACGTTGAAGACGCGGCCGTGGACAGTCGAAGTAGAAGGCTTGGTCAAGAAGCCTGGCAAGTACGGCATCGAAGACCTGCTCAAGCTCAGCGCGCAGGAAGAGCGCATCTACCGCCTGCGTTGTGTCGAGGGTTGGTCGATGGTCATCCCGTGGGTCGGCTATTCGCTGGCCGAGCTGATCAAGAAAGTCGAGCCGCAGGGCAATGCCAAGTTCATCGAATTCGTGACGCTGGCCGATCCCAAGACCATGCCCTTCGTGGGCTCGCGCGTGCTCGACTGGCCCTACACCGAAGGCCTGCGCATGGACGAGGCGATGCATCCGCTCACGCTGCTGGCCTTCGGCATGTATGGCGAGGTGCTGCCCAACCAGAACGGCGCGCCGGTGCGTCTCGTGGTGCCATGGAAGTACGGCTTCAAGTCGGCCAAGTCGATCGTCAAGATCCGATTCGTCAAGAAGGAGCCGAGCACGGCCTGGAACAAGGCGGCGGCGCAGGAGTACGGCTTCTACTCGAACGTGAATCCGAACGTCGACCATCCGCGCTGGAGCCAGGCGACCGAGCGCCGCATCGGCGACGGCGGGGGCCTGTTCGCCAAGCGCAACAAGACGCTGATGTTCAATGGCTACGAAGCCCAGGTCGGCCAGCTGTATGCGGGCATGGACTTGAAGAAGAACTACTGAGCGCGCTTCGTCGCCCAGTTCCTCGCCCCATGAACAAGCTGCTCATGCACCCGGCGACCAAGCCGGTCATCTTCCTGCTGTGCCTACTGCCGTTCGCGCGGCTGGTCTATGGCGCGTTCACGAACGGGCTGGGTGCGAACCCGGCCGAATTCCTGATTCGTGCCACGGGCGACTGGACGCTGCGCTTCATCTGCATCGTGCTGGCGGTGACGCCGCTGCGCGTCATCAGCAAATGGAATGCGCTCGCGCGCTTTCGCCGCATGCTGGGGCTGTTCGCGTACTTTTATGTGGTGCTGCACCTGCTGTGCTACAGCTGGTTCGACATGGGCTTCGAGTGGGGCGACATCGCCAAGGACATCGCCAAGCGGCCGTTCATCCTGGTGGGCTTCTCGGCCTTCGTGCTGCTGACGCCGTTGGCGGCCACCTCGTTCAATCGCGCGATCAAGGCGATGGGTGCCAAGCGCTGGCAGATGCTGCACAAGCTGGTCTACCTGATCGCGGGGCTCGGCCTGCTGCACTTCTTCTGGATGCGTGCGGGCAAGAACAACTTCGCCGAAGTGTTCATCTATGTCGCGATCATCGCGGTGTTGCTCGGATGGCGCGTGTGGAACTATGCGAGCAAGCGGAAGCAGAAGCCGACCGTCGGCGCGCGCGGCAGCGAGAAGCCGCTGCGCAGCACCTGAGGTCGGCCGGCCTCAGATCTGCTCGTTGCGCAGCTGGTCTTCCATCGTCTCGCGGCGACGGATCAGCGTGGCGCTCTGGCCGCTCACCAGCACTTCGGCAGCACGCGGACGCGTGTTGTAGTTGCTGGCCATGCTCATGCAGTAGGCGCCCGCCGACAGCACGGCCAGCAGGTCGCCGGCCACCACGTTGAGCGCGCGGTCACGGCCGATCCAGTCGCCGCTTTCGCAGACCGGACCGACCACGTCGTAGGTCGGTGCATCGCCGGCGCGGACTCGCAGCGGCACGATCTTCTGGAAGGCCTGGTACATGGCGGGACGCGGCAGGTCGTTCATCGCCGCGTCGACGATGCAGAAATTCTTATCCTCGCCGGGCTTGATGTAGAGCACCTCGGTCACGCACACACCCGCATTGCCGACCAGCGAGCGGCCGGGCTCGATGACGAGCTTGCGCTGTCCGAAGCCGCGGGCGTCGAGCTTTGCCAGCAGCTGCTGCCAGAGGTCATCGGCCTTGGGCGGCACTTCGCCGTTGTAGTCGATGCCCAGGCCGCCGCCGAAATCGAGATGGTGGATCGGCACGCCCGCCGCTTCGATGGCCTCGACCAGGTCGAGCACCCGGTCGCAGGCGTCCAGGTACGGCGAGGCCTCGGTGATCTGCGAGCCGATGTGGCAGTCGATGCCGACCACTTCGAGCCCCGGCAATCTGGCAGCGTGGCGATAAGCCTCGACCGCCCGGTCGTGGGCGATGCCGAACTTGTTGCCCTTGAGGCCGGTTGAGATGTAGGGGTGCGTCTTCGGATCGACGTTCGGATTGATCCGGATGCTGATGGGTGCGCGGCGGCTTTCGGCGAGTGCCACTTCGTTGAGCACGTCGAGTTCGGCTTCGCTCTCGACGTTGAAGCAGGCGATGTCGGCCGCCAGGGCCTGGCGCATTTCCGCGCGCGTCTTGCCGACGCCCGAGAAGATGATCTTTGCCGGATCGGCGCCGACGGCGAGCACGCGCGCCAGCTCGCCGCCCGACACGATGTCGAAGCCGCAACCCGCTTCAGCGAACACGCGCAGCACGCCGAGCGACGAATTGGCCTTCATCGCGTAGCAGATCAGGGCATCGCGACCCTCGAAGCCGCGCTGGTAGGCGGCCAGCGCGTCCAGCATCCATTGCTTCGAATAGACGAACAGCGGCGTGCCGTGCTCACGGGCCAGTGCATCGAGCGCAAGCCTTTCGACATGAAGGGCGTCGTCGCGGTGCGCGATGTGGGGGTGGCCGGGGAGGGAGGCGCTCGTCACTTTGGCGCCTCGCTGCCGGTGGTGGCTGCAGCCGGTGCGCTGCTGGCTGCGGCAGGCTTCGGCGCTGCTGCCTCATTGGACGTGCCCGAGCCACCGGGGGTGAGCAATTGCGGCAGGGTGGCACGCTGGACAGCTGCAGGATCGGTCGGCAGGTACAGCGCACCGCGCTGGCCGCAGGCGACGAGACCGGCTCCGGCAGCGGCGATGCAGACCATGAGCGCAGCGCGGCCGCGGGCGGTCACTAGAATTTGGCGAACATTCAACATAACGAAATTGTAATGACCGACACCGAGTACATGGACCGCGCCGAAGCCGCGCTCGCCGCGATCGAGCAAGGCTGCGATCGCATCAACGATGCGACCGACGCCGACGTCGACAACCAGCGGGTGGACGGGATGATCACGATTTCATTCCAGAACGGGAGCCAGTTGATCGTGAATCTGCAGAAGCCCCTGCAGGAAATCTGGCTGGCCGCGCGCTCCGGCGGCTACCACTACCGGCATGATGGGCAGGTTTGGGTCGACACCAAAACGGGCGAGGAGTTCTTCGGCAACCTGTCGCGCGAAGCCAGCCTGCAAGCAGGACAGCCGCTGGCGTTTGCGGCCGCCTGATTCATCGCGCGTCAGTTGCGGAAGCGATCGAGGATGCG
The DNA here is from genome assembly GCA_945860785.1 of Variovorax sp. YR752. GTDB lineage: Bacteria > Pseudomonadota > Gammaproteobacteria > Burkholderiales > Burkholderiaceae_C > Variovorax. Next base: position 3,274 of record CAMATD010000126.1, on the reverse strand, counting down.
GTTGCGCTCTTCCGGGGGCGGCGGTGGGCTCACCGGCACGCCAGCCAGGGCCTCCGCCGGCGCCACAGGCGCTGCCGCTTCCACGCCCAGGCTTGCCACGCCGCGGCCCGGCGCGTAGTCGTCGTAGTACCACTCGCCGCCGACGCTCACGATACCTGCGGGCGGCGTGGTCGACAGGTCGGTCACCGGCACGCCCTTGATGGCGGTTTCCATGTAGTTGATCCAGATCGGCAGGCTCAGGCCACCGCCGGTTTCACGGTCGCCCAGGTTGCGCGGCGTGTCGTAGCCGATCCATGAGATGGCCGTCATCGTGGGCTGGAAGCCCGCGAACCAGGCATCGAGCGAATCGTTGGTGGTGCCGGTCTTTCCGTAGAGGTCGACCCGCTTGAGCATGGCCTGAGCCTTCGCGGCAGTGCCGGCGCGGGCCACGGAATTGAGCAGCGTGTCCATGATGAAGGCGTTGCGCCGGGGAATGGCGCGGTTCGCCTCGTTGAGCAGCGTGGGCTGCTTGTCGACCAAGAGTTTGTCCTTGTGATCGGTGATGCGGGTCACGAGGTAGGGATTGACACGGTAACCGCCGTTGGCGAACACCGAGTAGCCGACCGCCATCTGCATCGGTGTGACTGCCCCTGCGCCGAGCGCCATCGGGAGGTAGGCGGGGTGCCTGTCCTTGTCGAAGCCGAAGTTGGTGATCCATTCCTGCGCGTAGCGCGTCCCGATGGACTGCAGGACGCGGATCGACACCAGGTTCTTCGATTTCATCAGCGCGGTGCGCATCGACATCGGCCCGTCGTAGCCGCCGCCGTAGTTCTTGGGCTCCCAGGGCTGGCCGCCGGTAGTGCCGGCATCGAAGAAGAGCGGGCCGTCGTTAATGACCGTGGCCGGGGTGAAGCCCTTTTCGAGCGCCGCCGAGTAGATGAAGGGCTTGAAGCTCGAGCCCGGCTGGCGCCAGGCCTGCGTCACGTGGTTGAACTTGTTCTTGCCGAAATCGAAGCCACCGACCAGCGCCTTGATGGCGCCGTCGCGTGGGTCCATGGCGACAAAGGCGCCCTCTACTTCGGGCAACTGCGTGATTTCCCAGGTGTTCTTGGGTGTCTTGACCACGCGGATCACCGCGCCGCGGCGGATCTTGATGTTGGGCGGCGCCTTGTCCGAGAGGCCGGACTGCGCGGGCTTGAGGCCCTCGCCCGTGATCTGCACCGCGTCGCCGTTGCCGCGCACGGCCGTGATTTCCTTGGCATTGGCCTTGAGCACCACAGCTGCCATCACGTCGCCGTTGTCGAGGTGATCGCTGAGCGCATCGTCCACCGCTTCGTCCAGATCCTTGGGGTCGGTGGGCAGATCGACGAACTTCTCGGGGCCGCGGTAGATCTGGCGGCGCTCGTAATCCATGATGCCCTTGCGCAGCGCCTTGTAGGCGGCGGCCTGATCGGCCGCGACCAGCGAGGTGTAGACCTTGAGGCCGCGCGTGTAGGTGCTGTCGCCATACTGGGCGTACATCAGCTGGCGAACAGTTTCTGCCACGTACTCGGCGTGCAGGCGGTTCGGGTCTGCGGCATCGCGCAGATGCAGATCTTCCTTCTTGGCTTCGGCCGCCTGCTCGGCGGTGATGAAACCGGCCTCCTGCATGCGATCGATCACATAGAACTGGCGGCCGCGCGCGCGCTGCGGGTTGTTGACCGGGTTGTTCGCACCCGGGGCCTTCGGCAAGCCCGCCAGCATCGCGGCCTGCGCGATCGTGAGTTCCTGCAGGGGCTTGCCGAAGTACGCCTCCGAAGCGGCAGCGAAGCCGTAGGCGCGGTTGCCGAGATAGATCTGGTTCAGGTAGATCTCGAAGATCTGATCCTTGCTGAGCAGGTGCTCCAGCTTGAAGGTCAACAGCACCTCGTAGACCTTGCGGGTCAGGGTTTTCTCAGAACTCAGGTAGACGTTACGGGCCACCTGCATCGTGATGGTCGAGGCGCCCTGGCTCTTGACGCGGTTCAGGTTGGCAAGACCCGCGCGAACCATGCCCTTGTAGTCGACGCCGCCATGATCATAGAAGCGCGAGTCTTCGGCCGCGAGCACGGCGTCTTTCACGACCTTGGGAATGGCGGCAATGGGCGTGAGATTGCGGCGCTCTTCGCCGAACTCGCCGATCAGCGTGCCCTCGGCGGAGAAAACCCGCAGCGGCAGCTTGGGCCGGTAGTCGGAGAGTTCCGAGATGTCCGGCAGGTTCGGATAGGCGACGGCCAGGGCCACGGCGACCACGCACAGGACCGACAGCACGCCGGCCGCGACGATGCCGAGCCCCCAGAACAGGAAGCGCAGTAGCCATTTCAACCAGGCTGGACGTGCGGGGGGAGGGGTCTTGGCTGGCCCTTTGGGGCGTGAAGTTTCTTGCATGGAGGGCTGGAGAGTCTCCGGACATTATAAAAAGCACCCCCTTCAGCGCGATCTGATCTTTGTTACCCTGCGCAGTCCTAATCCAAAAGTTACAGAATGCGGCTTTGACGTCAGGTTTTGACAACGGTTGTCCGTTTTGCCCCCGTGGGTTGCTTGGTTGGCGCTACGCCTGCTGCTAGAGTGCAACCGTACGCATATTTTTCCATTGGTTACAAATACAGGGAGAGGGACCTAACTTGGCTGCTCTTGGAACATTGTTTCGTCGTCAGAACGCCCCCCTGCTTGGGCTGGATGTCAGTTCGTCCAGCGTCAAGCTGGTCGAGCTCGGCCGTGAAGCCAGTGGCAAGCTGGTTCTGGAGCGCTGCGCCATCGAGCCGCTGGAACGCGGCTGGATCACTGACGGCAATGTCGAGAAATTCGACGAGGTGACCGAAGCCGTCCGGCGGGTCGTGCGCAAGAGCGGCACCAAGACTCGCAATGTGGCGCTTGCGTTGCCGCCTTCGGCGGTGATCACCAAGAAGATCATTCTTCCCGGTGGCATGAGCGAGCAGGAACTCGAGATTCAGGTCGAGTCCGAAGCCAACCAGTACATCCCCTTTTCGCTGGACGAAGTCAGCCTTGACTTTTGCGTCACGGGGCCGAGCACCACGTCCGTCGGTGATGTGGAAGTGCTGATTGCTGCATCTCGCAAGGAGAAGGTTCAGGACCGCGAAGGCTTGGCGGAAGCGGCCGGCCTGAAGGCCATGATCCTGGACGTCGAGTCCTATGCTTCGCGCCTTGCAACCGCACGCCTGGTCGAACAGCTGCCCGGCAAGGGCGTGGATGCGATCGTGGCGCTTTTCGAAGTGGGCGCCTTCACGACCAGCATGCAGGTACTGCGCAACCAGGA
>CAMATD010000125.1 GCA_945860785.1 Variovorax sp. YR752 | reverse complement strand
GCCGCGCTCTCGGACCACCTGCGCCTGTCTTCCTACGACAACGACGGCAACAAGCTCGCGGCGCAGATTCCGTTCTCGCTGGGCATGGCGAAGTACCAGGTGCCGCGCATCAAGGCCCTGCAGGCCGGCGGCAAGTACGCCGACAAGACGATCTTCTCGTCCTTCGAATGGGACATGCCCACGCACGACCACGGCAACGTCGGCATCCTCACCGACAACCCGATGTCGGATGCCGCGCTCAAGGCCGCGAGCCAGTTCGAATACCTCTTCACCAACCGCGACCCCGCGCTGTTTCCGGCCGACGACGTGACGACATGGAATGCGAAGGACGCACGCGCCTTCTCCACCCACGAAGACACGCTCAAGGCCATCGCCTGGCTCAAGAAGAACTACCCGAACACGAGCTACCTGCAGATCAACCACCCTTCGCGCAACCCGGGCAAGTACACGATCGCGCAACTGCGCGAGATGAACGATGCCGCACCCAACATCGTGTTCTCGCGCGAACGCATCGTCGAAGAGTGCCGGCGCGCGCTCGAGGAAGACGGCTCGGACTGCATCGTGCTCGGCTGCGCGGGCATGACCGACCTGTGCGCGCACATCAGCGAACTGCTCGGCGTGCCGGTGATCGACGGCGTGGCCGCCGGCACCAAACTCATCGAATCGCTCGTCACGCTGAAGCTCAAGACCAGCAAGCGCGGCGAGCTCGCGCGGCCCCTGCCGAAGACCATGACCGGCGCCCTCGAAGGCTTCACACTCGTCGGGTGATAGGGGCTGCGCAGGCGCCAGAGCCGCACGCTGAGCCACAATCTCCGCATGCCCCGCGCCAGCTCCAAATCCCCCGCCTCCCCTGCAACCATCGCTCCGCCCGAGAACGGGGCCGCTGCCACCGACAAGGGCAGCTCCATCGAAAGCATCGCCCAGGACATCGCCACCGCGATTGTCGAAAAGCGGCTACCGCCCGGCACTTGGCTGCGTGAAGAAGCGCTGGGCCGCGTCTATTCGGTGAGCCGCACCAAGGTGCGCGCCGCGCTGCTGATGCTGTCGAAGGACAAGCTCATCGAGATGATTCCCGACAAGGATGCCTTCGTGTGCCAGCCCACGGTGCAGGAGGCGCGCGAGGTGTTCGCGGTGCGCCGCATCCTCGAGAGCGAGGTGGTGCGCCTCTTCATCGCCCATGCGCGGCCGCGCGACTACCAGGTGCTGGCGCAGCACATCAAGTTCGAGCGCACCGCGCTGCGTCAGACCACCACCACGGGCACGGTGCGCGAGAAGGTGCTGGGCGACTTCCACGTGGCGCTGGCCGAGGCCACGGGCAACAAGACGCTGGCCGAGCTGGTGCGCGAACTGGTCGCGCGCAGCTCGCTGATCGCGATGCTCTACCACTCGTCGAACGACCCGCACTGCTCGTCGGACGAGCATTCAGACTTCCTCCGCATCTGCCGCAAGGGCGATGTGGAAGGTGCCGTGGTCTGCATGATCGATCACCTCGAGCGCATCGAGGCCAGCCTCGAACTGGGCACCGAGAAGCCCGACCGGCAGCTCGACCTGGTCAAGGCATTGCTCGCCTGAAATAGCGGCATGCGGTGCGGGTTTTCCTGCATCCGTATTGCCGCATAAATTGTATACAGTTTCGCGTACACGTCCTTGTGGACGCCGCGAAACGACTGCGCCGTTCACGCCCTCTCCCCCTTGCTGCGCCAGGAGATACACGATGACGGCCGAGACCTCTTCCCCTGTTCCCACAGTCCATCCGGTGGACCAGCACTTGCCTTCGAGCAAGCTCGCGGCCCTCGGCCTGCAGCATGTGCTGGTGATGTATGCGGGGGCCGTCGCGGTGCCGCTGATCGTCGGCCGCGCGCTCAAGCTGTCGCCCGACGAAGTGGCGCTGCTGATCTCGGCCGACCTGTTCTGCTGCGGCATCGCCACGCTGATCCAGGCGCTCGGCGCCACGCAGTGGTTCGGCATCAAGCTGCCGGTGATGATGGGCGTGACCTTCGCATCGGTCGCGCCGATGGTGGCCATCGCCAATGCCAACCCCGGGCAGAACGGCGCGCAGTTGCTCTTCGGCGCGATCATCGGCGCGGGCGTGGTGTCGATACTGATCGCACCGCTGGTGAGCCGCATGCTGCGCTTCTTTCCGCCGGTGGTCACCGGCACCATCATCGCAGTCATCGGCATCAGCCTGATGCGCGTGGGCATCAACTGGATCTTCGGCAACCCGGTGGGGCCGACGGCGCCTGCGCTGGTCGATCCGGTGTATGCCAAGTGGCTCGCCGAAGTGACCTCGCCGGGCAGTTCGATTCCCGCGGTGCCCAAGGGCTTCGCCATCATGCCGACGGTGCCCAACCCCAAGTACGCGGACCTCCCGGGCTTTGGCGTGGCCGCGCTGGTGCTCGTGTCGATCCTGCTGATCGTCAAGTACGCCAAGGGCTTCATCGCCAACATCTCGGTGCTGCTGGGCATCGTGATCGGTGCGGTCGTGGCCTCGATCACCGGGCTCATGACCTACGAGAAGGTCGGCAAGACCGCGTGGGTCGACATCGTGCTGCCCTTTCATTTCGGCATGCCGCAGTTCGACCCGATCCTGATCCTCACGATGACGTTGATCATGATCGTGGTGATGATCGAATCGACCGGCATGTTCCTCGCGCTCGGCGAAATGACCGACCGCAAGATCGGGCAGAAGGACCTGGCCCGGGGTCTCCGCACCGACGGCCTGGGCACGATGATCGGCGGCATCTTCAACACCTTTCCGTACACCAGCTTCTCGCAGAACGTCGGGCTCGTGGCCGTCACCGGCATCAAGAGCCGCTATGTGTGCGTGGCGGGCGGCGTGATCCTGATCGTGCTGGGCCTGCTGCCGAAGATGGCCGCGCTGATCGAGTCATTGCCCACCGTGGTGCTCGGCAGCGCGGGCCTCGTGATGTTCGGCATGGTGGCCGCCACGGGCATCCGCATTCTCTCGGGCGTGGACTTCAAGACCAACCGGCACAACGCGATGATCGTCGCGGTGGCTATCGGCATCGGCATGATTCCGCTGATCGCGCCGAACTTCAAGCAGTGGATGCCGCATGCGATTCACTCGCTGATCGAGTCGGGCATCCTGCTGGCGTCGATTGCGGCGGTGCTGCTGAACCTGTTCCTCAACGGCGCGAAGCACGATGAGCAGGCAGTGATCGCTGCGGCCAAGCAGGCCGAGGCGCACTGAGTCTTCAGATCATCGCCAGCGGCGTCTTGCGCTTGGGCGCCGGATAGAGGTGATCGAGTCCGGCGAGCGTGGCCGCGTCGAGCTTCAGGGAGGCGGCTGCCAGGTTCTGCTGAAGATGCGCGCTGCGCACCGCCTTCGGAATCGCGACCACGCCGGGTCGCGCCAGCACAGCAGCCAGTGCAAGTTGCGCGGCCGTCACGCCGAGCCGCACCGCCAGTTCGCCGAGCGCATCGTCCCCGGCCAATGCGCCCTGGTCGATCGGGCTGTAGGCCATCAGCGGCATGCCGCGCTCGCGCAGCCAGGGCAGCAGGCTGAACTCGGGGCCGCGCTCGCCGAGCGACAGGTACACTTGGTTGGCGGCGCAGCGCGGGCCGTCGCCGATGACCTGCGCCAGCTCCTCCATGTCGTCGGTGTCGAAGTTGCTCACGCCCCAGTGACCGACGCGCCCGCTCGCGACGAGTGCATGCATCGCCTCGACCGTTGCGCTCAGTGGGTGGTTGCCGCGCCAGTGCAGCAGGTAGAGGTCGATGGCATCGAGCCCCAGCCGCTTCAGGCTGCGTTCGCAGGCCTCGACCGTGCCGCGACGGCTCGCGTTGTGCGGGTAGACCTTGCTGACGATGAAGAGCTCGTCGCGCCGCACGTCGCCTGCGCGCAGCGCCTCGGCAATGGCCTGGCCGAGCACGGTTTCGGCGCCGCCTTCGCCGTACATCTCGGCGGTGTCGATGAGCCGGTAGCCCAGGGCGATGGCCTCGCGCACCGCGGCGACCTCGGCCGCATGACGGCCGGCGATCTCGCCCATGCGCCAGGTGCCGAGGCCCAGGACCGGCATCTCGCCGCCGGTGGGGAGTGAAAGGGTTCGCATGGGCGCGATGGTACGGCACCCCGCACCTTGGCCGCGCGACCGCCACGCGGGGATCAGGGCAAAATCCCGCTCGCCTCCCCATGCCGCCCATCACGCCCGAACCGCCAACGCCTCGTCCCCGACTCAGCCATCGCACGCTGTACGCCTGGGGCGCCGCCGTATTGGCGACCCTGCTGCTGATCGGCGCGGCGGGCCAATGGGCAGCGAACCGGGAAGCGAGCTTCCAGGCGGACTCGATCCGCCGCGCGACGGAAGTCCACGCACTGGGCCTGCGCGACGCCGCCGGAAAGTACGCCTACCTCCCGCTCACCGCGGGCATGCATCCGGACATCCTCGCCGTGCTGGCCCGTCCGCAGGACCCCGCCACGCGGCAGCGCGCCAACCGCTACATCGAGGAGGTGAACCGCCACGCGGGCTCGGACATGCTGTACCTGATCGACCTGCAGGGCCTCACGCTGGCGGCGAGCAACTGGGCGACACCGCGGAGCTTCGTCGGCGAGTCCTATGCCAACCGGCCTTACTTCATCGATGCCCGCGCGGGCCGCAACGGCCTGTTCTATGGCGTGGGCAGACCACCGGCGAGCCGGGGTTGTTCCTTTCGGCACCGGTGCAGCCCGAGGGCGGCGCCGTGCTGGGCGTGCTGACCGTCAAGGTCAGCCTGCGCCAGCTCCAGGAGGCCTGGACCTTCGTGCGCGACCCGATCCTGCTGACCGACGCGCGCGGCATCGTGTTCCTGAGCTCGGTGCCGGCGTGGATGTACCAGGCCACGCGGCCCCTGGGCAACACGGACCTGGACTGGGTGCAGCGCCACCAGCAGTACGGCACGCACAACCGTTTCCCGTTGCTGCCGTGGACCGTCGAACGCGACGAGGGGCAGCCCGGCTACCTCGTGCGCACCGACATCGGCGGCCAGCCGCGCCGCTTCCTCGCGGTGGACGAGGCGCTGCCCGACCTGAGCTGGACCCTGACGGTGATGGTCGACCATTCGGACGTCACCCGGGCGCGCGAGCGCACCTGGATGCTCGGGCTGCTGTGCGCCGGCGTGCTGCTGCTGGGCGGCCTGTACTGGCAGCTGCGCGAGCGCCGCTTCGCCGAGCAGCGCGATGCGCGGCGCGACCTGGAGCAGCGGGTGCGCGAACGCACCCATGCGCTGGACGAGGCCCACTCGTTCCGCAAGGCGATGGAAGATTCGTTGCTGGTGGGCATGCGCGCACGCGACCTGGAGGGCCGCATCATCTACGTCAACTCGGCCTTCTGCGAGATGACCGGCTACGACGTCGACGAGCTGCTCGGGCGGCTGCCTCCGTACCCCTACTGGCACCCCGACGACGTGGCGCAGCACTGGCGCCAGAACGACACGACGATGAGCGGGCAGGCCGCGCTCTCCGGCTTCGAGTCGCGCCTGCGGCACCGCGACGGGCGCGAGGTGATCACCATGGTCTACACCGCGCGACTGATCGATGCCGACGGCCGGCACAGCGGCTGGATGAGTTCGGTGGTGGACATCACCGAGCAGAAGCGCGCCGAGCTGCGCCAGCGCCAGAATGACGAACAGCTGCAGCACGCGCAGCGCCTGGCCAGCCTGGGCGAAATGGCCTCCACCCTGGCCCACGAGCTGAACCAGCCGCTGATGGCGCTGAGCAATTTCGCGAGCGTGGCCAAGGCCTTTGCGGAACAGGGCAACCAGTCGCTGTTGGTCAGCAGCCTGGACGAAACCGTGGCACAGGCCCGGCGCAGCGCCGAGATCGTGCGGCGCATCCGCGGCTTCGTGCGCCAGCGCACGGCCGGCACCGAAGACTGCGCGGTGGCCGCCCTGGTGGCGAACGCGCTGGCGCTGCTGCAAGGCGAGATGCGGCTGCGGCAGGCCCGCGCCGAGGTCCGCATTGCGCCCACGCTGCCCCCTGTGCGCGGCGACCGCGTGCTGCTGGAGCAGGTGCTGCTGAACCTGCTGTCCAACAGCCTGCAGGCCATGCAGGCCACGCCGCCCGAACAACGGGTGGTGGAGGTCGAGGCCGAGGTCCTGGAGGGGCGCATGCACATCCGCGTGGCGGACCGCGGGTCCGGCATCGATGCCGCGCTGACCGAACAGGTGTTCGCGCCTTTCTTCACCACCAAGGCGGGTGGCCTGGGGCTGGGCCTGAACATCTGCCGCTCCATCGTGGAGGCCCACTGCGGCTGCCTGTCCTTTGCCGGCCGGGCCGGCGGCGGCACGGTTTTCACACTGGAACTGGAAACTTCGCAGTGAACACTCTTGCCAACAACCTGTACGTCCTGGACGACGACGAGGCCGTGCGCCGCTCCCTGGGCCTGTTGCTGCTGTCGCGCGGCTACGCGGTGCAGGCCTTTGCCTCGGGAGAGGCATTCCTGGCCAGCACCGACCTCCAGCGCGCGGGCTGCGTCATCCTGGACCTGCGCATGGCAGGCATGAGCGGGCTGCAGGTGTTCGATGCGCTGCGCGCGCAGGACAGTCCGCTGGTGGTGTTGCTCCTGTCCGGCCACGGCGACATTCCGATGGCGGTCGAGGCGGTGCAGAACGGCGCGTTCGGCTGGCTGGAAAAACCCTGCAACGACGAGCGCCTGCTGGACAGCATCGCCAAGGCCCTGCGGCAGGCGGAAGACATCGCCGTGCGCCGGCAGGCCCGGCAGGCCGCGCAGGCGCTGTGGGCCAAGCTGACGCCGCGCGAGATGCAGGTGGCCCGGCTGGTCGCCGAGGGCAAGCCCAACAAGCGGATCGCGCTCGAGCTCGCGCCGCTGGAGCTGCGCACGGTGGAGACGCACCGCGCCCATGTGTTCGCCAAGCTGGGCCTGTCGAACAGCCACGAGCTCGACCGCTTCCTGCGGGAGCACGCGCTGTAGCCCGCGCAAGTCTTTCTAGGTATATACCCTTGCGTACAGGTACGCAGCCGCGTGGCGGGCGGCTACGGACGACGGCGCGCCAGCGCCGGGCCAGACTCCCCGGCACAGCTTCAGGCGGCTCCGCGGCGGGCCGCGCCCAGAGACAAGGACCTCCCCGATGACCGCCATTGCCAGCGCCACTGCCGGCGCCTCCAGCCCGGACGCGACCAGCCCCAACACCACCCCCTACACCTTCGAAGAAAAGCGCAAGCGCATCTTCGCCATCTTTGCCGCGTCGTCGGGCAACCTGGTGGAGTGGTTCGACTTCTACGTCTATGCGTTCTGCGCCATCTACTTTGCGCCCGCCTTCTTTCCCAAGTCCGACCCCACGGCCCAGCTGCTGAACACCGCTGGCGTGTTTGCGGCCGGCTTCCTGATGCGCCCGATCGACGGCTGGCTGTTCGGCCGCCTGGCCGACCGCAAGGGCCGCAAGACCTCGATGGTGGTCTCCGTGACGATGATGTGCGTGGGCTCGCTGGTGATCGCCTGCCTGCCCACCTACGCCTCCATCGGCGCCGCCGCGCCGGTGCTGCTGCTGGCCGCGCGGCTGCTGCAGGGCCTGTCGGTCAGCGGCGAGTACGGCACCACGGCCACCTACATGAGCGAAGTGGCGATGCGCGGGCAGCGCGGCTTCTTCTCGTCCTTCCAGTACGTGACCCTGATCGGCGGCCAGCTGCTGGCGGTGGTGGTCGTGGTGGTGCTGCAGCAATTCCTCGACGACGCCGAACTCAAGAGCTGGGGCTGGCGCATTCCCTTCGTGCTGGGCGCCCTGGCCGCCGTGGTGGCCCTCATGCTGCGCCGCACCCTGACCGAGACCGCCAGCACGCAGACTCGGGCCGCCAAGGGCGCCGGCACCATGGGCGAACTGTTCAGGCACCACAAGCGCGCCTTCTTCATGGTGCTGGGCTACACGGCCGGCGGCTCGCTGATCTTCTACACCTTCACCACCTACATGCAGAAGTACCTGGTGAACTCGGCCGGGATGTCGATCAAGACTGCCAGCAACGTGATGACGGCCTGCCTGTTCCTCTACATGTGCATGCAGCCGCTGTTCGGCGCGCTGTCGGACCGCATCGGCCGACGCAGCAACATGCTGCTGTTCGGCGCCCTGGGCGTGCTGATGACGGTGCCCGTGCTGACCAGCCTGCAGAGCGTGAGCAGCCCGCTGGTGGCCGGCGTGCTGATCACCGTCGCGCTGGCGGTGGTGAGCTTCTACACCTCGATCAGCGGGATCGTGAAGGCGGAGATGTTCCCGCCCGAAGTGCGCGCGCTGGGCGTGGGCCTGTCGTATGCAGTGGGCAATGCGATCTTCGGCGGCAGCGCGGAATACGTGGCGCTGGGGCTGAAGTCGATCGGGCACGAGTCGTACTTCTACTGGTACGTGACAGGGATGATGGGCGTGGCCTTCCTGGTGAGCCTGCTGCTGCCGAAGCAGGCGACGTACCTGCATCACGACAAATAGCGCGACAACGTGCGGCGGACCTTCGGAGAAGCTCTCCCGGGTCCACGGTGCCACCAGGAAACATGAGGGTAAATCCATGTCGAGACGGACGGTCCACAACGCAACCATCACCCTGAAGCTGCCATTCGACATGGGCACCGGCGCGAAGGTCGCAGCCTTGCGAGCCGCCGGCATCCCTGTCGACGCGGAGGGCAATGAACTGCAAGGCTTTCTCTTCGTGCGATCCAGCGATGGGCTGAGAAGCCGGACCAATATCTTCCGATGGTTCGCCAGCGACGAAGTAGGGCATGACCAGCGCGACGGTGGCGGTGCGGCGCCTCACCACGAACGCAGCGCCACACCTTCAAGCAACACGCGCGCTCACTGGCTCGCCCGGTCCCTGCCGGATCCCATTCGCTGCCACGGGCCCGCGTTGCAGTGCGAGCTGGACGACCCGTCGATCGCAAACCGGATATAGCCGTTGTGGTCGCCGGGGCGCGTGCCGTTCGAGCGCGACACGGCCGACAAGGCCGGCCGTGAAGCCCGGGAATACCCTCTGACCTCTCCAAAGTCTTCTTGCCTACATTTCTTGTATGCAAGACAAGGCGTTGCTTGCATGCAAAACCTAGGCCAGACAAACAGGAGACCCCATGCCTCGCTTCGCCAAATCGCTTTTCGGTCAGGTGGTCATCGCGCTGGTGCTCGGTGTGCTCGCCGGCCTCTTCGCCCCCGAGTACGCCGTCAAGCTCAAGCCGCTGGGTGATGGCTTCATCAAGCTGATCATCCCGGTGCTGGTCTTCTGCGTGGTGGTGCACGGCATCGCAGGCGCGGGCGACCTGAAACGCGCGTGGGGCGCGTGGGCGTCAAGGCGCTGATCTACTTCGAGGTGCTGGCCTTCGTGTTCCAGCCCGGCGCGGGCATGAACGTGGACCCGGCCAAGCTCGATCCGGCCGCGATGAGCGCCTATGCCTCGAATGCCGACAAGCTCACGAGCGGCGGCACGGTCGAGTTCCTGATGAAGCTGATTCCCACCACGGTGGTCAACGCCTTCGCCACCGGCGACGTGCTGCAGGTGCTGCTGTTCGCGGTGCTGTTCGGCTGCGCGCTCACGCTGCTGGGCGAGCGCGGCAAGCCGGTGGCCGTGGTGGTGGACGCGCTCTCGCTGGTGCTGTTCAAGATCATGGGGATCATCATCAAGCTGGCACCGCTCGGCGTGCTGGGTGCCATCGCCTTCACGGTCGGGCAGTACGGCATCGGTTCGCTCAAGCAGCTCGGCATGCTGGTCGCCCTCTTCTACGGCGCGGTGCTGATCTTCGTGTTCGTGGTGCTCGGCCTGGTGATGCGCATGTCGGGCTTCAGCATCTGGAAGCTGCTGCGCTACCTGCGCGAAGAGCTGACCATCGTGTTCGCGACCACCTCGTCGGACAGCGTGCTGCCGCAGATCATGGCCAAGCTGCGCCGCATGGGCATCCGCGATTCGACGGTGGGCCTGGTGATTCCGACCGGCTACTCGTTCAACCTCGACGCCTTCTCGATCTACATCACGCTCGCCGCGGTGTTCATCGCGCAGGCCACCAACACGTCGATCTCGATGGCGGACCTGCTGACGATCCTGGCGATTGCGCTGGTCACCTCCAAGGGCGCGCACGGCGTGCCGGGCTCGGCCATCGTGGTGCTGGCCGCCACGCTGCATGCGATTCCGGCCATTCCCGCCATCGGGCTGGTGCTGGTGCTGTCGGTGGACTGGTTCATGGGCATCGCCCGCGCGCTCGGCAACCTGATCGGCAACTGCGTGGCCACGGTGGCCATCGCGGCCTGGGAAGGCGACATCGACCGCGAACGCGCCCATGCGGTGCTCGACGGCACCTACTCGCCCGACGACGAGCCGCTGGCCGAGCCCGGGGTCGACATCGGCACCACCGCAACCGCTTCGACCAGCCACTGAGAAAAGACATGGCCTCCGACGTCAGCCCCACCGCCATCGCCGAGCGCGTGGTCGAGGCCATCCTCGCGCAGAAGCTCGCACCGGGCGAGCGGCTCGGCGAGCAGGCCCTGGCCGAGAACTTCTCGGTGAGCCGCACGATGGTGCGCGAGGCGCTCATGCAGTTGCAGGCGCGCGGTTTCGTCGAAGTGCAGTCGCGCCGCGGCTGGTACGTGGTGGAGCCTTCGGCCGAAGAAGCGCGCGATGCCTTCTCGGCGCGCCGCATCGTCGAGGCCGGCATCCTGGCCGAGAGCGAAGGCCGGCCGCTGGGCAAGGTGATCCGCAAGCTGCGCGACCACATCGCCGACGAGCAGCGCGCCATCGAAGGCGCCGACGCGGCCACGCGCGCGTTCCTGCTGGCGGACTTCCATGTCTGCCTCGCAGAGCAGATGGGGCACCAGCTGCTGGTCGACGTGCTGCGTGACCTCACGGCACGCACCACGCTGGCCGCCACGCTCTACCAGTCGAGGCACGAGGCCGGCCAGTCGTGCGCCGAACACGGCGCCATCGTCGCCGCGCTCGAAGAAGGCGACACGGACAAGGCGCGCCGCCTGATGCTCGAGCACATCGGCAACGTCGAGCGCGCGCTCGAGGTGGAAGTCGCCGCCGAGCCCGACGCGCCAAGCCGCCTGCGCGCCACGCTGGCGCCGGTCGCGCTGCCGCGTTCCAAGCGCTGAAGCTGTGCACTAGTGCCGCGGCGCGCTATCGATCAGATAGCATGCCGCGACCGTCTGGCAAAGGCTGCAGGCTGATTCGCGCGCTCACGCCGCTGCACGGCACAAGAGCGCGCCCGCTGACAAGATCCTGAGTCCGCGCTCGGCTACAGTCCGAGACACCTATGAACTCACCCCAACTCCAGCGCGGCGTCTTCATCGCCCTGCTCGCTGCCGTCACCGCCGCCTTCATCTGGGTGCTGCTGCCGTTCTTCGGCGCGGTGCTCTGGGGCGTGGCGCTGGCGATCCTGTTCACGCCGCTCTACAAGTGGCTGCTGAAGAAAATGCCCGGCAAGCCCAATATGGCCACGCTCTCGACGCTGGCCATCTGCCTCTTCATCGTGATTCTTCCGCTCGCGATGGTGGGCGTGTCGCTGGTGCAGGAAATCGCGCTGGTCACGCAGAGCATCCGTTCGGGGCAGATCAATTTCGCAGGCTACTTCCAGCAGATCCTGGACGCCGCGCCGCAGTGGCTGCTGAACCTGGTGGAGCAGTTCAACCTCGGCGACATGGCCGCCTGGCAGGCGCGCGTCTCGGCCATCGCGGGCCAGGCCAGCCAGTTCATCGCGAGCCAGGCGCTCGCCATCGGGCAGAACACCTTCGACTTCGTCGTCAGCTTCTTCGTGATGCTGTATCTGCTGTACTTCCTGGTGCGCGACGGCGCGACGCTCTCGAAGACGATGCGCGATGCCGTGCCGCTCGCCAAGCCGCACACGCACTACCTGCTCAACAAGTTCACCACCGTGATCCGCGCCACCGTGAGGGGCAACGTGGCCGTGGCCATCGCGCAGGGCACGATCGGTGGGGTGGCCTTCTGGTTCCTCGGCGTACAGGGTGCGCTGCTGTGGACCGTGCTGATGGCCTTCCTGTCGCTGCTGCCCGCGGTGGGCGCGGCGCTGATCTGGGGGCCGGTGGCCATCTACTTCCTGGCCACGGGGCATTTCTGGCAAGGCGGCGTGCTGATCTTTGTGGGCGTGTTCGTGATCGGCCTGGTCGACAACATCCTGCGCCCGGTGCTGGTGGGCAAGGACACGCAGATGCCCGACTACATCGTGCTGATGTCGACCATCGGCGGCATGGCGATCTTCGGCATCAACGGCTTCGTGATCGGGCCGGTGATCGCGGCGCTGTTCATGGCGGCGTGGAGCCTGTTCGCGGACTCGGGGCATGTGGGCAACGGCCACGAGCCGGCCGAAGGCGGCAGCGAAGGCAAGAAGACGACGGACTGACCCCCGCTGCGTGCATTTCGCGCACGCATTCCTGCATTTCGTCGCATGGCGCTGGGCACCGCAAGGCGCCTGCGAGATCGTCGGGGCCTCCAACCAACGAGGCCTGCCATGCATCTTTCCGCTTCCCTCCCCCGTCCGGTCGCGCGCGCCCTGTGCGCCGCCGCCCTCCTCGCGCCGCTGGGCGCCCTTGCCGCCGACCTGAGCCTGAGCGTTGCCGACGGCCCTGCCGCGGATGCCACGCTGTACGTCGCGCTGTACGTCGCGCTGTACGACAGCGCCGCCGACTTCGCGGGCAGCCAGTCGCTGGCCTCGCAGACAGTGCCGATGCGCGCCGGCACGGCCCGGCTGGTCTTCCCGGGCCTGGCGCCGGGGCGCTATGCCGTGCGGGCGTTCGCGGACGAGAACGGCAACGGCAAGCTCGACACCAACCTCATCGGCATGCCGACCGAGCGCTACGGCTTCTCGAACGACGCCAAGGGCAACCGCGGCGCGCCCGATTTCGAGGCCGCCGCGATCGGCGTCGACGCCGACCTGCAGACCGTCATCCACCTGCGCTGAGGCGGCCATGGAACGACGCGAACTCCTGCGCCTGCTGGCCTCGGCCGGTGCGCTGCCTCTTCTTGCGCCCCTGGCGCGCGCCACTGGCACGGACGACTGGCAGGCCGACTTCGAAGCCGCCGGCACGCCCTGGAAGACCGGCTTCGCCACGCCGCCGGACGACCTGCCGCTGACCCGCGCCGCGGTGCGCGGGCGCTTCCCCGATGCCGTCGCCGGCACGCTGTTCCGCATCGGCCCGGCGGGCCACGACCTGGGCGGCGAGCGCTATCACCACTGGTTCGACGGCGACGGCATGGTGCATCGCTTCGTGATCGACGGCGCCGACGTGCGCCACCAGGGCCGCTATGTCGCCACGCCCAAGCGCGTGGCCGAGGTGCGGGCCGGACGCCGGCTGACGGAAGCTTTCGGCACCATGCCGCCGGGCGTCGAACCGCCGAACTCGGCCGACAGCATCAACGTCGCCAACACCAGCGTGCTGCCGTTGCAGGGCGAGGTGCTGGCGCTGTGGGAAGGCGGCTCGGCCACGCGCATCGATGCGCGCACGCTGGACACGCTGGGGGTGAAAACCTGGCGCCCCGACTTGGCGGGCATGCCCTTCTCGGCCCATCCCAAGGTAGACCCGGACGGCACCGTCTGGAACTTCGGCGTCAGCAGCGGCCAGAGCTTGCTGGCGCTGTACGAGATCGCGCCCGATGGCACGCTGCGCCGTGCGGCCGCGGTGCCGGTACCCGACCTGCCGATGGTCCACGACTTCGCGGTGACCGAGCGGCACCTGGTGTTCCTGATGCCGCCGCTGGTCTACGACGGCAAGCGCAAGGAGGCCGGCGCGAGCTTTCTCGACGCCCACGTGTGGCGGCCCGAACTGGGCATGCGCGCGCTGGTCGTCGACAAGCGCAACTGGGACAAGCGCCAGGTGCTCGCACTGCCGGCCGGCTTCCTGTTCCACGTCGGCAATGCCTGGGAAGAAGACACACCGCGCGGCACGCTCATCCACGTCGACTACGTGCGTTCGGACAACGCCGACTCGGTGTTCACGACCAACCGCGAAGTGATGCGCGGGCGCCGCGTGAAGAGCACCGACCCGCTCCTGACCGTCGCGACCCTGAACCTCGGCACCGGCAAGGCCACGCAGACGGCGCTGGCGCAGGAAGCCGAGTTTCCGCGCATCGATCCGCGCCGCGTCGGCCTGCGCCACCGCCACGTGGTCCACGCCACGCAGGTCCACGCCACGCAGGTCCGGCGCGAACTGCCGGGCTTCGGCGCGGTCGCGCGTACCGATGTCGAGACCGGCCGCAGCCAGCGCTTCAGCTACGGGCCGCAGGCGGTGGTGGAAGAGCACGTCTTCGTACCGGACGGCTCGCGCCCGGGCTGGGTGCTCGGCACCGTGCTCGACTTCGGGCGGCAGAAGACGGTGCTGTCGTGCTTCGCGGCCGATCACCTGGGCGCAGGGCCGGTGGCACAGGCCCTGCTGCCCTATGCGCTACCGCTGGGTTTGCACGGGGCCTTCGTGCCAGCCTGAAGGCAGCTGGCCGAGCGGGTCGCGGCCTCAGCCCGCCCACCAGCCTTCGTCGAAGCGCCCCTGCAGGAAGGCCACGAAGCTCGACACCTTGCTCGGCACCAGCTTGGGCGAGGGAAAGACGGCATGGATCTCCTGCTCGGGCAGCGCATGGTCGCCGAGCACCGCGAGCACCTTGCCCGAGGCCAGCGATTCGCTACGCGACGTAGCGCGGCATCAGCGCTATGCCCAGCCCGTCGCGCGCCGCGGCCAGCACGGCCGAGAGGTTGTTCGAGCGGAAGCGCCCCGAGACCGGCACCGTCACCGGCTCGCCCTTGGGCGTGTGCATGCGCCAGAACTCGTCGCCCACCACGCTGCTGTAGATCAGCGCCACATGGGCGCTCAGGTCCTGCGCGCGTTTGGGTGTGCCGTGCTTCTTCAGGTAGCCCGGGGCGGCGACCATGACCCACGGATTGGCGCCCAGGTAGCGCGCGCCCAGCGATGAATCGGCCAGCTTGCCCATGCGGATCGCCACGTCGACGCCCTGCGCGATGAGGTCCACATAGCGGTCCTCGAAGCTCAGGTCGAGCTGCACCTGCGGATTCCGCTGCATGTACTCCAGCGCGAGCGGCACCATCACGCGGCGACCGAAGGCTACCGAGGTACCGATGCGCAGCAGCCCCTGCGCCTGGTTCTGCCGCAGCTGCACCACGCTGTCGGCCTCCTCGGCATCGCGCACGATGGTCTTGCACTTCTCGTAGTACAGCGCGCCCGGTTCGGTCAGGCTCACACCGCGCGTGTTGCGGTTGAGCAGCCGCACCTTCAGTCGCGCCTCGGTGGCCGCGATCTGCTTGGTCACGGTGGGTTGCGTGGTGTTGAACTCGCGCGCCGCCTTCGAGAAGCTGCCGGTCTCGACCACGCGCACGAACATCTCCATTGTCAACAGTCTGTCCATGGGCCGATGGTAGTCACTTATTCCAACGCGGAATAGGTTTTATGGCCTGCAGCCCTCTTCTTCGAATGCCCCCCGCTTCCTACAGTGGACGTCACTTAACGGAGACAGTCCCATGGCAAAAATGAAAGCAGTCCAGGCCGCCGTGCTGGTGATGGAAAAAGAAGGCGTGACGCAGGCCTTCGGCGTGCCCGGAGCCGCCATCAACCCCATGTATTCCGCGCTGCGCCAGCGCGGCACCATCTCGCACATCCTCGCGCGCCACGTCGAAGGCGCCTCGCACATGGCCGAGGGCTACACCCGCGCCGTGGCCGGCAACATCGGTGTGTGCATCGGCACCTCGGGGCCTGCAGGCACCGACATGATCACGGGTCTCTATTCGGCCTGGGCCGATTCGATCCCCATCCTCTGCATAACCGGCCAGGCGCCGCGCGCACGGCTCTACAAGGAAGACTTCCAGGCGGTCGACATCGAGTCGATCTCCAAGCCCGTCACCAAGTGGTCGGTCACCGTGCGCGAACCCGGCCAAGTGCCGCAGGTGTTCCAGCAGGCCTTCCACCTGATGCGCTCGGGCCGTCCGGGCCCGGTGCTGGTCGACCTGCCCTTCGACGTGCAGATGGCCGAGATCGAGTTCGACATCGACAGCTACGAGCCGCTCGTCCCCTACAAGCCGGCCGCCACGCGCGCCCAGATCGAGAAGGCCATCGACATGCTGAATGCGGCCGAGCGCCCGCTGATCGTGGCCGGCGGCGGCGTCATCAACGCCGATGCGTCCGACCTGCTCGTGCGCTTTGCCGAAGCCACCGGCGTGCCGGTGATTCCCACGTTGATGGGCTGGGGCGCGATTCCCGACGACCATCCGCTGATGGCCGGCATGTGCGGCCTGCAGACCAGCCACCGCTACGGCAACGCCACGATGCTGGCCTCGGACTTCGTGCTCGGCATCGGCAACCGCTGGGCCAACCGCCACACCGGCTCGGTCGAGGTCTACACCAAGGGCCGCACCTTCGTG
>CAMATD010000124.1 GCA_945860785.1 Variovorax sp. YR752 | reverse complement strand
CACCGCGGCTTCGAGACGGTGACCATCGTTCGCAAGGGCCTGGTCGACCACTCCGATTCGCTGGGCGCCACCGCGCGCTTCGGCGGCGGCGACGTGCAGTGGCTCACGGCCGGCAAGGGCATCGTGCATTCGGAGATGTTCCCGCTGCTCGACGCGGGCGCACCCAATCCGCTGGAGCTGTTCCAGATCTGGCTCAACCTGCCGGCGAAGAACAAGATGGCCGAGCCGCACTTCACGATGTTCTGGTCGGACGCGATTCCGCGCTTCGCCTCGGACGACGCGAAGGGCGGCCGCACCGAGGTCGCGGTGATCGCGGGCCGGCTCGGCGATGCCGTCAACGGGCAGGACCCGATCCAGCCGCTGGCGCCCCCGCCCAACTCATGGGCCGCGCAGACCGATGCCGATGTCGCCATCTGGACGATCAAGATGACGCCCGGCGCGCAATGGACGCTGCCGGCCGCCACGGGCGAAGGCACGCGGCGGATGCTGTATTTCTTCAAGGGCGCGGTGGCGCAGATTGCCGGCGAGCGCATCGAAGGCCCGGCTGCGGTCGAGCTGCGTGCGAATACGGCCGTCGAACTGGTCAACGGCGACGAAGAGACGAGCGAGCTCCTCGTGCTGCAGGGCCGTCCGATTGCCGAGCCGGTCGCGCAGTACGGTCCCTTCGTGATGAACACCCAGGCCGAGATCAGCCAGACCATGGCCGACTACCGCCGCACGCAGTTCGGCGGCTGGCCCTGGGACGATTCGGCGCCGGTGCACAACCGCGAAGCCGCGCGCTTTGCGCGGCATCCGGGCGGGCGCGAGGAAGTGCCGGGGGCTTGAGCGAAGAAAAAAAGACGTTCCGGGTTCAGAACGTCTTCAATACCTCGATGCTCGGAGCGGTCATGCTGGGGACGAACTCGGTCACGTCCATGCGCGCAACGCCGCCCTGCACGAACGGGTCGCGCGCCAGCACCGACTCCAGCCCCTCGCGGTCGCCCGACCGCGCGAGGATCACGCCACCCGTGCGCGGCACCTGCCGGCCCGAAGCCACGAACAGGCCACTCTCGTAGTGCTTCTTGAGCCAGACCATGTGCGGATCCATCAGCGCATCGACTTCTTCGAGGGGGCGAATGTAGGTGAGAGTGACGATGAACATGGGCAGGATGGCGGGTGAATACGGAAGCCCCAATCCTATGGCCTCGGCGGGGTGCCTGCAGCACCAGTGTGTGTCACCCGCGTAACGATCCTTCGGCGCCCTAGTCGATCGCGACGCCGCCTTCCTTCACCAACTTCGCGAATCTGGCGGTTTCCTCGCGGATCTGCCGCGCCATGTCTTCCTGCGTGCCGCCTAGCGGCTCGGCGCCGATGGCCTGCATGCGCTGCGCGAAATCGGGCGAGTGGATGATCTTGACCATCTCGGCGTTCAGGCGCGCCACGATGTCCCTGGGCGTCGCGGCCGGCGCGAGCACGCCGAACCAGGTGCCGATGTCGAAGCCCTTGAGGCCCGCCTCTTCCAGCGTGGGCACGTCGGGCAGCACCGACGAACGGCGCGCGGTGGTCACGGCCAGCGCGCGCAGCTTGCCGCTCTTGATGTGCTGCAGCACCGGCGTGATGGTGTCGAAGGACATCGCCACCTGGCCGCCGAGCAGGTCGGTGGTGAGCGGGCCGCTGCCCTTGTAGGGAACATGCAACAGGCTGGTGCCGGTGCTGGCCTGGAACTGCGTGCCGATCAGGTGCTGCGCGGTGCCGTTGCCGTTGGAGCCGTAGGCCAGCTTGTCCGGCGCAGCCTTGGCGAGCGCGACCAGCTCGGCCACGTTCTTCGCCGGTGTGTTGGCGGCGTTGATGACCAGCACGTTGGGCACCATGGCCACGACGGTGATGGGCGCCAAGTCCTTCTGGAAATCGTAGGGCAGCTTCTTGTAGACGCTGGTGGCGATGGTGTGGTGCACCGCGCCCATCAGCAGCGTGTAGCCGTCGGGCCTGGCCTTGGCGACGTAGTCGGCGCCGAGCGTGGCGCCGGCGCCGGGCTTGCTCTCGACCACCACGGGCTGGCCGAGGGATTGGGAAAGCTTGTCGGCCAGCGCACGCGCCAGCACGTCGGTGGTGCCGCCGGCCGGGAAGGGAACGACCAGGCTGATCGGCCGCGTGGGCCATGCGGCCGGTTGCGCGAAGGCCAGCCCGGCGATGCCGAGGCCGAGCGTCAACGCGCCGGCCTGCAGCAGCAAGGTGCGCCGGCGACGCGGGTGGGGGTGAAGGAAGCTGCTGTCATGTGTTTGGTCTCCGGCTCGTTGTTGTCGTGTCCGCACGCATCGAGGCGCGCTGTGACTGCGGGAAGGATCAGGCCGCGAGGCGCTGCCGCACGCCGGCGATGTGCTCGCACACCGCGCGCGTCACCTGCGCCGTGGTGGCGCTGCCGCCAAGGTCGCGCGTGTGCAGCGACGGGTTGGCGGTGACGTGCTCCACCGCCGCCATCACGCGGCGCGCAGCCTCCGCTTCGCCCAGGTGCTCGAGCAGCATCACGACCGACCAGAAGGTGCCGACCGGGTTGGCCAGCCCCTTGCCCATGATGTCGAAGGCCGAGCCGTGGATGGGCTCGAACATCGAGGGGTAGCGGCGCTCGGGGTCGATGTTGCCGTGGGTGCGATGCCCAGGCTGCCGGCGAGCGCGGCCGCGAGGTCGCTGAGGATGTCGGCATGCAGGTTGGTGGCGACCAAAGTGTCGAGCGACGCGGGCCGGTTGACCATGCGCGCGGTGGCGGCGTCGACCAGTTCCTTGTCCCAGGTCACGTCGGGGAACTCCTTCGAGATCTGCAGCGCGATCTCGTCCCACATCACCATCGCGTGGCGCTGCGCATTGCTCTTGGTGACCACGGTGAGCAGCTTGCGCGGCCGCGAGCGGGCCAGCTTGAAAGCGAACCGCATGATGCGTTCGACACCCGCGCGGGTCATCATGCTCACGTCGGTGGCCGCCTCGATCGGATGGCCCTGGTGCACGCGGCCGCCGACGCCGGCGTATTCGCCTTCGGAGTTCTCGCGCACGATCACCCAGTCGAGCTGCCCCGGCGCGCAGCGCTTGAGCGGGCCGTCGATGCCCGGCAGGATGCGCGTGGGCCACACGTTGGCGTACTGGTCGAAGCCCTGGCAGATCTTCAGGCGCAGGCCCCACAGCGTGATGTGGTCAGGAATGTGCGGATCGCCCGCGGAGCCGAAGAGGATGGCGTCCTTGCCGCGCAGTGCGTCAAGGCCATCGGCCGGCATCATCTCGCCGTGCGCGCGGTACCAGTCGCCGCCCCAGCCGAAGTCCTTGAAGCTGAAGTGCAATGCGCCGCCGGAGGCCGCGGCCAGCGCCTCCATCACTTCACGGCCGGCCGGGATCACTTCCTTGCCGATGCCGTCGCCGGGAATGGTGGCAATGCTGTAGCTGCTCATCGATGTCCTTCATGGAATGCTTCTGGGAGCTGCCACTGTAGGATTTGATACAGCGAACGATTCACGCCCGAAGTGAACCCATCCTTAACTTCAGTTCAACAATCGGATCGCCCCATGACCTCTACGATCCAGCCCGCCGAACTCGGCTTCTTCTCCACCCTCGCGGCCTGCGGCAGCCTGAGCGCGGCGGCGCGCGAGCTCGGCATCAGCACGCCGGCCGTGAGCAAGCGGCT
Organism: Variovorax sp. YR752; assembly: GCA_945860785.1. Taxonomy (GTDB): domain Bacteria; phylum Pseudomonadota; class Gammaproteobacteria; order Burkholderiales; family Burkholderiaceae_C; genus Variovorax. The sequence continues at coordinate 12,725 of CAMATD010000124.1, read as the reverse complement.
CGCGCAGATGGAGGCGCGCATCGGCGTCACGCTGGTGAACCGCACCACGCGGCGCATGAGTCTCACGCCCGAGGGCGAGCTCTACGTGGCGCACGCGCGCCGCATCCTCGGCGAGATCGACGACATGGCCCAATTGCTGGGCGGTGCGAAAGGCGAGGCACAGGGCCTGCTGCGCGTGAACGCCACGCTGGGCTTCGGGCGCAGCCATGTGGCGCCGCTGATCTCGAAATTCGCGCGCAAGCACCCGCAGGTGGAAGTGCAGCTGCAGCTCTCGGTCAACCCGCCGCCGCTGACGGACGACGCCTTCGACGTCTGCATCCGCTTCGGCGCGCCGCCCGAGGCGCGTGTGATCGCGCGGCGCATCGCGTCGAACCGGCGCCTGTTGTGCGCCTCGCCCGCCTACCTGGCGCGCGCCGGACAGCCCAGGGTGCCCAACGACCTCACGCGCCACCGTTGCATCGGCATCCGCCAGGGCGACGAGGCCTACGGCGTGTGGCGCCTGAGCTCGGGCCGCGGCGCCGCGCAACGCACCGAGGCCGTGAAGACGCGCGGCGCGCTCAGCACCAACGACGGCGAGATCGCGGTCAACTGGGCGCTCGACGGCCACGGCATCCTGATGCGCGCCGAATGGGACATCGCGCGCTACCTGCGCAGCGGCCGGCTGGTGCAGGTGCTGGTCAACTACCGCACGCCCGATGCCGACATCTACGCTGTGTACCCGCAGCGCCACCAGTTGTCGGCACGCGTGAGAGCTTTCGTTGACTTCATGGCGGCCGCGCTGGGCAAGGACGATGCACCGCCGAGGGCTTGAATCCGACAGCATCCGGTGACATCTGCAGAGAGACTGCCGCGACCCGGGTCTGCGGGTTTCTGCTAAGGTCTTTTGCATCGCCGAACCGCTCACTGGAGAATCGCCCATGCCGCTTCGCCCGCCACCGATCCTGCCGCCCAGTTTCGTACCCCCGTACCTGCTGGACCGGCTCGCGGAGCGTGCCAGCGCGCCCGTCAGCGCGCGTGCGGCCAACACGCTGATGATCGACCGCGAACACCGCGGCCTGCGCGAATTTCTCGCACCCCGAGTTTCATCGGGCGTCGCACCGTCGTACACGAAACGCGGTTCGCCCGAACGCAAGATCTACAACGCCGGCAACACCACGCAGCTGCCCGGCAAGCTGGTCCGCTCCGAGGGGCAGACCGCCATCAAGGACGTGGCCGCCGACGAAGCCTACGACGCCCTCGGCGCCACCTGGCGCCTGTACCACGACATCTATGAGCGCGACTCCATCGACGGCGCGGGCATGCCGCTCACGGGCAGCGTGCACTACGGCAAGGACTACGACAACGCGTTCTGGAACGGCACGCAGATGGTGTTCGGCGACGGCGACGGCGAGGTGTTCAACCGCTTCACCATCGCGGTGGACATCATCGGCCACGAGCTCACGCACGGCGTGATCGACCACGAGGCCGGACCGGTCTCCCAGGGGCAGTCGGGCGCGCTCAACGAGTCGATCTGCGACGTGTTCGGTGCGCTCGTGAAGCAGCACCTGCTCAAGCAGACGGCGCAGCAGGCCGACTGGCTGGTGGGCGCCGGGCTCTTCACTTCATGGACACGGTGAAGGCGCGCGCCCTGCGCTCGATGGCCGAGCTCGGCACCGCCTACGACGACCCCGTGCTCGGCAAGGACCCGCAGCCGGCGCACATGAAAGACATCGTCGTCACGCGGCAGGACAATGGCGGCGTGCACATCAACTCCGGCATTCCCAACCGCGCCTTCTACCTCGCCGCCACCGCCATCGAAGGCCCGGCGTGGGAGACGGCCGGCCGCATCTGGTACGACACCGTGTGCGACAGGCGGTTGAAGCAGGATGCGGATTTCGCCGCCTTCGCCGAGCTGACCGTGAGCGTCGCGGCCCAGCGCTTCAGCCCCGGCAGCGCAGCGCACAAGGCGGTCATCGCCGCATGGAACACCGTGGGAGTCACAGCATCATGATCCAGCTTCCGCCCCTGAACGAAACCTCCGTCGTGCGCGTGACGCGCGAGGGCGGCATTGCCTACATGCCGGGCCTTGCGCGCCCGCGCAGTTTCCAGCTGGGCGACTGCACCGAAGAGCTGCGCCAGCAGATCGACGACGCGCTGCAGAGCGCCGTGCCGCATGCCGATGAAAGCGGCGCCACATCGCCGGGTGGCGACCAGCGCGTCTACCGCGTGGAGGTGGTGGTGGAGAGCGCGGCCGCCGGCAGCTCGGTCAGCTTCGACGTGCCCGAGACCGAGGCGCCCGAAGCGCTCGTGCATCTCTGGAAGGACGCCGGCAAGCGCCGCTGACACCGCGGCTCATCCGTTGCCGGCGATCACCGAGCCGATCAGCCACACGTTGGCCCCGCTGATCACGCCGAACAGGGTCCAGGCCAGCAGCTTCACCACGGCGCCGTTCGCAAAGCCGCCCATCATTTCGCGGCTGCTCGTGAAGCGGATGAGCGGCCACATCGCAAAGGGCAGCTGGAAACTCAGCACCACTGGCTCAGCACCAGCATCTTGCCCACGCCGCCGTCGCCGAACCACCAGACGCCCAGGAATGCCGGCCCCAGCGCCAGCCCGCGCGTGATGAGGCGGCGCTGCCAGCACGGGATCTTGAGGTCCAGAAAACCTTCCATGATGATCTGGCCCGCGATGGTGCCGGTGAAGGTCGAGCTCTGGCCCGAGGCCAAGAGCGCGATGCCGAACAGCGTGGCCGCGAACGCGCTGCCGACGATGGGCTCGATGAGCCGGTAGGCATCGTCGATCTCCGTCACTTCGCGGTGGCCGGTGGCATGGAAGGCGCTGGCCGCCAGCACCATGATGGCCGCGTTGACCAGCAGCGCGAGCGACAGCAACACCACCGCATCGAGCGTGCAGAAGCGCACCGCCTCGCGCCGGGCTGCGTCGGTGTCGGCGATGAGCCGCGTCTGCACGATGGACGAATGCAGGTACAGGTTGTGTGGCATCACCGTGGCGCCGACCACGCCGATCGCGAGGTAGAGCGCGCCGGGCTGCTGCAGCCGTTCGAAGCTGGGCGCGAAGCCCATTGCCACGCCGAACCAGTTGGGCGGCGCCATCGCCAGTTCGACCACGAAACAGCCCGCGATGGTGCCGACCAGCCCGAGCACGATGGCCTCGACGCGCCGGAAGCCCGCGCCCTGCAGCCCCAGCACGAGCAGCGTGTCGAAGGCCGTGATGGCAATGCCGACCGGGATCGATACGCCGAACAGCAGGTGCAGCGCGAGCGCGCTGCCCAGCACCTCGGCGAGGTCGCAGGCCACGATGGCCAGCTCGGCACCGAGCCACAGGAAGCGGTTGACCCGCGGCGAATAATGTTCGCGGCAGGCGCGCGCCAGGTCTTTCTGTGCCACCAGCCCGAGCCGCACGCACAGCGTCTGCAGCAGCATCGCCGCGAGGCTCGCGAGCAGCACCACGAAGAGCAGGCCGTAGCCGAAGCGGGAGCCGGCCCCGATGTCGGTCGCCCAGTTGCCCGGGTCCATGTAGCCCACCGACACCAGCAGGCCGGGGCCCGCATAGCGCAGCAGCTTCTTGCCGAACGGCAGGTCCTGCGGGACCGCGATGCTGCCCTTGACCTCGGACGGGCAGAAGGGTGCGGTGGCCGTGCGAGGGAGCGGGAAGAACATGCGCGCGATGATAGGGTGACGCATCGGGTCTCGTGCGGGACCAGCGCCGAAGCGCCGAATCTTTTAGATTCGACCCTCGCAATCCACAACCACACCGGAGCCTCTTTCAATGATTCACGTCGTCGCCGTCATCACCGCCAAGCCGGGCCTGCGCGCCCAGGTCCTCGAAGTCTTCAACGCCAACCGCGCGGCGGTGCTCGCCGAAGAAGGCTGCATCGAATACGGCGCGACGGTCGACGCGCAGGGCGTTCCCACGTCGAAGGCCAGCTTCGGCCCCGACACCTTCGTCGTGATCGAGAAGTGGGAATCGCTGGCCGCGCTGCAGGCCCATGCCGTCGCACCGCACATGGCCGCCTACGGCGCGAAGACCAAGGAGCTGACCGAGAGCCGACTGATTCACGTGCTCGAACCGGTCTGAGTTTCACAGCCGGCCTTCGCGCGCGGCGCGAGGCGTGCTACCGTCGCGCCGGGGAGCAGGCATCTCGGACGAGGGGACACAAAGCATGGCGATCTTCTTCAGACCGCATGGTTTCCGCTTGCGCGCTTTCGCCGTCAGGCTCGGCGCACTGACCGCGGTTCTGCTGGCCGCCGGCTGCGCACAGCTCGGAGCGCCGCCCTACGCCGCCGACTACGAAGCGCTCGACCGGCTCGAAGCGAACCGCCCCGGCAAGGTGGCGGTCGGGAAGGTGCAGCCGACCGACCCGAACGACAAGATCAACACCTTGAGCCTGCGCCGCGCGAAGCTGATTTCGCCCAGCGGCACCTTCGCCCAGTACCTCGAAGATGCGCTGATGCGCGACCTGGGCGAAATCTCTGCCTACGACGCCAAGGCCCCGACCCGCATCACGGCACGGATCCTGGTCAACGAACTCGACCTTGGCGTGATCAACGGCACCGGCCGCATGGATGTGGAGGTCATCGTCACGCGCGAGGCCGCGCAGAAGTTGCGCAAGACCTATCGCGGCGAGATTGCCTTCGACTCGAGCTACGCGAACATCGTGGCCGTGCCCGCGGGGCAGGCGGCCTACCCGAGGCTGGTGCGCGCGCTGCTGCGGCAGGTGTATGCCGACCCGCAGTTCGTCGCGGCCATTGCGCTGTCTACCCCGTAGGGCCGGAGAAGCACCATGGCGTTTCTTTCTTTTTCGATCATCCCTCGCCTGGCTGCCGCTTCGGCGCTGGTCGCCTTGCTGGCCGGCTGCTCCCACCCGATCACGATGATCACGGAGACCACGCCGCCGCGATCGCAGGCCCACCTCATCCCGAAGAAGGTGGCCTACGTGATGACCGATGCGCAGCGGGACCAGCAGGTGACGACCGCCGGCGGCAGCGGCGACCGCGTGAGCTACTACCCGTACCGCGACCTGGAAAAATCGATCCGCGATGCGCTGCGCGCGGTGTACCGCGACGTGATCGTCCTGCGCACCGCCGGCGATGCGAAGGTCAATGAAGCGGCGGGCGTGTCGCTGGTGTTCACGCCGCAGATCAAGACCGATTCGAGTTCGTCCTCGTGGATCACCTGGCCGCCCACCTCGTTCACCGCCGAGGTGGCCTGCGTGGTGAGCGATGCCGCAGGTGCCGAGGTCACGCGCGTGCGCGCGACCGGCAACGGCACGGCGGAGTTCGGCGAGTTCAATGGCGACTACGGGCTGGCCGCGCGGCGCGCGGCGACGCGGTTGACGTCGCAGCTCAGCATCGAGATCAGGCGCAACGAGAAGCTGCGCTGAGCGAGTGGCCGTTGTCGACGAGCTCATGAAAAACGCGCCTTCGGGCGCGTTTCGTCCTGACGCGGCGCCGGCAGAGTGTGACGAAATACCGCGCCACAGTCGTAGCATTATGTTACCGTTCCGTCTCCAAAACAACCCATCGAGGAGGAGAGCGTGACAGTGACTCGCATGCATGGATTTGCCTTCTGTGCCTTGGCCGTTCTGGCCACAGGGTGCGCGCAATTGAAGGCCCCGCCCTACGCGGCGGACTACGAAGCCCTTGACCGACTCAAGGCAAGCAAGCCGGGCCCCGTGGCAGTGGTCAAGGTGCAGCCCACGGATCCGAACGATCCGGTCAACAACCTCTCGCTGCGCGGTGCACGCCTGCTTTCGCCCAGCGGCACTTTCGCCAAGTACCTCGAGGACGCGCTGGTCAACGACCTCAAGGAAGTGTCGGCGTACGACGCGAAATCCCGCACGCGGATCGACGCCCGCATCCTCGGCAACGAGATCAGCGTGGGGAACATCGTCACGGGCACGGGCGCGATGGAAGTACAGATCGAGGTCACGTGCGAGGGCGTGCAGCGCCTCAAGAAGATCTACAAGGCGAACACCAGTTTCGAGTCCAGCTTCGCGGGCATCGTGGCCATCCCTGCAGGGCAGGCCGCCTACTCGGATCTCGTGCGCACGCTGTTGCGGCAGGTGTATGCCGATCCCCAGTTCGCCGCAGCCCTCGCTTCCTAAGTAAAAACAGAACCCGGAGAAGAAATTTCATGTCTATCGTTTCCAGAGCCCTCCGCGCCGCCATGGCGCTCGCTTTCGTGGCTGTGCTTGCAGGCTGCGCGCATCCCATCAATGTCGGCACCGATGCCTCGCCGCCACGCGTGGAAGCCAACCTGATCCAGAAGAAGGTGGCCTACACCATGACCGATGCCCAGCGCGCCTTGCAGGCCGTCACGCTAGGCGGCGGCGACCGCATCAGCTACTACCCCGTACCGTGACCTGGAAAAGTCGATCCGCGATGCGCTGCGCGCGGTCTACCAAGACGTGGTTGTCCTCAAGTCCGCCGCGGATGCCGGCGCCGTCCAGGCGTCGGGTGCATCCCTCGTGTTCACCCCCGAGATCAAGACCGATTCGGGCTCGCCATCACCCTTCACCTGGCCACCCACGTATTTCACGACCGAGGTGTCGTGCGTCGTGACCGACCCGGCGGGCGCCGAGATCACCCGCCTCAAGGCGGCGGACAGGGGCGAAGCGGAGTTCAGCGAGTTCAAGGGCGAGTTCGGCCTTTCCGCCAAACGCGCCGCAAGCAAAGTGGCTGTTGATCTCAGCAGCGAGATCCTCAAGAACGAGAAGTTGCGCTGAACCGCCCGGTCATTCGCCCATGAAAAAACGCGCCCAAGGGCGCGTTTTTTGTTGTTGAAGCCGCGAAGTCTTACTTCGACACGACCTTCACCATCTCCAGGCACTTGTTCGAGTAGCCCCATTCGTTGTCGTACCAGCTCACGAGCTTCACGAAGGTGCTGTCCAGGGCAATGCCGGCTTCGGCGTCGAAGATCGAGGTGCGCGGGTCGCCGCGGAAGTCGGTGGCCACCACCTTGTCTTCCGTGTAGCCCAGCACGCCCTTCAGCGCGCCTTCGCTCTGTGCCTTCATTTCGGCGCAGATTTCCTTGTACGTGGCTTCCTTCTCGAGTTCGACCGTGAGGTCGACCACCGATACGTCGGAGGTCGGCACGCGGAAGCTCATGCCCGTGAGCTTCTTGTTGAGCTCGGGGATCACCACGCCCACGGCCTTGGCGGCGCCAGTGCTCGAGGGAATGATGTTTTCCAGGATGCCGCGGCCGCCGCGCCAGTCCTTGTTGCTCGGGCCGTCGACGGTCTTCTGCGTCGCGGTGGTGGCGTGCACGGTGGTCATCAGGCCGCGCTTGATGCCCCACTTGTCGTTCAGCACCTTGGCGATCGGCGCCAGGCAGTTGGTGGTGCAGCTGGCGTTGCTGATGATGGCTTCGCCAGCGTACTTCTTGTCGTTCACGCCGTAGACGAACATGGGGGTGTCGTCCTTCGACGGTGCCGACAGGATCACCTTCTTGGCGCCCGCGTCGATGTGCTTCTGCGCCGTTTCCTTCGTGAGGAACAGGCCGGTCGATTCGAGCACGACGTCGGCGCCGACTTCGTCCCACTTCAGCTGCGACGGGTCGCGCTCCTGCGTGAGGCGGATCTTCTTGCCGTTGACGATCAGCGTGTTGCCTTCGACCGTGACTTCACCCTTGAAGCGGCCATGCACCGAGTCGTACTGGAGCATGTAGGCGAGGTAGTCGGGCTCGAGCAAGTCGTTGATGGCAACGATCTCGATGTCGTTCTTGAAGTTCTGCACGGCTGCGCGCAGCACGTTGCGACCGATGCGGCCGAAGCCGTTGATACCGAGTTTGATAGCCATCTGACTTGCTCCTAAGGTTGAAAAACTTGTGATCGGACGGGAAGAAACGCCTTGAGGACGATCAGTCCCGCAGGGCCGCTTCCACGGTGGCGGCAACGTTCTCCGCCGTGAACCCGAAATACTTGAACAGCTCCGGTGCAGGTGCCGATTCGCCGTACGTGTCGATGCCGACGACAGCCGCGCAGCCGTACTTCCACCAGCCGCCGGTGCAGTCCATTTCGACGGCGATGCGCGGAATCTTCTTCGGCAGCACGCTCTTCTTGTAGGCAACGTCCTGGCGGTCGAAGGTGGTGGTCGAGGGCATCGACACCACGCGCACGGCGATCTTCTTCTCGGCCAGCAGCTTCTGGGCGGCCAGCGCGAGCTGCACTTCGGAACCGGTGGCGATGATGACGGCAGCCGTCTTCTTGCTCTTGAGGCCGACGGTCTCGGGCTCGGACAGCACGTAGGCGCCGCGGCTGATGTCGCCCAGTTCCTTCTTCGGTGCATAGGCGATGTTCTGGCGGCTCAAGAGCAGCGCGGTCGGGCGCGACTGGTTCTGCAGCGCCACGGCCCAAGCCACGGCCGTTTCGGCCGTGTCGCCCGGACGCCAGACGTCGAGGTTCGGAATCAGGCGCAGCGAGGCGGCGTGCTCGATCGACTGGTGCGTCGGGCCGTCTTCGCCGAGGCCGATGGAGTCGTGCGTGAACACGTGGATCACGCGGCGCTTCATCAGCGCGGCCATGCGGATGGCGTTGCGGCTGTAGTCGCTGAAGGTGAGGAAGGTGCCGCCGTAGGGGATGTAGCCGCCATGCAGCGTCACGCCGTTCATGATGGCCGCCATGCCGAACTCGCGCACACCGTAGTTGATGTGGCGGCCGATCTGGCCCTCGGGGTGCTGCTCGGTGGCCTCGGTGCGAACCACGGCGCCCGCGGCGTCGAAGCGCAGGCTGGGCGTGCTCTTGGTGTTGGTGAGGTTGGAGCCGGTGAGGTCGGCACTGCCGCCGAGCATTTCAGGCAGGGCAGCGGTGAAGGCTTCGAGCGCGAGCTGGCTGGCCTTGCGGCTGGCCACGGTCTCGCCCTTGGTGTGGGCGGCGACCACGGTGTCGAACGCGACCTGGTGGAAGTTCTTGGGCAGCTCGCCCTTCATGCGGCGGGTGAACTCGGCGGCGAGTTCGGGGAAGGCGGCGGCGTAGGCGGCGAATTTGTCGTCCCAGGCGGCTTCGATCTTGGCGCCCTTGGCCTTGTGATCCCAGTCGGCGTACACCTCTGCGGGGATTTCGAAGGGCGGGTAGTGCCAGTCGATCGCGTCGCGGGTGAGCTTGATTTCTTCGGCGCCGAGCGCCTCGCCGTGCGCCTTGGCGGTGCCGGCGCGGTTCGGGCTGCCCTTGCCGATGACGGTCTTGCAGTTGATGAGCGTGGGCTTGTCGGTCGACTGCTTGGCCTTGGCGATGGCCTTCGACACTTCCTTGGCGTCGTTGCCGTCGATCGGGCCAATCACGTGCCAGCCATAGGCGTGGAAGCGTTCGGCGACGTTGTCGATGTACCAGGGCAAGACCCCGCCGTCGATGCTGATGCCGTTGTCGTCGTACAGCGCGATCAGCTTGTTGAGCTTCCAGGCGCCGGCGAGCGCGCTGGCTTCATGGCTGATGCCTTCCATCATGCAACCGTCGCCCAGGAAGGCGTAGGTGTGGTGGTCGACGATGGCGTGGTCCTTGCGGTTGAACTCGGCCGAGAGCAGCTTTTCGGCCAGCGCGAAGCCCACGGCATTGGTGATGCCCTGGCCCAGCGGGCCGGTGGTGGTTTCCACGCCCGGGGTCACGTCGATCTCGGGGTGGCCGGCGGTCTTGCTGTGCAGCTGGCGGAAGTTCTTGAGCTCGCCGATCGGCAGGTTGTAGCCCGTGAGGTGCAGCACCGAGTACAGCAGCATCGAGGCATGGCCGTTCGAGAGCACGAAGCGGTCGCGGTCGAACCAGTGCGGGTTCGCCGGGTTGAAGCGCAGGTGATCGCCCCAGAGTGCAACGGCCATGTCGGCCATGCCCATCGGTGCGCCCGGATGTCCGGAATTTGCTTGTTGGACGGCATCCATGGCCAGCGCGCGAATCGCGTTGGCCATCAGGGCTTGGTTTGCCATGGGCGGTGGGCTTTCGGAGGGAAAAGGGTGGGAAGGGATTGGGGGGAACCCGCGATTTTACCGGGCGAGCCCCGACTGGCCCTGATACAGGCTGAACACCCCGCTGATGTTCTTGTGCGGCGGCCGGACTGCTAGAGTTGCCACCCATGCACGGGCTGCACCTCACCGCCGATCTCCACGACTGCCAATGCGGGCTTCAATGGCTCACCGACGGTGAGGCCATCGGCGCCGTTTGCCTCAAGGCGGTATCGGCCGCCGGACTGCAGGTGGTGGGCAAGCTGGTCCACGCCTTTCCGGCCACGCCGCAGGGGCCGGGCGGCGTGACGGCGACGTGCTGCTGGCCGAATCGCACCTGTGCATCCACACTTGGCCCGAGCAGCGCGGCGCAACGCTCGACGTGTATGTCTGCAATTTCGGCGGCGACCATTCGGCCAAGGCGCATGCCTTGATGGAATGCCTGGTGGCGCTGTTCCAGCCCCGTCACAGCGAACGCAACGAGCTGCAGCGCGGCCGCATTGCAGCGTGAGCACCCCGGTTTCCGTGCGGGCAATGATCCTGGCCGCGGGACGCGGCGAGCGCATGCGGCCGCTGACCGACGCCACGCCGAAGCCGCTGCTCGAAGTGCGCGGCAAGCCGCTGATGCAATGGCCGATGGAGGCGCTGGCTGACGGTGGCTTCACCGAGCTGGTGGTCAATACGGACTGGCTGGGTGCGCAGATTTCGGGCCACTTCGGCGCAAAGCCCTTGCTGAGCGGTCGCTGCGCGCTATCAATTTCATACTCCGACGAGGGTCGCGACTTCGGCGGCGCCCTCGAAACGGCGGGCGGCATCGTGCGTGCGCTGCCCCAACTGGGCGAGGTTTTCTGGGTGGCGGCCGGCGACGTGTTCGCACCGGATTTCCGCTTCAACCAGGCATCGGTGGACCGCTTCCTGGCCAGCGGCAAGCTCGCCCACCTGTGGCTGGTGCCGAACCCGGCGCACAACCTCAAGGGCGATTTCGGCCTGTCCGCCGAGGGGCTCGCGCTGAACCAGGCCGCAGAGAAATACACCTTCTCGACCATTGGCCTCTACCGCGCCGCCTTGTTCGCGCCGCCGTACTGCAGCATCCCCGCCGGCAACCCGGCCGGCCTCAAAGCCCCATTGGCCCCGATCCTGCGTGCCGCGATGGACAATGAACTCGTGAGCGCCGAGCTCTACACCGGCCCCTGGACCGATGTGGGAACCCCCGAACGACTTGCCCAACTGAACACGCCAAGATGACCTCAGCAGACACCACCACGATCTACGCCGAGCGCCGCGCGCGCCTTGCTTCGCAACTGGGCAAGGACGGCATCGCCATCATCCCGACCGCCCCCGAGCGCCCGCGCAACCGCGACACCGACTTCCTGTACCGCCACGACAGCTACTTCTATTACCTGACCGGCTTCACCGAGCCCAACGCCTGGCTGGTGCTGGCCGGCGACGGTCGCGCCACGCTGTTCTGCGCGCCCAAGGACCTGGAGCGCGAGATCTGGGACGGCTACCGCCTCGGCCCCGACGCGGCACCTGCCGCGCTCGGCGTCGACGAGGCCTTCTCGGTCAACGACCTCGACGCCAGACTGCCGAAGCTGCTCGAGAACCGTTCGATCGTGTGGTTTCCGTTCGCGATCCACAAGGGCCTGGAGACCCGCGTCGACGGCTGGCTGCAGTCGGTGCGCGCCCGCGTGCGCTACGGCGCGCTGTGCCCCGAGGAGCAGCGCGACCTGTGCGGCCCGCTCGACGAGATGCGCCTCGTCAAGGACGCCCACGAGCAGGACATCATGCGCCGCGCCGCGCAGATCAGCGCCCGCGCCCATGTCCGCGCCATACAGCTCTCTGCCCGCATGCTGCGCGAGGGCAAGGACGTGCGCGAATACCACCTGGACGCCGAGCTGCTGCACGAGTTCCGGTTCGGCGGCTCGCAGTACCCGGCCTACTACTCCATCGTCGCGGCCGGCGCCAATGCCTGCGTGCTGCACTACCGCGCCGACGCGGCGCCATTGCGCCGCGGCGAGCTGGTGCTGATCGACGCGGGCTGCGAACTCGACAGCTACGCGAGCGACATCACGCGCACCTTCCCGGCCGACGGCAAGTTCAGCGGCCCGCAGCGCGCGCTGTACGACCTCGTGCTGGCCAGCCAGGACGCATCGGCCGCGGCCACCAAGGCGGGCAACCGCTTCACGGACCCGCACGACGCCGCGGTGAGGGTGCTGGCCCAGGGCATGCTCGACTTCGGCCTGCTCGATGCCAACAAGGTCGGCAGCGTCGACGACGTGATCGACTCGCGCGCCTACTTCCAGTTCTACATGCACCGCACCGGCCACTGGCTCGGCATGGACGTGCACGACTGCGGAAGCTACGTCGAGCCCACGCAGGTCGGCGAAGTGAGCGAGCGAAAAGATCCGCTGTCGAACGAGGTCATCAAGAACCGGCCGAGCCGCATCCTGCAGCCCGGCATGGTGCTGACGCTGGAACCTGGCATCTACGTGCGGCCCGCCGACGGCGTGCCCGAGCAGTTCCACAACATCGGCATCCGCATCGAGGACGATGCGATCGTCACTTCGACGGGTTGCGAGCTGATTTCGCGCGGCGTGCCGGTGAAGGCGGACGAGATCGAGGCGCTGATGCGAGCTTGACGGCCCGCTGCGACACCGGCGGCGGCGCATGCCGCGCCTGCAGGAAGTCGATGAACACCCGCAGCTTGCGCGGCATCTGCGCGCGGCTCGGGTGGTACAGGTAGAAGCCCGGAAAGGTCGGCCACCAGGGCTTGAGCAGCGGCACCAGCCGGCCGCTTT
>CAMATD010000123.1 GCA_945860785.1 Variovorax sp. YR752 | reverse complement strand
GTCGCAGCGCGTGCTGCCGCATGTGACGCAGAACTTCGTCGGCCGCATGGCGCGGCGCGTGACGCAACTGGAACTCGCCGCCGCCGCCGTGTGAATGGCAGCCATTCGCATGTGGCGGCCACAGGCCTGTACCCCGATCTCGCTACTTGTAGCTGTCACGGCACGGCGGCGAAAATGGGCGCATGAGCCCGATTCGAAGGCGTGAGTTTTCGCGCATCCCACGATGGTTGCAATCGCGTCTTGACCACGCCGCAGGTTGGGGTGCCCTGGCAGCCGTTGCGACATGGTTGCTGTTCTGGTTTGGCAGCGATTGAGTCGGTATGAACAGAAACTCCCCTGAGCGCCGCACAGCCGCGATGCGGAAGGACTGGACCGCTGCTACGCGGCGCACTTCGCGTTCTGGAACTCCCTGTTCGGCACCGCGGTGAAGGCGGACAAGAACAAGATCTGGCCCGACAACTACGGCGTGGTGGGCGACTACGTGCCGAAGGGATTCGGGCGGCAGCAGCTCTATCCGCTCACCTAGTCGACGCGCGCGTTCTGAATTCCGGAATCCGCATAGTAGTTGTAATACAAAACTAGATGACTACCATCAATATGGTTTTGTTTTGAAACCTAATCTGCGTCCACCATTTCCGGAATCAGCCATGACCCACTACCGCACCACCACCATCGACGGCCTGAAGATCTTCTACCGCGAAGCGGGCGATCCCGCGCTGCCGGCCCTGCTCCTGCTGCACGGCTTTCCGGCCTCGTCGTTCATGTACCGGGAGTTGATCGAGCGGCTGGCCCATCGCTTTCACGTCATCGCGCCGGACTATCCCGGCTTCGGGCACAGCGATGCACCTTCGATTGCCGCGTTCGACTACACCTTCGACAACCTCGCCGACATCGTCGAGAAGTTCACCGATCGACTCGGCCTCAAGCGCTATGGCCTCTACATGCAGGACTTCGGCGGCCCGGTGGGATTCCAGCTGGCCAGCCGCCGTCCGGACAAGGTGACCTTCCTGGTGGTGCAGAACGCCAACGCCTACGAAGAAGGATTGCCGGACGACTTCTGGGGCCTCGCCCGTGATCTGTGGAAGGACCCATCGCCGGCCAACTACGCCAGGATCCGTGAAGCCGCCATGTCGGACGAGGCCCTGGCGTGGAACTACACCCATGGCGTGAAGGACCCGGAACGCATCGATCCGGACAGCTGGCTGCTGCAGCGCGCCCTGCTGGACCGCCCCGGCAACAAGGACGCGATGGCGGCTCTGCTGCACGACTACGGCAGCAACCTCAGGCACTACCCCGCTTGGCAGGCCTACTTTCGCCAGCACCAGCCGCCGACCTTGATCGTCTGGGGCGCCAACGACGTGATCTTCCCGCCGTCCGGTGCGTATCCCTATCAGCGCGATCTCAAGCAAGTCGACTTCAAGCTTCTGGACACCGGCCATTTCGCGCTCGAAGAACTCGGGGAGGAGATCGCCTCTCACATCGAGCGCTTCCACGATACGCTGAAGGCCTGAAGGCCATGGACTTGAATGTCGATGCGGTCGCGGCGCGGAATGCAGCAGCCGTCGGCTCCTCCGCGTCATCCATATCGGGCGCGATGGCGCTGCTGTTCGCGGTCGCCTGCGGGCTTGCGGTGGCCAATGTCTACTACGCCCAGCCGCTGCTGGACACGCTGGCGGACACCTTCGGCATCCGCCATGCCACCGTCGGCATCGTCATCACCATCACCCAGATCGGCTACGGGCTGGGACTTCTGCTGGTCGTTCCGCTGGGCGATCTGATCGACCGGCGGCGACTGGTCGTGGGGCAGGTCGCGCTGCTGGGGGTCGCGTTGGCGCCCAGTGCGGCGGTCCTGCTGCCGGCGATGGCGGCGGTCGGCGTGCTGGCCGTCGTGACGCAGGTGCTGGTCGCCTACGCCGCGATCATGGCGCCGCCGGGCGAGCGCGGCCGCGTGGTCGGCATCGTCACCAGCGGCATCATCATCGGCATCCTGCTGGCGCGCGCCGTATCGGGAACCTTGTCCGATCTGTTCGGCTGGCGCTCGGTGTACCTGGCGTCCGCCGCCGCCACGCTGATCGTCTCCGGCCTGTTGTGGAAGGCGCTTCCGCGGCACGCACGGCCTGCGGCGCACATGCCCTATCTGCAACTGATCCGGTCGGTGTTCACGCTCTGCGCCGAGGAGCCGGTGCTGCGCATTTGCGCGGTGCTCGCCATGCTGATCTTCATGGCCATCACGATGCTGCTGACGCCGATGGTGTTGCCGTTGACGGCGCCGCCGTTCTCGCTGTCGCACACGCAGGTGGGCCTGTTTGGCCTGGCGGGTGCCGCCGGCGCCATGGGCGCTGCACGCGCAGGCCGCCAGGCAGACCGCGGTCATGCGCAGCGCACCACCGGCATCGGGCTGTCCGTCATGCTGGTGTCGTGGGCGCTCATCGCCATGCTGCCGTGGTCCATCTGGGCGATGGTGGTCGGCGTCGTCACGATCGACTTCGGCCTGCAGTCGGTGCATGTTGCCAACCAGAGCCTGATCTACCGCGTGCGCCCGGAAGCGCAGAGCCGATTGACCGCCGGCTACATAATCTTCTATTCGATTGGAAGCGCCACGGGATCGATCGCCTCGACTATGGTGTACGCGCAGGGCGGCTGGAACGGCGTCTGCCTCGCGGGGGCCATCACCAGTGGCCTGGCGCTGGCGTTCTGGGCAGTGACCCGGCATCTGACGCCGCAGGATGCAAGAAGCCCCCGGTAAGAGGCCGATGACCTCAACCGGATGCGCGGGCTGCAGATGGCTTTGCGCGCTCCAGTTCCTTCAGCAGGGCCCGGGTGCCCCGCTGAGATAGCTGCCTCGGCGAACGACACGCGTCACCGGGATGCTCACGCGAAGGTCATCGACACGAATGATGGCGAGCTCGCGCCGCGAGAGCTCTTCCTCGATGGCGCCCGCCTGGAGCAGCGCGAGCCCGAACCCCGCCTCGACCAGCCGCTTCTGCGCGGTCAGGCCATCGATCGCCACCCAGTCGATGCGGTCGATGCCGCGCGTCAGGAACTGTGCGTGGACGCTTGCGGCGAAGGCCTCGGTGCGCCGCTCCTGCACGGGAAACGCCAGCCAGCGCTCCTGTGCCAACTGAGCCAGGGACTTCACGCGCTTGCCGGCGAACCGGTGCGTCCCGCGCATGCCACGACGAGGCGCTCCTGCTGCACCACGCGGCAGTCGAGGTCCGGAGAGCGATCCTCGAAGTAGCGCAGGCCCACGCTCACTTCGCCCGAGCGCACCTTCGCACTGACCTCGGCGCTGGTGGCGGTTTGCAGGCGAAGGTCAAGGTCGGGGTATTTGGCCTTGACGCGCCGCAGTGCACGCGCGAGGGCGGCATTGGCCAGCGTGCCCACGGTTGCCATCTGCACCGTCCCCGAGCCACCCGATCTCGCGGCTTCCACCGAGGCTTTCGCGTCGCCGATGGCGGCTGCCACGCGCTCTGCATAGGGGAGCAGGGCGGCGCCCACCTCGCTCAACACCAGTCCGCGGCCGATCCGCTCGAACAACGGCGCGCCTACTTCGCGCTCGAGCAGCGCAAGCCGCCGGCTGATGGTCGACTGCGTGCGCGAGAGTGCATTGGCAGCGGCCGACACGCCGCCGCGCCGGTGCACTGCCAGGAAAGTCTCGAGGGCTTCTGAATCCATGCGTGTCGAACCCATGCAGAAATTCGATCGATCTTAGGAGAACTATGCGTTTGACGCACCATGTCGCGCCTTGCACGATGGCGCACCGTTCAACTTGAGGAGCCAGATCGTGATGAGTTCAACCAGTGCCGCAAGAGGCAGTTCATTTCTCGGCCTGCACCGGACCGACCGAGGCTTTGTGATGCCGAATGCCTGGGACGCGGGCAGCGCAGTCATCCTCGCCAGCGAAGGTTTTCAGGCTATCGGCAGCACCAGTGCCGGCGTTGCGTTTTCGCTCGGCAAGCCGGACTACAACGTCAGGAACGCCCAGGTCGCCGTCACGCGCGACGAGATGCTCGATGCGATCCGCCGCATCGCGTCGTCTGTCTCCGTGCCGGTGAATGCAGACATGGAGTCCGGCTATGGCGACACGCCCGAGCAGGTCGCCGACACCGTGCGGCTGGCCATCGCGGCCGGTGCGGCGGGCTGCAACATCGAGGACGTGGACCTCGCCACAGGCGGCCTGTACGACGAAGAGGTCGCCATCGCCCGCATTGCGGCGGCTCGTGGCGCGATCGAAGCGTCGGGCCAACCCTTCGTGCTGACGGCGCGCACGGACGCCTTCCTGCATGGCGGCGATAACGGCATGCAGCTCGCCGTCCGGCGCGGCAACAGATTCCTGGAAGTCGGAGCGGACTGTGTTTTCACGCCAGGGGTGGCAGACGTTGTACGCGCCCGCACCTTGGCGAGGGAGATTGCAGGCCCGCTCAATCTCGTCGTCGGATTGAACGAGGCCTCGTCAAGCGCACTGGCCCTGATCGACGCAGGCGTCAAGCGCATCAGTGTGGGTGGGTCCATCGCCCGCTCGGTACTGGGCCTCGTGCGGCGTAGTGCCCGCGAACTGCGCGAACTGGGCACGGTGTCGTATGCCGCCCAGCAAATCCCCCAGGCGGAACTGAATGCGCTGTATGAGCGCATGTGGCAAAGCCGGCATGAGGCGCGCGATGGCGCCGTCGTTCGGGGTTGAGGAATCCGAAGGCGCTGGGCAAGGGGTGAGGCCTGCAGCAGCGGCCTCCGGGCATCAGCCGGATTTGCTGCGAGCGGTCTTCTTGGGGCTCTCGGCGCGCGGGGTGTTCGCGGCCGCCGATGCACTGGCGCTGTTGACCTGATCGATCCACAGCAAGCCGTCGACATGCGACATGAACCGGTTGAGGTACTCCGGCGACAGGTCGCGCATCAACGTGAGCGATCGATACACGAGGTGATGCGAGTTGAGAGGGCCGGCGTTGTCCGGCACCTTTGCCAGCGACTGTGTCAGCCGTCGATCGGCGCTGAGCTTCGACCAGGTGCTTCTGAAGTACTTGAGCGTCTTCAGTTCGGGAGAGGAGGCGAGACCGGGCACGGCATCACGTGTCGCTGGACCGTCTCCGTGGATCGATGCATGCCGGGCGATGTGTTCGATGAGCTCCGCAAACGCTCCGCGATGGGGTTGGCCTTCGGTGACGGTACGCGGCGCCGGAGGAGCTTCCTCGCATCGGGCCTTTCCAAGATCCTCGCCATACGCCGCAAGCATCCTGGCCACCTTGTCGTCCAGGATGCGCCGCGCGTCGCCGCTGTAGGCGTCCGCCCGTCTGGCCAGTACCTCGATCAAATGAAAGCGGACGGGATCGAAGCGGTGATCGCCACGCTCGCGCCACGCGTCGATCGCCGCGCCGGCTTCGTGTTGTGTCCCTTCGCTACTCACGGGGCTGCGGGATGGCATTGGACGGCCTGGGCGTGGGCGCCATCTCCACCCGCCGGTTCTTGGACCGCCCGTCGGCATCGGCATTCGATGCCACTGCCTGCTCGGAACCGAAGGCCGCGGCAAACACCGAGGCCGATGGCATGCCTTCTTCGATCAAGGTGCGGGTCACCGTCAGGGCCCGCTGGGCCGACAGTTCCCAGTTGTCGGCGAACTGGCGATTGCCTCCGCGTACCTGCCGGTCGTCGGTGAAGCCGCTCACCATCAGGATCTCGTCGCGGGACTTGAGGTAAGTGGCCAGCGGCGCGGCCAGGCTCTTGAGCAACTGCCGGCCTTCGGGCTGCAGGTCCGCGGAGTTGAAGGCGAACAGCACGCTGCCGCTGATGCCGATGCGGCCGTTGTTCAGCGTCACCCGGCCGGCCGCGAGCGGTCCTGCCAGGGCTTGCTCGAGCGCCTGCCGGCGTTGCGCTTCGACCTGCCGCTGCCGGACCTCGGCTTTCAGCTTGGTGGTGAGTTCGAACTGCATGCCGAGCATGCACACCAGGATCAGCACGAAGGCCCCCAGCAGCCCCGCCATCAGGTCGCCGAAGACGGCCCATACCGGTCTCCGGACCGGCGTCGAAGTCCTCGGTGATCACGCTTCGCTGCCCACGGGCGTGCGTTGACCGGCGATCTGCTGCAGGTCCTCGACGATCTGCTTCTGCGACATGATGCTCAGGTCGATGACTTCCCTGGCCTGCGCCACGTAGTACTCCAGCTGCTCGTCGCTGCGCGCGATGGACTTGCCGAGCGCGCCTTCGATGCGCTGCAGATGCGTCACCAGCTTGTCGTTCGATTCGCTGAACAGCTGCACCGCGAAGCCGAAGGTTTCGCCGAGACTCGCGACTTCGACAGCACTGCCGGTGATCTGCGCGGCGACGTCGGCCATCTTGCCGGTTTCCGATTCGACCTTTTCGGTGAAGCGGCTGCCGATACGGTCCAGCACATCCGCCGACGCACCGACCAGCGCGTCGACCGCGGCCCGCTGCTCGGTGGAGGCGTGGTTCACGGCGTCGAGCAGGGTGCCCAGCGTTTCGAGGATGCGCGCGCGTTCCTCCAGCATCGTGTTGTCGCGCGCCATGCTGTCGGACAGCTTCTGGCGCAGCTCGGCGACCACCTCGGCCGCAGCGCGAGGTGCTTCCGAAGCGGCTTGCAGGAGGCGGGCGATTTCTGCGGTGGTGCTCTTCGCGTGCGCTTCCGTCTGGGCGGACATGTCGCGCGCGGCCTGCGCCAGCGATTGTGTCCAGGCCGACAGCCGCTGCTCGTCGCGCGACGCCATCTCCGCCTGCAGCTTGGCATGCGCCGGGTCCACGCTGCCCGCGGTGCTTTCGAGGCGGGTGGAGACGCTCTCGACCAGAGAGGCCGAGCGCTGTTCGAAGGTTTCGGCAAAGCGGTCGTGCGAGCTGCGCAGATCCTTGGACAACGCCTCGCTCGCGCGCTGGTGCTCGGTGAGTGCAGCCTTCCACGTGTCCGCCACGCGGGTGGTCGTGGCCTCGAAGCGGCTCGAGAGGCCGTTTCGCGCGCGATCCCGGCCATCGTGGCTTCCACGACCGGCTGGATCGTCGCACCGGCGATGCGGGCGCTCTCGGTCAGGCTCTGCTTCAGCGACTGGTCGACGGAGGAAGCCAGGCCGGTGTACACCGTCTCGGCCTTGCTGTGGAAATGCTCCTGGCTGCTGATCAGGCGCTCGTTCAGCGCCTGGCTCTGCCGCTCCATCGTCGCCATCATGGCCTGCAGCTGGCCGACCAGTTCGGGCATGCCCTGGGCCTGTTGCCGCAGCAGCTTGAAAGACTCCTCGCGCTGATGGCGCTGATGGGCTTGCGAGTAGGCGCGCAGGGTGGTCGCGATCTTCGTGTCGAGCATCTGCCCGGCCTGCAGTCGCTCGCGCCGGCACAACGCCGAGGCAAGACCCAGCATCGCGGACGCGGCCACGCCCGCCAGCGACGTACCGAACGCCAGCCCCAGGCCCTTCACCGGCGCGGACAGCGAGGCGCGGACGGACTGCAGGTCCGTCGCACTGTCCAGCGCCATGCCGGTGCCGTTCAGCGCGACTACCATGCCGAGGAAGGTGCCCAGCATGCCCAGCAGCACCAGGAAGCCGGCCAGGTACGGCGTCAGCGCCGGGCCCGGCAGGCCGATGCGCTCGCCTTCGATGCGCAGGCGCACCGCATTGCGCAGGGAAGAGGGCAGTTGCTCGAGCCAGGCGCCGAGGCTCGCGGGGGGCGCGGACAGGTCCGCCACGGCGCGTGCCAGGGTGGTGGTGGCCTGGTGGAAGCGATGCAGTTCCAGCCCACCCATCAGGTAGAACCCGCCGACGAGCACCGTGATGGTCAGCGCCAGCGGGTGCGAGCCGACGTAGCCGGCACCGACCCAGCACACGGCGATCAGGCCAACGACAAAAACTGCGTAGTGAAGAAATCTATTCATGGCACTCTGGTTGCCTTGTGCGAAGGGCTTCGAGCAGTCCTTCGACCGGTTGAAATCGAAAGCCCAGTTCGGCGAGCAGCACGAGCCGGATGTCTTTGCGGAACACGTCCAGCCACTCTCCGGGCTGGACTCCGTTGTCGGGTTCGTCTGGCGTTGTCTGGCCGGCCTGCTGCAAGCGCTTGAAATGCTTTTCGAGCAGCGCGGGCACGGTCGACAGCAAGCTGCGCTCGCGCGCAGCCAGCACCTGCTCCATGACCACGTCCACCGAAGCAAGCCGGGCCATGGCCGGCGACCTGGCTGCCAGCGCGGCCCGCAAGCGCCCGCGCAATGGGCCGATGCCGGTCTCCATCGCCTGCTGCTGGGCAAGGTGGTGGCGACGGTACGGCGTGAAGTCGGTTGCGGTGTCCACGGCGTCCTTGGCGATGGCTTTCGCCAGCGCGGTTCGCACGCGGTGGCATTCGCCTTCTTCGGTGCGTCCGGAAGCGCGCGCGCTGGAGATGGCGGTCACCGGACTGCCGTCCAACGCTGCGGACAGCGAGATGGCATCGGTCCAACCGAACCATTGACTCAACTGAGCCGCGGTGGACTGTCTGGATTCGCGGACGTCGATGTCGGTCAGTCGAGAAAGCAAGCGAATCAGCGCCGAGCCGTTGAAACCTGTGCGCTGTGAAACTTGCGCCATACCGCCAGAACGAAAAACTGAGCAGTCTACACTGCGCCTCCCTGGGAAAGCTTGGGCTGGGGCACCCCTGCTGGAGGTAACTTTGCGTGACATCTGAGGTGCTGCACCGCGTGGTCCGCGACGCGTGAAAAGCCCTCTGTGCGGTTCGGGGGCGCGTGTGTTCGGGGCGCGTGCACAGGGCACGCTGCTGGTTTGCAGCCGATCAACCAGTGCTCTGAACGATCACACGCGTCGGCGTGAGCGCGCCCTGAACAAAGAACGTCAAACACAACGCGCCGAACAGAAAAGCAAGGTTTTCTTCTAGACCGTGAGAACGACCTTGCCGATGTGGCCGGCGCGCTCGAGGTACTGGTGGGCCTGCACCACGTCATCGAGCGCAAAGGTGCGGTCGATGCGCACCTGCAGCGCGCCGCTGGCCAGCCCTTCGTTGACGAAACTCAGCGCCCGCCCGAGCGCGCCCTCGTCGCGCGGCAAACCCATGGTGGCCGCGCCGGTGAACTCGAGGACCTTGTAGACGTGAAAGTGCCAGCTCCTGCGGAACTGCGCAATCGCCGGGGACCTGAGTTCCGCGCCGCCCGAGAGGCCGTACAGCACGTACCAGCCACGGTGGGCGACAAGCTCGCCGAGGCGCTCCAGCTGCGGGCCGCCCACGCCGTCGTACACCAGGTCGACGCCGCGGCCGCCGGTGAGCTTCAAGATGCGATCGACCACGTCTTCGTCGTCCGTCACGACCACGTGCGTCGCACCGGCGTCGAGCAGCGCCTGGCGCTTGGCGGCCGTGCGGGTGGTGGCGACGATGCCCGCGGCACGCGCCATCTGCAGCGCCGCGATGCCGGTCCCCGATGAGGCGCCCGTGACGAGCAGCGCCTGGCCGCGCTGCAGGCGAGCCATCTCGAACATCGGGAAGTGGCCGGTCAGGTAGGCGCTGGCGGCTTGCGCGGCCGACAGGTTGTCGGGGTGATGCACCACGTGCGCGGCCGGGAAGAGGATGCTCTCGCCGTAGGTGGGGTACAGGCCCTGGCTGGCACCGGGCAGGACCGCGACGCGGTCGCCGACGCGCAGACCTTCGACACCTGCACCGACCGCCTCGATGACGCCGGCAGCCTCGTTGTCCAGGCCCGCCGGCAGGGTCGCGTCTTCGATGTACAGGTTCTGGCGCCACAGCGTGTCGGCCCAGTTCAGGCCGATCGCCTGCACCGCGATGCGCACTTCGCCGGCGCCGGGCGCCGGTGTCGCGACCTGCTCGACCTTCAGAACGTCGGCGCCGCCGAACTCGTGAAAGCGAACCATCTTGCCCATGAAAATCTCCTTTGGGTGACGGGTCGCTGCGGGATTGAAGCGACCGACAGCGCCAATCTAGAAGCCCGAAGACAATCAAGGAAATCGATTCATACGATATTGGCTATGCGCTGAATCGATAACTGCAAAGCGCCTGAATGAAACCGATCGAACTCAACCGCATGGATCTGAATCTGCTCACGGTGCTGGCGGCGCTCATGCGCGAGCGGCACGTCAGCCGGGCTGCGGAGCGGCTGCACCTGGGGCAGCCCGCGGTGAGCCACGCGCTGGCGCGGCTGCGCGAACTCACGGGCGATCCGCTGCTGGTGCGCCAGGGACGGGTGATGGAGCCGACCGAGCGGGCACTGGCGTTGATGCAAGGACTCGGACCGGCGCTCGAGCAGATCGAGGCGACGTTTCGGGCGCAGGCGGATTTCGAGCCGGCGCACGCCGCACCGGTGTTTCGCATCGGCCTGACCGACGACCTGCAGATCGCGATGTTGCCGAGGTTGCTTCGCGCCCTCAGCGCCGAAGTGCCCGGCGCCAAGCTGGTGACCCTGACGGTCTGCTACCGCAACGCCATGCGCTACCTGGACCAGGGGCGGGTCAGCGCGGTGATGTCTTTCCTGAAAGAGCTGCCGGCCGATGCGAAGGTGCGCAAGGTTCGCACGGCGCGCTTTGCCATGCTGCGCACCGACACCGCGCCCGGAAAGCTGTCGCTCGACGACTACTGCCGGCGGCGACACGTGCTCGTGACCTACGCCGGCGATTTGTGCGGCACCGTCGACGAAACGCTGGCCGAACTCGGACGTCAACGTGACGTGGCCTTCTCGGTGCCGCAGTTCGGCAGCTTGCCTGCCGTGCTGGCGGGCACCGAGTTGCTCGCCACGGTGCCCGAGCACGTGGCGCAGGCGCTGTCGGCGCAAGGCGGACTTCGCTACGAGGCGTTGCCGTTCGAGAGCCCGAGCTACCAGATCAAGATGGCCTGGCGTGCGGTGACCGACAAGGATTCGGCGGAGACCTGGTTGCGCAGGGCGATGTTGCGGGCGTTCAGCGATTGACGCTGGCTAGCGCCGCGGCTTTTCCCCATCGCGAATGGATTCCACTGTGCCGTTGTAGAAGCGCACGATCCCGAGGAAATTGCCCGGACCGCGGTGGTAGACCCAGTCTTCCATCGGAATGCATTGCTGGCTCAGGATCTGCCGGGGCGCGCCGCCGGGGTAGGGCGAAGAGATCCATTCCGATTGATACCGGGGAACGCAGACGAACTCCTTGGAAACCGGTTCGCCGCATTTGTCGACGACGGAGTACTTGGATTCGCCGACGCCCGCGAGAAAGCCGCCGCAGCTGAGCGACTGCGCCGAGGCGCCGCTCACATGCATGCAGGCGAGCAGGAAAGCACTCGCCGCAACGACTCGCATGATCGATCAGCCGACTTCGGCGATCAGCTCGATCTCGACGCAGGCGCCCATCGGGACCTGTGCCACACCGAAGGCGCTGCGTGCATGCGCGCCCTTTTCGGGGCCGAAGACTTCGGCAAAAAATTCGCTCGCGCCGTTGGTCACCAGATGCTGTTCGGTGAAGGTGCCAACGGAGTTGACCAGACTCATCACCTTGACGATGCGCGTGACCTTGTTGAGGTCGCCCACGGCCGCGTGCAGCGTGCCCAGCAGGTCGATGGCGATGGCGCGTGCGGCCTGCTTGCCTTCCTCGGTGCTGATGTTGGCGCCGAGCTGGCCGGCCCAGACCTTGCCGTCCTTCTTGGCGATGTGGCCCGACAGGAACACGAGGTTACCGGTCCGCACGAAAGGCACGTAGGCAGCGGCGGGGGCCGAGACCGGGGGCAGGGTGATGCCGAGGCTGGAAAGTTTGTCGTAAACGCTCATGGAGACTCCTTGTCTTGGAATGTCGATTGTGTCTGGCTTTGCGGCGGCAGTTGAATGACTTCCCCCACGGGCTGCACGGTCACCCCGACGTTGAGCGTGTGCCTTGCGCCGCCGTGTAGTACGCCGCGCATCGGCGAGACATCGGAGTAGTCGCGCCCGATGGCGAGCGTGACGTAGTCTTCGCCGGGCTGGCGGCCGTTGGTCGGGTCGAAGTCGGCCCAGCCGCCGGCGCTCTCGGGGCCGTCGCCTTCGCCGGGCAGGTACACCGACACCCAGGCGTGCGACGCATCGGCGCCCACGAGCCGCGGCTGGCCCGGTGGTGGCTGCGTCAGCAGGTAGCCGCTCACGTAGCGCGCCGGCAGGCCCAGGGTGCGGAAGCACGCGATCATGATGTGGGCGAAGTCTTGGCATACGCCCTTGCGCTGGGCGAGGGCCTCGACGGCGGGGGTGTTGATCTCGGTGCTGTCGGCGTCGTACGCAAAGTCGCGGTACATGCGCTCGGTGAGGTCCATCGCCACGTCGAAGGTCGGACGAGCGGGCACGAAGCTGGCGCGCGCATAGGCGGCGAAGTCGTCATGGCGCGGCACGTAGGGCGAGGGAAAGACGAACTCCGAGGCCGCGTCGAACGTGGCGTCCTTGCGGAAGCGAAAGCGCTCGCGCACGGCCTCCCAGGGCAGGTCGCGCGCCACATCGGACGACAACACGGGCACCGAGGTCTCGACTACGCTCTCAGCCATGACGACCAGCCGGTCGTGCGTGGCTTCGAGCGCGAAGAAGGCGCGCGTGTTGCCGTAGAGGTCGGGCAGCTCGCTGCGCTGCGCAGGCGACGGATCGATCGAGAGCTTGTGGCTCACGAGCCGCTGCGAGCCCGTGGCGAGCGGCTTCAGGTGGGCCAGGTGCTGCGCCGTCTCGACCGGCGGTGCGTACTCGTAGCGCGTTTCGTGGGTGACGTGGAGCAGCATGGTGATGCCGGCCCGTTACTTGGACTCGGTGCCGAAGTGCGAAGCGTAGATCTTCGCGTAGGTGCCATCGGCCTTGATGTCTTCGAGGCCCTTGTTGATCTTGCCGAGCAGCTCGGCATTGCCCTTCTTGACCGCGATGCCGTAGTGCTCGACCGGAAAGCTCGCATCGCTCACCGTCTTGAAACCGCCACCGGTTGTTGTTCGCGAGGTAGTGCACCACCACGCCGTTGTCGGCCACCACGGCCTGCACGCCGCCGGCTTCCAGTTCCTTCAGGGCCAGCGGGGTGGATTCGAAGCGCTTGACGGCGGTGCTCGATTTGCCCAGCAGCTTGCCTACGACTTCATCGCCGGTGGTGCCGTTCTGTACGCCGACCTTCAGGGTCTTGATGTCGTCGAACTGCACGACCGGCGAATCGTTCCTGACCGCGATCAGCTGCTTGGCATCGAAGTAGGGCTGCGAGAAATCCATCGTCTGGCGGCGTTCGTCGGTGATGGTGATGGACGACACTAGCAGGTCGCGGTCGCCCTGGTCGAGCGAGTTGAAGATGCCTTCCCACGGGGTGTTGACGAATTTCACCTCGATGCCGGCCTTCTTGGCGACGGCCTTCACCACGTCGATGTCGAAGCCCACGATCTCGCCCTTTTCGTTCTGCGATTCGAAGGGCGTGTAGGCGGCGTCGGTGCCGACCACCAGCACGCGGGCAGCGGCGGGCGGAGGAGGGGCTGCAGCGGTGGCGGGCGCGGCGGGTTCCTGCTTGCCGCAGCCGGTCAGCGCGAGACCGACGAGAAGTGCAGCGGCGGTCAGAGTGAAGCGGCGGTTGATCAGCATGTTTTGCCTCCTTGAATTCATTGTGGAACGCCGCAGAACCGGCTTTGCCGGGCTGCAGGCGTTGCCCCCGGCGAGGGGGAGTGCGAAGCGACACGAAGTGCGCGAAGCATGGGGGAGAGCCTGTTCAGGCGCCGACGGAGCGGAGCGATTCGGATGTGAGCGTGAAGTAGCGTGTGCCGATGGCGTCCGACACATGGTAGGCCGCCGTCTCGCAATTGGCGAGCAGGTGAACGAGCTCGGGATAGCTCGCATCGGGCCCGGCCGCGCACAGGTGCTCGAGCGTCCAGGTGGCCGGATCGGGCAGTTCGTACGACAGCGCGGTGAGCTTGCCGGGCGCGCTGCCGGCCAGCCGCGCAATGCGCCCGCGCAGGGTCTGCGTGACCCAGGCGAGCGAGCGCGGGTTCTCAGCGTTGAGCACCAGCAGGTCGACCAGCGTGGCAACGTCGCGGCGCTGCTGGTAGCGCGCGTGGAAGGTGATGGTGCTGTCGAACAGCGCCACCATGGCCTCGAAGCCGCTGACCTCGTGCACGGCGCCGTTGTCGAAGCCGGCTCCCAGCGCGTTCGACAAGAAGCCCAGGCGCTCGATGTGGCGGCCGATGGAAAGCAGCCGCCACGCGTCGTCGCGTGTCATGCGGTCGGTCTGCGCGCCTGTCATGGCGGCCAGTGCGGTGCTGGCGGATTCGAGCGCGCGCAGGGCCGCGCTGGTGGCGAAGCTGCCTTCGCCCGCCTGTTCGGCCGCACGACGGAGAAAGTCGGCCTCGGCGCGCACGATCTGGTTCCAGTTGTCCTGCGAGAGCCGTTCGCGCACCGCGGCGGCGGCTTCGCGGATGCAGCGGAGGCTATAGCCGACGCTGCATCCGTTGTCGACGTCGCCGAGTTCGGCCATGAGCGCGCGTTCGAAAACGCGGCGCGATTTCGGCGCGCTCGGCACCTCAGCCGGCACCAGCGCATTGCGCACGGCCATACGGTGCAGCCATTCGAGCAGCGGGCGCGACGACTGGTCTTCGCCACCCAGCAGGTTGAGCGTGAGGCGCGCGAGGCGCACTGCGTTCTCGGCGCGCTCGGTATAGCGGCCGAGCCAGAACATATTCTCCGCCGCGCGGCTGGTGACCGGCGCGCGCTGCCGCGCCAGCGAGGCCGGCGTGGCGTGCGGCTGCAGCAGCGTGGTGCGGTCGACTTCGCCGTGCGTCTGCACCCAGACATCGGCACTGCTGCCGCCGTGCTGCATCGAGGCGATCTGCGCATTGGCGCCCGCAAGCCGGGCGAGGCCACCGGGCAGCACGCGCCATGACTGCGCGCCGTCGCTCACCGCGAACACTCGCAGCAGCACCGCGCGCGGCGCGATGTGGCCGGGGCCGAGGTCGCTGGCCCAGGTGGGCATCTGCGACAGCGGCAGGTAGCTCTGCACGGTGTGGGCGTCGCCCTCGCGCACGATGCGGCCGGCCCATTCGTCGAGCTCGCGCCGGCCGAGCTGGCTGCCGAGCACGGCGTCGAAGCTGGTCTGGCCGTCGGAGCCGGGGTAGGTGGGCTTGATGGCGCAGTCACCGAGCTGCGGCAGCACCGCTTCGAGCGCGGCGCGTTCGCCGCACCACCACGTGGGCAGTGCCGGCAGCTTGAGCTTTTCGCCGATCAGGCGGCGCGCGAGGCCCGGCAGAAAGCCGAGCAGCGCGGGCGATTCGAGAAAGGCCGAGCCCGGCATGTTGGCCACCAGCACGTTGCCGGCGCGAATGGCCTGCAGCAGGCCCGGCACGCCGAGCGTGGAGTCGGGGCGCAGCTCCAGCGGGTCGAGAAACTGGTCGTCGAGTCGCTTGATGAGGCCGTGCACCGGCCGCAGGCCCTGCAGCGTCTTGAGGTAGAGCCGCTGGTCGCGCACCGTGAGGTCGCTGCCCTCGACCAGCGTCACGCCGAGATAGCGCGCGAGGTAGGCGTGCTCGAAGTAGGTCTCGTTGTAGGGGCCGGGGGTGAGCAGCGCGATGTGGGGCGGCACGCCGGCCGGGCACATGCGCTGCAGGCCGTCCATCATGGCGCTGTAGGTGGCGGCAAGGCGCTGCACCTGCAGGGCCTCGAAGGCCTGCGGAAACTGCCGCGTGATGGCCAGCCGGTTCTCGAGCAGGTAGCCCAGGCCCGAAGGCGCCTGGGTGCGCTGCGACACCACCCACCAGTTGCCGTCGGGGCCGCGTGCGAGGTCGAAGCCGCGATGTGCAGCCAGGTGTCGCCCGGCGGCTTCACGCCGTGCAGCGCGCGCAGATAACCCGGGTGGCCGCGCACCAGCGCCGGCGGCAGCAGGCCTTCGGTCAGCAGTTGCTGGGGGCCGTAGACGTCGGCCATCACGCGGTCGAGCACGCGCACGCGCTGCAGCACGCCGGTTTCGATCTGGCTCCAGCTTTCGGGCGAGACGATCCGCGGGAACAGGTCGAGCGACCAGGGGCGCTGCGGGCCATTGGCGTCGGCATAGACGTTGTAGGTGACGCCGTTGTCGCGGATCTGGCGCTCGAGGCTGACCGCGCGGCGCGGCAGGTCGCTGAAGCCACCCGGGCCGAGCTGGTCGAAGAAGTCGTTCCAGGCGGGCCTGAGCGGCGGCTTTTCGTTGGACGACGTCTGTTGCTGCGACTGCGACTGCGATTGCGTCGGCGCCGAGACCGGACGTTCCGCCGCAGTGTCGTACAGCAGCGGCGCGGTGGGCGCTGCCGCACCGGGGCCGGGCCGCACGGGCGTTGTTGCCGCCGGCGTGGTCTGGCCGCGCAGTTCATCGAAGTGGCCGGGCAGCGCGGCCGGTGCGAGCGCCGACGCCTGGGCCTGGGCCTGGGCCTGGGCCTGGGCCTGGGCCTGGGCCTGGGCCTGGGCCTGGGCCTGGGCCTGGGCCTGGGCCTGGGCCTGGGCCTGGGCCTGGGCCTGG
>CAMATD010000122.1 GCA_945860785.1 Variovorax sp. YR752 | reverse complement strand
CTCCTCCTTTCTTTCGCTGCGGGGAGCACCCGGTGCCCTGCGCACAGTGGGCGCTGCCGTTGTGCCGGCGGATCAAGCGCTGTGCTGAGCGATCACGCCCTGAACAGCGCCCTGAATCACGCACAACTCATCGCGAAAAGCGAGGCTTCCTCTTAGCTGGTGATCTCGTCGAGCGCGTCGCCCACCGTCAGATGGGCGGTGTCGCTCCAGCCCACGAGGCTGAAGCCCTCGGGCGTCCACAGCATGCGGTTGATCGCCGCATTGCCGAGCTGCCAGGTGCGCGGCGCCTGCAGTTCCTGGCGGGTGGCGGCGCGGTAGAGCACGTCCATCACGCCGCCGTGCGCGACCAGCGTGACCAGTTCGCCCGGATGGCGGGCCGCCAGCTCGGAGGCCACCTGTGTGATGCGATCGCGGAAGGTCAGCAGGCTCTCGCCGCCCTCGGACTCGAATTCGGGATCGCGCTCGCGCCAGCGTTTGGCATCTTCGGGCAGCGTGGCTTCGATCTCGGCGAAGCTCATGCCCTCGAGGTGGCCGAAGGCGCGCTCGCGCAGGCGGGGCTCGGGCTGCACCGCGAGGCCGTGGGGCCTGGCGATTTCCTCCGCGGTCTGCCAGGCACGCGACAGATCGCTGGCGTAGATGACGCCGATGCCCTCGTCGGCCAGCGCCAAGCTTGCGCGCTGCGCCTGCCAGAGGCCCGTGGCGTTGAGACCGATGTCGATCTGGCCCTGGATGCGGGTGTCGACGTTCCAGGCGGTTTCGCCGTGGCGAACGGCGATCAATCGGGTGGCTTCTTCCATGCGGGGATTTTAGAAGTGCCCTATTTCTTGGCCGTCGCCAGGTCGATGTTCACCCGGCGCTCGCCCTGCGGCGGGTTCGGAAAACCCTGCAGCGCGGCCTGGAACATCACCGGCAGGATGGCCGCGCTCGCGTTGTACGGGCCGTCGTTGCGGGCCCGGGTTTCGTAGACCACGCGGTTCGAGCCCACCTCGCGCAGCACGATGCTCACTTCGCGTTCGTACCAGGGGTTGGCCGCCGGCGGCATGAACGCCGGGCCACCGTACCAGCCGGCGCCATACCAGCGGCGGCCGTAGCCGTATCCGCCGCCGTAGCCATAGCCCCAGGGGCCGTCGTAGAGCCAGGGATCGGCCCAGGGCGAGAGGCCGGCCGTCACGCGGGCGCCGATCTGCGCGCTGTATTGGGGCTTGGCGTCGTCGCGGCGCAGGCCGACCTTGTCGAGCGCGGCGCCCGCCATCGCTTCGAGCGATTCCTGCCGGGCGGTGTCGGCCTGCTGCGAGGGCAGGCGCTCGAAGCGGTAGGTGGCGCCGGGCGGCACGGTGCCGAGCGAAGAGAAGCTCTTCACATCGCTGTCGACCACCCAGGAGGTGGCGCAGCCGCTCAGGGTTGCTACTAAAAGAAGAGCTGAAAACGCACGTTTCATGAGGGTCTCCGGGCCAGATGCCCAAAATTCCCCTGGGTAGCCGGGTCAGCCCTGGACGATGCGCAGGGCTGCAGGTGCCTGGGAGAGCAAGTCGTAGGAGGGCGTGTCGAAGGCCTTGTCGCCTTCGTCGTCGGCCACGCCCGTCGCCTTGAGACCCTTGAAGTCGTGCCGCGTTCCGTCGAGCAGGTGCGAAGGCACCACGTTCTGCAGCGCGGTAAACATGTTCTCCACGCGGCCGGGGTGCTTCCTGTCCCACTCGCGCAGCATCTCGCCGACCTGCTTGCGCTGCAGGTTCTCCTGGCTGCCGCACAGGGTGCAGGGAATGATCGGGAATTCGCGGTGCTGCGCCCAGCGCACCAGGTCTTTCTCGGCCAGGTAGGCGAGCGGGCGGATCACGATGTGCTTGCCGTCGTCGCTCACCAGCTTGGGCGGCATGCTCTTCAGCTTGCCCGCGAAGAACATGTTGAGGAAGAAGGTCTGCAGCATGTCGTCGCGGTGGTGGCCCAGCGCGACCTTGGTGGCGCCCAGCTCGTCCGCCACGCGGTACAGGATGCCGCGGCGCAACCGGCTGCACAGGCCGCAGGTCGTCTTGCCCTCGGGAATCACGCGCTTGACGATGCTGTAGGTGTCCTGGTTCTCGATGTGGAAGGCCACGCCGAGTTCGCTCAAATAACTTGGGCAGCACCTCTTCGGGAAAACCGGGCTGCTTCTGGTCGAGGTTGACCGCGACGATGTCGAAGTGAATCGGTGCGCGGGCCTTGAGCTTGAGCAGGATGTCCAGCATCGCGTAGCTGTCCTTCCCGCCCGAGACGCAGACCATGACCTTGTCGCCCTCTGCGATCATGTTGTAGTCGACGATCGCGCGGCCGACCTCGCGGCACAGGCGCTTTTCGAGCTTGTGCGTCTCGTGTTCGATCTTCAGCGAGTTGGTGGGCGCGGCGACGGTCGTGGCGTCGGCGGGCGCCTCGTCGATCCAGACGGCGTTCATTGGTGGGCTACTTCAGGCAAATCGGGGGAAAGAACCCCGATTTGCCTTGGATCACCATTCCCCGGCTTCCATACGGATCGCCACCTCGCAGTCGTCGAAGATTTCGCGCTTGGCGATCTTCACCCGCACGCCCAGCACGCCAGGCAGTTGCAGCAGGCGGTGCACCACCTTGCCGATCAGGCTCTCCAGCAAGTTCACATGCTCGGCGGTGCACTCGTCGATGATGATGAGGCGCACCTTGCCGTAGTCGAGCACGTGGAAGATGTCGTCGTCCTGCGGCAGAAGCGGCTGCTGGCCCAGGCTGAGTGCGGCATCGACCTGGATCGGCTGCGGCGCGACCTTCTCGTGGTCGAGGATCCCGAGATTCGCGTTGAAGCGCAGGCCCAGCAAGGTGAGTGTCTGGCGGCCGTGGGTATGGGAGGAAGGCATGGTGATGGTGCTCACATGAGCGAGAAATCGCGCTCGAATTTCATCAGGTGCTGGCCGCCGTCCACCAGCAGCGTGGTGCCGGTGATCGAGCCGTTTTCCAGCGCGAACTTCACCGTGGCGACCACGTCGGCCGGCGTCGAGGAGCGGCCCAGCGGCGACAGCTTGTGCAACTGCTTGAACTTGTCGTCGTCCAGCATATGGCTCGGCAGCGTGAGGCCGGGCGCCACGCCCACCACCCGCACGCGCGGCGCGAGCGCCAGCGCGAGCATCGGCGTGGCGGCTTCGAGCGCGGCCTTGGAGAGCGTGTAGCTCAGGAAGTCGGGGTTCGGGTTCCAGAGCTTCTGGTCGAGCAGGTGGACGACGGCACCCTGCGCGTCGCGCCTTGCCAGGTGGTCGTGCAGCGCCTGCGCCAGAAGAATCGCCGCGCCCGTGTTGCTGCGCGCATGGCGCTCCATGAGCGCATAGCTGAAGCTGGCGGTGTCATCGTGCTCGAAGAGCGCGGCGCTGTGGACCACGGCATCGACGGTGCGAAAGCGCGCCGCCACGCGGGGCAGCAGCGCGCGCGTGGCCTGCTCGTCTTCGAGGTCGGCTTCGAACAGCGCTGCATCGCCCGAGAGGCCGGCGCATTCGGTGACGGTCTTCTCGGCGTCGGCCCGCGAGCGGCGGTAGTGCACCGCCACCTGCCAACCATCCGCCGCGAGCGCCAGCGCGATCTCGCGGCCCAGCCGTCGGCCGGCGCCCGTGACGAGGACGGTGCGGCGGGCTGGGGAGAGGGGCGCGGAGCTCATGCGGGAGAAGAGAGAGGGAGAATCGGGGGGTGACGACAAAGACCCCGAACAGTTTACCCACCGCCCTCGACCACCTGATCGCCCGCGCCGTCGAGCGCGCCGGCGGGTGGATCGGCTTCGATCGCTTCATGGCGCTGGCGCTCTACGCGCCGGGGCTGGGCTACTACGCCAACACTTCGGCGAAGTTCGGCCACATGCCTTCTTCGGGCAGCGACTTCGTGACGGCCCCTGAGCTCACGCCGATGTTCGGCCAGACGCTCGCGGCGCAGGTGGCCGAGGCGCTGGAGAAGACGGGCACTGACACGGTCTGGGAATTCGGCGCCGGTTCGGGCGCGCTTGCGGTGCAACTGCTGCACGCGCTCGACGAAATGGGTCGCAGCGACGTGCGCTACCGCATCGTCGATCTCTCGGGCACGCTGCGCGAGCGGCAGCAGCAGGCGCTGGTTCGTTATGCGGACCGTGTCGAATGGCTGGCCGAACTGCCCGAAGCGATGCAGGGCGTGGTGGTCGGCAACGAGGTGCTCGATGCGATGCCGGTGCAACAGCTGGCGCGCGTGGCTGGCCAGTGGTTCGAACGCGGCGTGGTGCGCAATGCGCAGGGCGACGGTTGGACCTGGGCCGACCGCGCCACCGAACTGCGCCCGCCGCTCGACGTGCCGGGCGAGCACGACTACCTCACTGAAGTCCATCCGCAGGCCCAGGCCTTCATTGCCACGCTGGCCGACCGTCTGGAGAAAGGCGCAGCCTTCCTGATCGACTACGGTTTCCCCGAGAGCGAGTACTACCACCCGCAGCGCCACATGGGCACGGTGATGTGCCACCGCGCGCACCAGGCCGATGGCGATCCGCTGGCCGACGTGGGCTACAAGGACATCACCGCGCACGTCGATTTCACCGGCATCGCGCTCGCGGGCCAGAACGCGGGGTTCGAGGTGCTGGGCTACACCAGCCAGGCGCGCTTTCTGCTGAACTGCGGCTTGCTATCGAAGATGGAGCAAGGCACGACCGCCGAGCGGGCGATGGCGGCGCGGCTGATCCACGAGCACGAGATGGGCGAGTTGTTCAAGGTGGTGGGTTTCGCGGTCGGCGAGCCCTGGGATGCGATGGGATTTGCCGAGGGCGACCGAAGCCACACGCTGTGAGCCCGGTCCTAGCGGGGCAGGTCATAAGCTAGCAACGAAGAGTTCGTTGGAGAACGGCGCACCGGCCCCTACATTCGCAGCATGACTGCCGTTCTTTTCCCCGAAGCTGCCGCACAGCACTTCGAAGTGCGCCCCTTCGACGCACCGGTCGGCGCCGAAATCGTCGGCCTCGACATCTCCAGGCCGATCAACGACGCCGACTTCGCGCGCATCCACCGCGCGCACCTCGACCATCACGTCGTGGTGTTCCGCGACCAGCAGATCACTCCCGCCGAGCACATCGAATTCAGTCGCCGCTTCGGCCCGCTCGAAATCCATGTGCTGCACCAGTTCCAGCTCAAGAACCACCCCGAGATCCTGATCGTCTCCAACATCAAGGAGAACGGCGAGCCCATCGGGCTGGGCGATGCGGGCGTCTACTGGCATTCGGACATCTCGTACAGCCCAAGCCCAGCCTCGGCTCCTTGCTGCATGCGCAGGAGCTGCCGAGCGAAGGCGGCGACACGCTGTTCGCCGACCAGCACCTCGCATGGGAATCGCTGAGCCCCGCGTTGCAGCAGCGCATCCTGCCGCTCAAGGCCGAGCACAGCTACCTCGCCAAGTACGAAGAGCTGCGCGCCAAGAACCCGTGGCGGCCCAAGCTCTCGCAGGCGCAGATCGACCAGGTCGCGCCTGCCGTGCAGCCGGTGGTGCGCACGCATCCCGAAACCGGCCGCAAGGCGCTGTTCGTCAGCGAGCATTTCACGACCCGCATCGTCGGCCTGCCGCAGGAAGAAAGCGATGCGTTGCTGGCCGAGTTGTTCGCACAGAGCGTGAAGCCCGAATTCGTGTACCGCCACCAATGGGCGCCGCACGACCTGGTGTTCTGGGACAACCGCTCGCTGATGCACCTCGCGGCCGGTACGCCCGATCACCTGCGCCGCCGCCTCAACCGCACCACCATCGTCGGCGACACGCCTTTCTGATTTTTCTTTTTCCCGGACCGCTTTCCATGAACCGCTTCACACGCAAGGCCGCTGCATTCGTCACCGGCCTCGGCCTTCTCGCCGGCCTCGGCCTTCTCGCCGGCCTCGGCCTTCTCGCCGGCAGCCTCGCCGCGCACGCCGAGGGGCAGATCCGTATCGCCGAGCAGTTCGGCATCGTCTACCTGCTGCTCAACGTGGCGCAGGAACAGAAGCTGATCGAGAAGCACGCGAAGGCTGCAGGCGTCGATGCCAAGGTCGAGTGGGTCAAGCTCTCGGGTGGCTCGGCGGTGAACGACGCGCTGCTCTCCGGCAACATCGAAATCGCGGGCGCCGGTGTCGGCCCGCTGCTCACGCTGTGGGACCGCACCAAGGGCAAGCAGAACGTGAAGGGCGTGGCCTCGCTCGGCAACTTCCCGTACTACCTGGTGAGCAACAACCCGAACGTGAAGACGATTGCCGACTTCACCGAGAAGGACCGCATCGCGCTGCCGGCAGTGGGCGTGTCGGTGCAGTCGCGCGTGCTGCAGTTTGCCTCGGCCAAGCTCTGGGGCGACAAGGAATTCAACCGGCTCGACAAGATCAGCGTGGCCATACCGCACCCCGATGCGGCCGCGGCCATCATCAAGGGCGGCACCGAGATCACGGGCCATTTCGGCAATCCGCCGTTCCAGGAACAGGAGCTGGCCGGCAATCCGAATGCGCACATCGTGCTCAATTCGTACCAGGTGCTCGGCGGGCCGGCTTCGGCCACGGTGCTCTATGCGACCGAAAAATTCCGCAACGAAAACCCGAAGACCTACAAGGCGTTTGTCGATGCGCTCGACGAGGCGGCGAAGTTCGTCACGGCCAATCTGGAGAAGGCGGCGGACATCTACCTGAAGGTGAGCAACGCGAAGCTCGACCGCGAGCTGCTGCTGAAGATCATCAAGAACCCCGAAGTGCAGTTCAAGAGACCACGCCGCAGAACACCTACGGACTGGCGGAGTTCATGCATCGGGTGGGAGCGATCAAGAACAAGCCGGCTTCGGTGAAGGATTACTTCTTCGACGATGCGCAGAATTCGTCGGGGAATTGAGTGAGTACCGCGGCCGCCTTGCCTTCCGGGATTGACTCCCTCTCCCATCGGGAGCGGGAGAGGGAGAGGGGACAAGACATTGCGCCGCTGCTGCAGGTCGACAACGTCAGCCTCGAATACCGCACCCCCGAACGCGTCGTCCGCGCCACGCATCGTGTGAGCTTCGACGTCCACGCGGCCGACCGCTTCGTGCTGCTCGGCCCTTCGGGCTGCGGCAAGTCCACGCTGCTGAAGGCTGTCGGCGGTTTCATCCCGCCGGTCGAAGGCGAGATCCGCCTCGACGGCCAGCGCGTGACGCACCCCGACCCCGACCGCATCGTCGTATTCCAGGAGTTCGACCAGCTGCCGCCCTGGAAGACCGTGAAGCAGAACGTGATGTTTCCGCTGCTCGCGTCGCGCACGCTCGGCAAGAAGGAAGCGGCTGAGCGCGCGCTGCATTACCTCGACAAGGTCGGCCTTGCCAAGTTCGCCGATGTGCATCCGCATCAGCTTTCGGGCGGCATGAAGCAGCGCGTGGCCATTGCGCGCGCGCTCGCGATGCAGCCGCGCGTGCTGTTGATGGACGAACCCTTCGCCGCGCTCGACGCGCTCACGCGCCGCAAGATGCAGCAGGAACTGCTCGAGCTGTGGGACGAGGTGCGCTTCACGCTGCTCTTCGTCACGCATTCCATCGAGGAAGCGCTGGTGGTGGGCAACCGCGTCGCGTTGCTGTCGCCGCATCCGGGGCGCATGCGCGCCGAGGTCAACAGCCACGGCTTCTCGCTCGCAAGCCACGGCGGCGCTGAGTTCCAAAGCACCGCACAACGCATCCACGACATGCTGTTCGAAGAAGAACCGGAAGCGGTGGCCGTGCCATGAGCCCTGTCTTTCTCCCTCCCCTTCCGGGGGAGGGCCGGGGTGGGGGCACGCGGCGCATCCATCGAGCGCTCTGCCTGCCCCCACCCCAACCTTCCCCCAGAGGGGGAAGGAGCAAAAACCGATGAGCACCCTCACACCTCCCATCCGCCCCGAATACGAGCGCACGCTCGAGCCCTTCACCGAAGTCCCGCTCGAACGAACGCTGCCTCTGCCGGCCCGCATCTGGGCGCAGGCCGGCGTTCGCAAGGGCCTGATCCTGATCGTCATCGCGCTGCTCTGGGAACTCGCGGCCCGCTGGCAGGACAACGACCTGCTGCTGCCCACCTTCACCGCCACCGCGCGTGCGCTGGTCGAAGGGCTGGCCAGCGGCGAGCTGATCGAGAAGGTGCGCATCTCGCTGGCCGTGCTGCTGCAGGGCTACCTGGCCGGCGTGCTGCTGGCCTTTGCGCTCACGACGCTCGCGGTGTCCACGCAGATCGGCCGCGACCTGCTGGACACGCTGACCTCCATGTTCAACCCGCTGCCCGCCATCGCGCTGTTGCCGCTCGCCTTGCTGTGGTTCGGCCTCGGCCGCGGCAGCCTGGTGTTCGTGCTGATCCATTCGGTGCTGTGGCCGCTGGCCCTCAACACCTATGCGGGTTTCCAGGGCGTACCTGAAACCTTGCGGATGGCGGGGCGTAACTACGGCCTCAAGGGCCTGCGCTACGTGCTGCAGATCCTGGTGCCGGCCGCGCTGCCGTCGATTCTTTCGGGGCTCAAGATCGGCTGGGCCTTCGCCTGGCGCACGCTGATCGCGGCCGAGCTGGTGTTCGGTGCTTCGTCGGGAAAGGGTGGCCTGGGCTGGTACATCTTCCAGAACCGCAACGAGCTCTACACCGACCGCGTGTTCGCGGGCCTCGCGATGGTGGTGCTGATCGGCCTGCTGGTGGAGAGCCTGGGCTTCAAGACGCTGGAGCGCCTCACCGTGCGGCGCTGGGGCCAGCAGCGTTGATTGATTGCTCTCAGAGCACTGGTTGATCGGCCGCAACCACAGCGTGCCCTCGTGCACAGGGCACCGGGTGTTCCCCGCAGCGAAATAAAGGAGGAGCGAAGCGGGGGACATTCGCGGAGGGGAGCACCCGGTGTCCTGTGCACGCACCCCCGAACGGGCCGAGCACCTCACCCGACAGCCATCTGCACGGGATCGTCGACAGGCCCTCAGCCGCTCGCCTTCCTCGCCTGCTGCCGCAGCGCGCGCAGCTCGCTGTTCAGGAACTCGTTGGCGTCCCTCACCGCGCCATTGGTGAGCTTCACCTTGTAGGCCTGCCCGGTCATTTCGGAGCGCGAGGCGCAGCGGTCGATGAAGTCCTCGGCCGTGACCAGTTCCTTTTTGAAGTAGTCGTACTTCGCCTGCATGTGCTTGGCGGCATCGGCGGCGTTGTATTCGTTGCCGTTGCGCAGGAACACCATCGCGTCCATCTTCGACACACGCAGGATCAGCGTGTCGATCAGCTTCTCCTCGACGGCGGAGGGGGTGGCCTGGGCCAGGAGGGCCGAAGCGCCGAGCAGCAGGGTGAGCAGCGCCGCGCGCCAGAATCTGAAGGAGGCCATGTGTTCTGTCCTTGGCAATTTTCGAGCCATGCTAGGACGGCAGCCCTTGTCGTGTCAAACCGGCGCCGGCTCGGGTCTAATCTCAGGTTTTGGCACGCGTTCACCCTTTCATGAGCTCTTCCACCCCCGATCTGTCGCTGATTGCCGAAGCGCTGGCCGATGCCGCTGCCGCACAGTCGATGCACTACTTCCGCACGCCGCTCGACATCATCACCAAGGCCGACGAAAGCCCCGTCACGCTGGCCGACCGCGCGGCCGAGACGGCCATGCGCGACATCCTCGGCGCCCGCGTGTCGGCAGACGGCATCTACGGCGAGGAGCATGGCCCCGAGCGGCTCGACGCCGATCGCATCTGGGTGCTCGACCCGATCGACGGCACGCGCAGCTTCATCACCGGCTCGCCGCTCTGGGGCACGCTGATCGGCGTGCTGCAAGGCACCCGCGTGGTGCTCGGCGTGATCGACATGCCGGTGCTGAAAGAGCGCTGGATCGGCCAGGCCGGCAAGGGCGCCACGCGCGACGGCCAGCCGGTGCGCGTGAGCCAGTGCACCGAAGTGGCCAAGGCGCGCATCGTCACCACCTCGCCCGACATCTTTGCGCCGGCCGACTGGCAGGCCTTCGACAGGCTCAGCCGCCAGTGCGCGATGCGCCGTTTCGGCGGCGACTGCTACGGCTACGCGCAGCTGGCCGGCGGCACCATCGACCTCGTGGTCGAGACCGGCCTGCAGCCCTACGACTACCTCGGCCCCGCCGGCCTGATCGAGGCCGCGGGCGGCGTCATCACCGACTGGCAGGGCCAGCCGCTGGGCCTGAAGTCCGACGGCCGGGTGATTGCGGCTGCAACGCCCGAACTCCATCGGCAAGCCATGGCGATCCTTGCCGCCTAGACATGTCACCATGTTCCGCTGGCTGATCGTCGTCCTTGCACTGGTGCTCATGAGCGGGCTGACCGCTTGGCTGCGCCGTTTCGGCTTCGGACGGCTGCCCGGCGATTTCGAGTTTCGCGCCTTCGGCCGCGACTGGCAGCTGCCGATTGCGAGCACCGTGTTGCTCAGCATGATCGCGGCGCTGGTCGCCCGCCTGCTGTAGCGACAACAGAGCCTTTGACCTGAGAGAAGAACCCCTGCAATGAGAGCCTGCGTTGACATCGGCGGCACCAAGGTGGCCGTGAGCCTTTCCGCTGCGAGCGATGCGCCGTTGATCGGCCGCCGCAGCGAGCCGACCGCCAAGACCGGCGACAACGACGCCGTGGCCGTGCAGATCATGCGGATGATCGACGAGGTCTGCGCCGAGCAGGGCGTCGACGCCGCCACCATCGACCGCGTGGGCGTGTCGTCGGCCGGGCCCTTCGAACTGCACGACGGCATGCTCGAGCTGGCCACGCCCAACATCTGCGGCGGCATCGCCGGCCCGGCGCGCGGCCTGCCCAACACCTGGATGACGGCCCTGATCGAGGCGCCGCTGGCGAAACGCTTCGGCAGCGTGCGGGTCGAGAACGACGCGGTCGCCGGGCTCGAGGCCGAACGCCACTGGGGCGCCCTGAAGGGCATGGACCATTGCGCCTACGTGACCTGGAGCACCGGCGTCGGCGTCGGCCTGTGCGTCGACGGCCGTGCGCTGCGCGGCAAGAACGGCAACGCCGGCCATGCGGGCCACAGCTTCGTGGTCGACGATGCCAGCGGCGCGCTCTGCGGCTGCGGCAACGTCGGCGACGTGAAGGGCCTGATCGCCGGCAACTCCATCGCGCGGCGCTTTGGCCAGCCAGCGGCCGATCTGTTCAGCTCGGCCGCTGCCGGCGAGCCGCATTCGCTCGAAATCGTCGATGCGCTGTGCCGCGTGATGGGCCGCATACTCTACAATCTGATCGCCACACTCGACCTGCAGCGCATCAGCCTGGGCGGCAGCGTGTTCTGGCACCACCGCGATTTCCTGCTGCCGCGGCTGCAGGCACATGTCGATGGCAAGCTGCCGCCGCTCACGCGCGGCGTGCTGCTGGTGCCCGCGGGGCTCGGCGAAAAGGTCGGCGACTACGCCGCCTTGGCCTTGCTGGACTGAGAAGCTTCGCAAACCACCCCCGGCGATCCACGAGCATGCCCTCCCCTCGCCGCCAATCCTTTGCCTACCTGCTGCTGCTGGTGGGTGGATTCCTGGGAGCCCACCGCTTCTACCTGCGGCACTACCTGAGCGGCGCGGCGCAGCTGCTGCTGTTGCTCGTCGGAACGAGTGGCCTGCCGCCAGCGCGGTTTTGCCTGGGCCTCCTCGGACTCTGGCTGCTGGTGGACATCTACTGGATCCATGTGCGCATGAAGAGCGAGGACGGGGTACGCCGCAGGGGTGCACGCTCCCCGATGGCAAAGGATTACGACCTGGCCGCACTCGACGAGGCCGGCAAGCTGCGCGAGCGCTTCGTGGCCGCCGCCAAGGCAGAGGAATGGGAAAAGGCCGTGGCCCTGGGCGAGCAGATCGTGGCCCGCGCACGCCGGATCTTCAAGGGCCCGCACGAAAACCTCGCGATGTCGCTCTGCATGTACGGCCAGGCCTGCTACCGGTTCAAGGCCTTCGACAAGGCCAAGGCGAGCCTCGAAGAAAGCCTGGCCATCGCCCGGCAGATCGACCTGCCGGCGGACGACCTGCAGACCATCCGCAAGGCGCTCTCCATGGTGTATGCCGAAACCGGCGAGTACCGCGCGGCGCAGGCCACCCAGGCCGCGTTGCCGGGCGGCTCCGCCCGCCCTGAAGACGACCCCGAGCTGCAGGCCCTGCTGCAGGCGCAGGAGAAGCGGTACATGGAGGCCTTCGAGCAGGGTGACCTGGAGCGCGCCGAGCCGCTGTGCGCCGAGGCCGTCGAAACCAGCCGACGGCTGTTCGCGGGGCCGGGCCAGGCGGTGGTCTTCCACCTCGTGAACCTGGCCGAGATCCGCCGCCAGATGAAGTCGCACGACAAGGCCATCGCCACGCTGAACGAGTGCCTCGCCATGATCGGCGAACTGGGCCTGGAGGACGACTGGCGGCTCGGCCCGACCAACACGCTGGCCCTGGTGCATGCCGCCACCGGCCGGCACGGCGAGGCGGAGGCGCTCTACACGCAGACCATCGCCATGGCGATCGCCGCAAGCAAGGGCGCGTCGACCAACGCCGTGGTGCGCGCCTTCAACAACCTGGCCTTCCTCTATGCGGACACCGGGCAGGCCCAGAAGGCCGAGCTCTGCTATGCGCGGGCGGTGGTGCACCTGGACAAGCTCGCGGCCGAGGGCGCCGATGCCGACCTGCACGCCAGCATGCTGAACAACTACGGAGACCTGTTCATGGCGCGCCGCAACTTTGCCAGGGCCAAGCCCCTGTATGAGCGCTCGCTGGCCATCCAGGAGCGCAGCTGCAGGGGCATCTCGTCGATTGCCGCCAACGCCCACAACGAGCTCGGAATGATCGCGCAGGAGCTGGGCGACCTGCGCCAGGCGCTGGTGCACTTCAAGCGCACGCTGCTGCTCAACCAGATCTGCGCGCCCGACCACCTCGGCAACATCGCCAATGCGCAGCGCAACGTCGACGGCGTGGGCGGCACGCTGGCCGCGGTCGCGCGCGCCGCACGCGTGGAGCGAAGCCCCACATGAGCGTGGGCGGCGCCTTCTATGCGATCGACCGCTA
This sequence comes from Variovorax sp. YR752, assembly GCA_945860785.1. GTDB lineage: Bacteria > Pseudomonadota > Gammaproteobacteria > Burkholderiales > Burkholderiaceae_C > Variovorax. The sequence goes on along the minus strand of CAMATD010000122.1, from coordinate 3,609 downwards.
CCGCCTGCGCGGGCTGGTCATCGATCCCACCACGGTGTCGGACCTGATCCACAGGCCCGCCCTCCAGGGCGGCCCGACGGCCAGCGAAACCGTGGAGCAGGCCTGGGACGTGGTGCAGACTCTGCTGCCCGAAGCCGTGGACGGCGAAGCGCTGGACGGCACCGACGGGCTGGGCTGCACTACCTGACGGCCAGCCATGTCGAGCGCAGCGCCGCGCGCCTTGCGCACCGGAACGTGCCGGAACTGGTGCGCCTGTTTGCGAGCGAGCCGGCCAGGTTTTCCGAACTCTACTGGGCCAAGGTCTGGCTGGAAGACGTCGAGGCGCTGCAGGAATTCATGGAAGGCGTCCAGCGCTTCTTCGCCGCCGCCGCCGCGCGACGCCGTGGTCTTCTATATGGCCTAGAACAGCGCGGCCGCTACCGGCCCGCCGCCGGCGGCGCCCCGCTGGCGTCCGACACGATCTCGCCGAGCCGCCGCAGCCCTGCATCGACGGCCTTCGAATACGGCCAGCCGCAGTTGATGCGCAGGTAGTTGTCGAAGCGCCCCGAGTTCGAGAACTGCGCGCCCGGCGCCACCAGCATCTGTTCGCGCAACACGGCGTCGAACACCGTGACCGACGACAGCCGCTCGGGCAGCTCGACCCACAGCTGCAGACCGCCCCGCGGCAGGTTCAACCGCGTGCCGACCGGAAAGTAGCTCGCGATGGCGTCCGCGGTCTGCTCGCGCTGCGTGTGCAGGTGCTCGCGCAGGCGGCGCAGGTGCCGGTCGTAGCGGCCGCCCGCGATGAACTCGCCCGCGGCGATCTGCGCCAGCGCCTCGTTGTTGCGCGTCTGCGCGTACTTGAGCATTTCCACCTGCGCATGCCAGCGTCCCGCGGTGATCCAGCCCAGCCGCAAGCCCGGCGCGAGCACCTTGTGCAGCGAGGCGCAATAGATCACGTTGCCCGTGCGGTCCCATGACTTGACGGCGCGCAGCGGCACATCCGTCTCCACCAGGTCGCTGTAGGTGTCGTCCTCGACCAGCGCGATGCCGTGGCTTTCGCACAGGTGCACCAGCCGCTGCTTGTGGGCGTCGGGCATCACGCTGCCGATCGGATTCTGCAAGTGCGGCACCACCACCACGGCCTTGATGTCGTCGTAGGTGTGGATGGCGAGGTCGAGCGCTTCGAGGGAGATGCCGGTCTGCGGGCTGGTCGGAATCTCGAGCGCCCGCATCCCCAGGCTTTCGAGCACCTGCAGCAGGCCGTAGAAGGTGGGCGACTCCACGGCCACCGTGTCGCCCGGCTTCCCGATCGCGCGCAGCGCAAGGTTCAGGGCTTCGATGCAGCCGTCGGTGACGAGCACCTCGTCGGGCGACACTGTCATGCCGATGCGCAGGCTGCGTTGCGCCAGGGCCTCGCGGAACTGCAGATGGCCCTTCTGCGAGGAGGCGGTCGTCAGCAGCTCGGGCCGCTGGCGCAGCGCGCGCGTCATGGTGTTGCGCAGCGCTTCGGCCGGGTACAGCTCGGGGGCGGCGCGTGCGATCGCGAAGTTGAGCTTCACGCCGGTGTGCCGCCCGCGCGCCATGAAGTTGGCCATGCGCGCGCGCATGCTGACGAACTGCGCCGGGTCCGGCGGCACGTCGGCCACCGGCTCCTCCATCGGCGCGATAGCCAGGCGCTGGGGTCGGCGCACGAAGTAGCCCGAGCGGTCACGGGCCTCGACCCAGCCGTCGCTCTCCATCGCGCGGCAGACCTGCAGCGCGGTCGAAAGGCTGATCTCGTGCAGGCGCATCAGGCTGCGGAGCGACGGCAGCGTGTCTCCCTGCTTGAGCGAGCCGGTGTGGATCGCATCCACATAGTGCGCTGCGAGTTGCCGGTAGAGCGGTAGCGAGTCCATGGTGTCGATGTTCCCCCGATCGCGCATCCGAAAACAGATGCAGTTGCGCGGGAAAACGACCATAACAGATGCCCCGGGCCGGTGGCTGTTCCGGTGCGAATAGCCTGTGCGTGTGCCTGTTTTTTGAGCGGCCGAATTTCTACGATTCGTACTCGCCAACCGCTTTTCACCCACTCCCGAGGCCCGCCATGATCACCACCCTGTCCCAAGCACCCGACTCCATCGTCCTGGAGCCTGGCCAGTCCCTGCGCACCGCCGTCGATGCCGGCGCCTGGCTGCAGGTGGCCGAGGGCCGGGTGCGCGTGGTGTCGCCGCCCGGCTGGTTCGGCGACACGGTGTTCATGGCGGAAGCGGTGCTGGACGAGGGCGACGTGCATCGCCTGGAGCGCGGGGGCTGGATCGAGGTGTCGGCGCTGACGCCGGTGCACCTGCGGGTTCATGCGCCGATGGCGTCACCGGCGTCGGCTGCGGCGTATTCCGAGGTCCGGCCGGTGATGCGCTTCGTGCGTCTGCTCACTGGTTGGTAGGGGGCGCCTTTGTCCTGTGCACGAGGGCACGCTGCTGGTTTGCGGCCGATCAACCAGTGCTCTGAACGATCACACCGTCGGCGTGATCGCGCCCCGAACCAACACTTCAGCGCTCGCTCGCTGCCTCGCGCAAGGCGTCCAGGAAGCTGCGCCGCCACCAGTGGATGTCCTGCTCGCGGATGCGCGCCAGCAGCTTCTGGTGCCGCTCGCGCCGCTCTTCCAGTGGCATCTGCAGCGCCTGCTGCACCGTCTCGGCCGTGCCGTGCGTGTCGTACGGGTTCACCAGCAGTGCCTCTTTCAGCTGCTCCGCCGCGCCGGCAAAGCGCGACAGCACCAGCACGCCCGGATCGGCCGGGTCCTGCGCCGCGATGTATTCCTTCGCGACCAGGTTCATGCCGTCGCGCAGCGGCGTGACGAGCCCGACGGCCGCCGCGCGGCACAGGCCCGGCACCCGCTTGCGCGCCACCATGCGGTGGATGTAGCGCACCGGCATCCAGTCGAGTTCGCCGTAGTCGCCGTTGATGGCGCCGCAGAGCGATTCGAGCTCGCGCCGGATGTCGCCATAGGCATCGACCGTCTCGCGCGTGGGCGAGGCGATCTGGATCAGCGTGGCGCTGCGCCGGTTCTCGGGGTAGTTGGCGAGCAGCTCGCGGAAGGCGCGCACGCGCTGCGGAATGCCCTTGGAGTAGTCGAGCCGGTCGATGCCCAGCAGCAGCCGGCGGCTGGAGTATTCGCGCTTCATGGTCTCGTACATGTCGCGCGACTCCTTGGCATGCGTGAGCGCGGCGAACTCGTCGACGTCGATGCCGATCGGGAAGGCGCCGCAACGCACCGTCTGCCCGTAGGCGCGGTACATGTCGTTGCCCAGGTACTCGCCATGGGCCTCGTTGCGCACGTAATGCTCGAAGTGCTGAACGTCCTGCGGGGCCTGGAAGCCGATCAGGTCGTAGGCGAACAGCGAGCGCATCAGCCACTCGTGCTGCGGAATCGCCGCGATGATGATCTGCGGCGGCAGCGGAATGTGCAGGAAGAAGCCGATGCGCTGCTTGCAGCCCATGGCCCGCAGCTCGGCCGCGAGCGGCATCAGGTGGTAGTCGTGGATCCAGATGATGTCGTCGTCTTTCAACAGCGGCATCAGCTTGCGCGCGAACAGCTGGTTCACGCGCCGGTAGCCGCCGATGAAGCCGGCATCGAAATGCGCGAGG
>CAMATD010000121.1 GCA_945860785.1 Variovorax sp. YR752 | reverse complement strand
CTTGCAGGGAGGGTGGGGGTGAGTTCGTCATGGGGTGCGAAGGGATCGGCCCATTGTGGGAGGTCACCACCGTTTTCACGCCTGCCGATTGGCTGCGTCACCCATCGCGGCTGTGAATGGCGTCCACACTGCTGGAGGCCCCGATCATCGCTTGAAGCTTCTCGATCACGAAATCGGTGAAGGCCCGAACCCTTGGCGACAGCTGGCGGTTGGAAGGCCACACCAGCCAGAGCGAACCGAACGGCGCCATGAACTCCGCCAACACCGGTTGCAGCTCGCCGGCGGCAATCTGCGCCCAGACCATGTAGTGCGGCAGGTGGGCCGAGCCCGAGGCCGTTCGAAGCGGCCCAAAGACCGGCCTCGGTGCTTTTGAACACCAGGCCCTTGGAAATCCGCGGCGTGATGGGCGTGTCTGCAAACGACCATGGGGCCAGCCGACCGCTGGACGGGTATTTGAAATGGATGCAGGCGTGCGCGTCGAGATCGGCGGGAATCCGGGGAATGCCATGCCGGTTCAGATAGTCGGTATTTCCGCAAATAACGAAATGCTGCTCCCCAATTCGACGGGCAACCAAGCGGTTGTCCGCGAGATCGCCCGTTCGCACGGCGATGTCGAAACCCATGGCAATGAGGTTGACCACCTGGTCGTCGAATTCGACGTCCAGATCAATATCCGGAAATCGGTCTGAAAATTCTGAAAGGATGGGCAGGAGCAAATACCGCCCGAAGACCTGGGGAACACTCACTCTCAATCGGCCCCTGGGTTTTTCTGCGCCTTGTCGCATGAAAGATTCTGCCTCGGCGATGTCGCCGAGTATGCGTTTGCACATTTAGTAAAACGCCGTTCCCTCCTCGGTCATGCCAATGCTGCGCGTGGTGCGATTGAGCAAGCGCACGCCATATCGCGCTTCCAGGCGCGATATGGTCTTGGAAACCGCGGAAGGAGAAATTCCCAGGATCCGACCCGCTGCGACATAACTCTGCTGCTCCGCCGCATAAACGAATGCATTGAACCCGTGGATGCTCTCTATCGCATACGGTTTAAAAGAGGATTGATGAAGAGTATTCACTTGTGAAATGCCTTCCAACTGTATCGACCTGCATGGAGGACCTCTCTATTCTCGTAGGCATGGGGCTGAACTCCTTCAGCTTTATTCCTTTGGAGATGGCTGGTACATGACGGATTTTATCTGGAACCTGATTCCGCCGAGCGAATTGATTGCGAGTGATGCACCCCGGATGTTCTGTGCCGGGCAAATCGTTGTGCGAAAGATTTTCGGTGGCATGGTCGACAGGGTGCGAGCACCTCCGGCGGCAGCAACAAAAGCAACGAGCACTGAAGAAACGATCAAGCCTGGCTTGAGCGGGCTTGTATCGACTCTCGCGATTGCGCCTGCGGACTCTGATTAGCGGGTGACGGTGCGCAATGGTCCTGCCATTGCAACTACCTCCCGCATTCACCGGATCTGCGCAAAACACAAAGGCACGACAATTAATTTGTGACGCATTGTCGGCGTCGGAATAGTCACGTTCGTACGCGGCAGGGGTCCGCAAAGTTCGGCTTGTGACTTGCCAGTCTTTTTGCGGTGAAAGCCGCGCTGCATGGCGGCCATTGTCGCTGTGAGTAAACAAAAAACCCTTACAGGGCTTTAACTTGCGGAGGATTTATGAACAAAAGTCATAAAACTATCTATAACGAAACCCTCGGGGCCTAGGTGGCCACGGCGGAAAACACTTCGGCGCGGGGAAAACGCAACAGTGGCGTCAAACGTGCGCGCAATGCGTCGAGCGTCGGGGGCAATCCGAATCTTGTACGGGTGCTGGTGGCCAGTATTTCGTTGGCGCTTCCGGTCTTTTTGCTAGGTGGCCGGGCTTATGCCGCTCCGAGCGTAAAGAGATTAGGGGGAGGATTGGTGCTGTGCCCGGATCAAAAATCGCCTGTGACGGTCCTTGGTGTGAAACAGATGGACGGTAGCGCTTTCGGCTATCTGTCGACGAGTTCAGTCGATTGCACTACAAGCAACTCAAAGGAAATGCGTTTTGGGCTTTCGACTGCAGCCGAAGACAACGGTGAAAATCCCGGTGGAGGAGCGTCTATTGCGGGTTTTGGGGACGGGACTTTGCAATTGATTGGTAAAAAAGTTCTAATCAATGGGCCGACCCGATTCAATTCAAACGCCAGCATGTCGAGCAATCGGATTACCGACCTTGCTCCCGGCGTCGATTCGCAAGATGCGGTCAATGTGCAACAGCTCTCGGCACTGGGCACTAGCACGGCCGCAGGCCTGGGTGGTGGCGCCGCCTACAAGCCCGCGACAGGAACGTAGGCCCGCCCTCGTACACGACATACAACGCTGACGGCAGCTCTTCGACGGCCCACAGCGTCGGGAATGCGATCGACCGCATCAACAGCGACGGCATCAGATACTTTCACGCCAGTTCGATCAGGCCCGACAGCCGGGTGCTCGGTGTCGACAGCGTGGCGGTCGGGCCGAATGCGAACGCGATCGGAAAATATGCCGTCGCAATGGGGTTGGGTTCCGTCGCCAACGGGAACTACTCACTCGCAATGGGTGCGGGCACCAAAGCCGACGAGAGGCAAGCGGTGGCGATGGGTAACAACGCCACAGTCAATGGGGCCGGGGCATACGCAATGGGTACGCTCTCCAATGCCACCGGAGTGGCGGCCACCGCACTGGGGGGCAATGCCATCGCCAACGGAAAAAATGCATCCGCGTTGGGTGTGTATGCCAATGCCACTGGATTGCTGGCTACCGCATTGGGCGCTGTGTCCATTGCCGACGGAAGGAGTGCATCCGCAATTGGGGCCCATGCCAAATCCATTGGCTCGTATTCCATTGCGGCGGGTGACGATTCCGTCGCCAAGGGGGAGCGTGCATCCGCAGTGGGCAATCTCGCCAAGGCGACGGGGGATTCAACAGTCGCCGTTGGTAGCTTGGCACAAGCGCGGTACACAAATAGCGTTGCCCTTGGTGCGGGGAGCGCAACAGAGATATCGCTGAAGGAGCTGGAAAAGAAATCTGTCTATACGCCATTTGCGAGCGCTGCCATTGCCGGTAAAACGCCTGTCGGCGAAGTATCGATAGGGTCGAGTGGTCATGAGCGAAGACTCACCAACGTTGCTGCAGGGGGGCGCCCACGGATGCGGTGAACGTCAGTCAGCTTTCAACAACTGCTTCGTCGCTGTCGACGGGGCTCGGTGCCGCGACAAGCAGCATCGGCAGTCTGTCGACCTCGACCTCGACCACTCTGAGCACCGCTGTGAACGGCGTCGGCAGCCTGTCCACGGGGCTGAGTACGACGAACGGCAACCTGGGCAGCCTGAGCACATCCGTGAGCTCGATCTACAACACGGGCACGAAATACTTCCACGCCAACAGCACGGGGGCGGACAGCCAGGCGATTGGTGCCGACAGTGTGGCGATCGGGCAGGGGGCGACGTCGAACGGTGCCGACAGCGTGGCGATCGGACGAGGCGCCCAGACCCACATGCCCAACAGCGTGGCGCTGGGAGCGGGCTCCGTGGCCAACGTGGGTGCTCTGACCAGCTATGCGGCTTTTGCCCTGGCGGGCGGACAGAGTTCGAAGGGTGAAGTGAATGTAGGTGGCCGCCAGATCACAGGCGTGGCCCCGGGCAGCGCGGACCAGGACGCGATCAATGTCTTGCAGGTCAAGACCATCACCGAATCTCTGTCGGACGATTTGAAAAAGATCGACAAGAAGGTCAACGCCTTGCCGCAGCCTCCGTCAGGGCTTGCGGCTCCGCTCGCTGCGTTTGCGCCAAGAAGCGCGATCGGGCTTGCACCGATAGGTGGGGGCGCAGGAGCCCCCGACAGCAATGCTCTCGCAGTCGGTGCTGACGCCCGTGCGGGCATTGATGGCACCGCCATCGGCTTGGGCGCAGTCGTTCAGCAAAGCGGGGGCGTGGCGCTGGGCTCGGGCTCGGTGGCGTCGACCGCCGCAGGGGCGGCCGGCTACGTGCCGCCGAGCGCGACGTCCGACCAGGCTGCAGCGGTCAAGGCCACCACCAGCACGCAGGCCGCGGTGTCGGTGGGCGATGCGGCCAATGGCCAGTACCGTCAGATCACGGGCGTGGCCGCTGGCTCTGTCGACAGCGATGCGGCCAACATCGCGCAACTGAAGGCCGCGTCCAATGCGGTCAAGGCAGGCAGCGCGCAGTACGACACCAACCCGGACGGCACGGTCAACTACGGCCGGATGACGCTGGGGAACGGCCAAGCCCCGCAGGGCACGCGCATCTCCAATGTGGCGCCGGGCCTCTTGCCGAACGACGCCGTCAACGTGAGCCAGTTGCAAGGGGTGCAGGGGCAGGTGCGCGATGTGGCCCGCATCGCCTACTCGGGCGTGGCCATGGCGACGGCGATGAGCAGCATCGCCGCAGGCCATGACGCCGGGCAAGAGCCTGGTCTCCGTCGGCATCGGCAGCTATTCCGGGTACAGCGCCATCGCCTTCGGCTACTCGCTGCGCTCGGAAAGCAGCAAGTGGATCTACAAGGTCAGCGGCGCCGTCAGCGGCACCAAATTCAACCTCGGGCTGGCGCCGGCTACGAGTGGTAGTCGACAAGGCGACTCTCATCTTGCCTAGTATGAAGCAAATGAACCTCCCCCACACTTTTCACCAACGATTCGCTTCGGTCGCAGCGCGGCACAGAGAGGCATCGATGATCGCGAGCATGGACGACGAGCCGTCGCGGCCGACCAGACGACTGATCGATCTCTCGCTGGTCGCATGCACAGCGGTTCCGCATGCCAAGCTTTCCATTTTCGACGAACGCTTGTCGAAGGAGCCGCGCCGTTTCGACCACTGGCCGGGCGAGCACTACCGTCTCTTGAATGCGCTGGTTCGCACGCTCCGCCCGCGCCGCGTGATCGAGCTCGGAACCTGCACGGGCATGGGCACGCTGTCGCTCCTGCAGAGCCTCCCTTCGGGTGGTCGCATCACCACGTTCGATCCGCTTGGCTGGGAGACTTTCGGCCTGACCTGGCTCACGCCTTCGGACTTTGCCGATGGTCGCGTCGTGCAGGTTCGGGATGACGTCTCGACGCCCGACGGCATTGCGCCCCATCGCGCACTGTTCGAGTCGACCGATCTGATCTTTATCGACGGCCACAAGGACGGCTACACCGAAGCCGGTGTTCTTGCGAACCTTGCCACGCTCGATCTCGCACCCCACGTGGTGGTGGTGGTTCTCGACGACATCCGGGTCATGAACATGATCGACGTGTGGCATCGGATCCTGCGTCCCAAGATGGACCTCACCTCATTCGGACACTGGAGCGGCACGGGGCTGATCGACTGGAATGGTGAGCAACAGGATGTCGAAGCCGGTCGGCATCGGCGCTTCAGTCCCGCGAGACGCCTGCCCGCTTCATGAGCCGCGAGGCCAGCGACGCAGCATCGGTCAGCAGTCGCTGTTCATCGATCGTCGTGATGCGTCCGTCGTCCAGCACAGGCCGCCCGTTGATCCACACGTGGGTGGCCCTGACGCCGCTCGAGCTGTAGATCAGGCTTGCAAGCGGGTTGTGCGCCGGTGCGGCGCGTGCACCGCGCAGGTCGAACACCGAGATGTCGGCTTTCATGCCTGGCTTCAGCTTGCCGATCTCGGGCCAGGCGCGCGCGCGGCCGATGCCGTGGCAAGCCGCAGAAGAACCTGCGGACTGATCGCACCCGCCTGGCCGGTCTGGATGTTGGAGAGCATCACGGTCTGCTTGAGCGTCTCCGGCAGATCCTGCGTGTCGTTCGATGCGGCCCCGTCGGTGCCGACGCACAGGCAAATGCCGTGGTCCAGGATTCTTCGCGCGGACGCAATGCCCGACGCCAGGCGCATGTTGCTCACGGGGCAGTGAATGACCGTTGCGCCGCTTCTCTGGATCAACCGCAGGTCGGCGTCGTCGATGTGGACGCAGTGAACCAGTTGGGTCGACGGATTCAAGGCGCCCAGGGCGTCGAGCCAGCGAATGGGCGACATGCATTCCCTCTGGATGAAGCGGAACACCTCGCCGGTCGTTTCCGCGACATACATGTGCGTGAGCAGGCCCAGGTCGCGCGCGCAGGCCGACAGCGTTTTCATGGCATCGGTCGAGCAACTCGCTGGCGACATGGGGCCCGATGCGATGCGCAGGCGGCCGGCGGCCGCGCCATGCCACGCACCGACAAGGTGGCGCAGTTCTGCCTCGATGTCGGCGACTTTCTCCCCGCGAGCGCCAATGTCCCGCCAGCCACGCGCGAGCACCATGCGAATGCCCACCGCGGAGGCCGCCCGCAGCGCGGCCTCCACGTGCGCCCGCGAGCTCGTGACCTTGTGGTGCTGAACGATCGTCGTCACGCCGCAGCGGATGTTCTCGACGATGCCGAGCTCGCTTGCGCGCTCCACGTCTTCGGCCGTCATGCCGGCCTGCAAGGGTTGCACCGCGCTGGCCAGCCAGCTCGCAAGCGAACGGTCCGCCGCGAGTCCGCGCATGAAGGTCTGCGAGAGATGGGTGTGGGCGTTGATCAGACCTGGCGTCACCAGGCAGCCGGAAGCGTCGACCACCCTTGCGGCTTTCTCCGCGACACCTGCGGGCAGGGGGCCATCGCCCGTCGCAACGATGTGCTCCCCCTCGATGCCTAGCCAGTCGGGCTGTGCTCGTGTTTGCAGGTCCGCGTCACGGAGCACCCACCCGTCCTTGAGCACGCAGTCGAACACGCGCGGTCTAGCCCCTGGCGGGCGCAATGGCGCTGTCGCGCTGGATGGATCCGAAGCAGAGAAGCGCCAGCAGCATGGGCACGACCAGCGCCAGGAAGGCCGGCTGCGTTCCGAACGAAAACGCCAGGCTCGCAGCCAAGGGCGCCGCGGTGCGTGCGGCGCCCGTCATGCCTTGGCTCGCCCCGAACCAGGGCGCCATCTTCTCTGCCTTCAGCTCCGTCAGATAGATGCCGAGGACGGATTGGAGCGATCCTCCCATCAGGGCCACCAAGGCGGCAGAGAGGGCGACGGCCGACGGGGAAAGCGATACGAACGGAATGGCGACGCCCATGCCGCACAGGAATGAAAACAGGGTGCCCGTCGATCTGTATCCGAGTTTCAGGATGAGTCGGGGAACAAGAAACTGGCCCGGAATTTCAAAGAAGGCCAGCAGCCCGATCAGCATGGCCACAAAAGCTTCGGTGAGCCGACCGTCCTGCTCGGCCACGAGCAGCAGGACACTGGGGTAGGCACACACGCAAACCCGGGAGAGCGTATGTGCGCCCAGGGTTGCGACCGCATCCGCGATGCCTATGTCCTGCGAGGCACCGTTCTTCAATGGGAGCCGTGCTTCAGCCTTCGGGTTCGATGACCGCCGAAGTTTGTTCCGGAGAAGCAGATAGGCGAGTGCAGAAGTTGCGAGCAGCACAGTTGCCACGGCGATCAGCATGAGCTTGATGCCGTGGACAGCGCCTCCTTCAGGCCAAAGAAAAGGTGCGGCGAGGAGTGCGCTCAACCCGATGCCTGCGCTGCCTGCCATCGAAAACTCCGCAATGCGTCGGGTCCGGGATGCCCGCTCGGGAAACCGCGTCACCAGCCAGAGGCGGGTTGCCAGCGTCGTGCCCGACATGGCGCCGGAGATGGCTCGATTGACTAGGAGCCATGCCCAGCTGTTGAAGGCAAATACCAATGTTGCGGTGCAAAGCGCCTTTGCGATCAGCGTCGTGGCCGCGACTTTGCCTGCATTCAAAGGCGTAATCAGTCGTCCCCAAAAGAAGGGCGCAATCGTCAGAAACACGCCGTTGACAACGAGGACATGAACCCAGCGGCCCGGCTCGGCGCCACTGTGTGCGGCGATGCTGGAAAGCCATGGAATGACCATTGCAATGGCCAAATTGTCGAAGAAGGCCACGAAAAGGCACACCGAACGCCGAATGCCTTCAGCTCTTGAAAGATTCATGCTTGCACGGGGATGCTGTTGGTGTGCCTCGTCACAGTCACTCCCGGAATTCCGTTTGTCCAGATTTGCAACTTCCTGATGCTGATCTTCGCGAAGCGAATTCGAGAGTCCGCGCTGAGCTTGCTCCAGATTCGTTCCGCGAGTTTTTCGATCAAGGCGTAGCTTTCGAGCTCCACGATTCTTTGAATCTCGTCCTTGACGATCTGATAGTTGACCGTGTCTTCTATGAAATCGGTTGTTCCGGCATGTCGAATGTCTACGCCCATGACAATTTCGACCTTGAAATCCTGAGGGACGGCTCGCTCCTCGAGTCCGACGCCGTGGCGGCCCTTGAAGATCATCTCGTCAATGTGCACAAGGTCGATGCGATATTGACAATACAAATCAAAATTCTTCATTTTGTGATCTCTCTGCTAGGGATTTGAAAAATGCTTCATGAGCATCGATTTGTTTTTTGCGCCGAATGATTCATCCAGATCAAGTGCCTAGCATTTCAAGAATTGCATGAATTCTTGGAAGACAGGGATCAATGCCGGAATGATCTCTTTTGGAGAATGGCCATTTTCAAATGAGAGCTTTCTCAGGAGCAGCGTTTGGGACTTTCTTTCCACCTTGACATCCACCCGCTCGACGAGCGCGCCGGCGTGCAAGATCGGCATGACGTAGTACCCGTGAACCCTGTCTCGCTGCTGGATCGGGGCGTACATTTCATTTCGAAATTCGAAATCGAAAAGCTCGCGCGTTCGGTCCCTGTGCCATATCAAGTTGTCAAAAAGAGAGAGAGAAGGGCAGTTTTTGACGCGGGTTCGGTCAAATCCAATTCATTGGCCCGCTCCAGGTCTTCTTTTCGAAGGTAGGCGCAGTGGCGCCAGTTCTCCACCGTCACTTCGAGGATCGCCTTTTCCTCCATCAATTCGGCAATGGCCGGCCGGATTTTCTTGAGCGGTTGCCGGTAGTAATCGGCAATGTGCGGCGCGGTCGCGATTCCCATGCATTCCAAGCTGCGCATGACCATCCAGCGATACGCCTCGGAAAGGGTGCCGGTCGATGTTCGAAAACCAGCAGGAACGACTCTTTCCGTCAGATCGAAACAGGATTCGAAATTGATGCGCTGAGTACTGGAAATTACACCCGTATATGCAAGGCGGCCCAAAGCAACGCTCGCAGGTTTTTTGTTCCACCACGCGCGCAATTTTTGCGATGGTGGGCTGAAATCCCTAGTGCGAAGTAGACCTTCTTTTTTTATTCGTTCGTAGACTTCCTAGATGGCGTGCTCGGGTTCGGGTCCAAGCTGCGTTTTCTTTCTTTCGGACAGCGGTTCGTCAATTCGCGCTTCGATGATTGGAAGCAGCTGTTGATAGTCTTCTATCGGAATGAGCGAGGCGCAGTGCATCCATTGCTCGATCAAGCTGCGCCGAGGGTGGATCAGCGTATCGATCCTGCTTTTTTCGTAGTGGCCGATTCGACTCAGGAGAACGAGGTAATGGCTTCTTTCGACTACATTGACGGCGTCGAGCTGAAGCAGGCCAATACTTTTTACGACATCCTCGATATTCTTCGATCTGCCAATGCCTTCATTGGAGATGAATCCCTGTTTGAGCAGGGCGAATTTCCGGGCGCTTGCCGTGCTGATGAATGGGGTCGCCATTTTCACAGATGCAATGGATCGTAAAATGCTTCCAATATATTTGTTTTCCATTCTTTCCCAAGGGATGTAAGCCAGATGTTTTCGTCATCGGCTTCAAGAAGCCCGTTCGCGAGAAGAAAATCCATCGTCGGTTCAAAAGCTTCCTGAACAGAAATTCCAAACCGGTCCAGGAAGGCTTTTTTGCTGAATTTCAATCCGCGTCGCAAGCCGAATATCAATTGGCGCTCCATGAAATTCCGGTGTGTCGGTTTCCTGGAGGTCAGCTCGATCGAAAAGCCGCCTTGCCCGACGGCTGCCTCGTACTTCGGAACCGTCCGGTGCGCCATGACCTGGTATCCATTGATGTAGCTGTACGCCTTGACCCTGAGCCCGATCAACTCGCATCCCTGGCCGTAGGTGTAGTCGGAGTAGCGCTGGCAATGCCCTGGCTTCGAGAAGGTATGGTTCTCGGCTCGACATAGCCTGCCTCCTGCATTTCCCCTCTCATCCATTCGTACCACGCCTGCGCTTCGCTGCGGATCACCGGAGGAGGCAGGCGGTCCTCCGCCAGACGGCGCTCCGTGACGGTTCTGGTGTGCACCACGTATTCGTACGTCGTCACGTTTTCCGGGCGGAGCGAAATGACCGTTTTGACGTCGCGCTTCCACTGCTCGAAGGTCTGGCCGGGCAATCGGTAGAGCAGATCGACGTTGACCGTATCGAATCCTGCAGCCAGCGAACTGTGCACTGCACTGAGACCTTCGCCGGCTGTGTGGGGGGAGTTCAGAACATCCTTCAGGATGTCATTGGCGCTGCTCTGGTAGCCGATGGATATTCTGTTCACACCCGCTTTTTTGACCTGCAGCAAATAGGGAAGATTGAATTCGTGAGGATTGCCCTCCAGCGTTATTTCCATGTCGCTGGCGCAATTCAATCCGGATTTGAGTGCTTTTATTATTTCTTCGATGTTTGTCGGCGAGAGCAGGGAAGCGGTTCCACCGCCTATATAGACGGCCCGGCACTTTGCGGTGGTGAATCTCCTGGCGCCTGAAAAAACACCGAATTGTTTCAGCAACTTCCCCGTATATGCCGTTGCAATGGAATTCTGATCTCTGTTTGAAGGAAGCAGCGCGACGAAATACGGGCAACTGTTGCACCGAATGCGACAAAAAGGCATTGAAACAAAGGCAGTGAAATCTTCGCCTGAACGGTCGATTTCCAAGCCCAGTTCATCGATCCAGTCCACGCCGTTCAATGTCGAGGCATTGATATTGATGGGAGGATATTGGAAGAAATTTCGGTAGGGACGCTGCCGGAAGAAATTTTCCGCAGATTGGCCATTACCTGCAATTTCTTCGAATTTTTTCCCGCCTAGTGTCATTATTTGCCTTCGCTACCTCGAAAGAACAGCACCGCCACCAGGAGCGTGGAGCGGATTTTACCTCCCCAAACTCCAATAAAGTCGGATGAAGCCTAGAAGCAGGGGTCGTGTCCATTTTTTTCAAAATTTGAATGAAGTTGACGAAAGATCACATAGTCAACGAGCGAAGGGAGAAGTGACAGGTACCTTACGTCGATATTCTTTTGGGCATTTATCTATATAGCCGCTGGATCTTATTTCCACTATCAATCCGCAGAATCATGACAACTAATGCACAAAATCTGGTTTTTTTGTCTGCTGGCAATCGGCGGGATTCTGAATTTTGGCCAATTGACCAAAAAAGCCATTGAGCAGATGTGTACAAGCAAGAGATTTTTTTGTATTAGCTACCGATTGTTGTCTTTGTTATCTTTTGTTGTCTATCGCTTTCTCTGTGCGCTAACGGAGTTGCTATCTCCGCGTCTCTCGAATTGATTTCAATCGGCCATGATCCACACCAGTCCTACCTCGTTGTCCGCCCGCCCCTCCGTACCTGCCGAAATGATCTGGCCGCCGCTGCGGGTGGTCGACCCGATCACCGCCCCTTCGCATGACGCCGAAGCGGCGACCCGTTTCCCCCACCCCCTGAGCCGGTCGGCGAGTTGGACACCTGCCGGGTGAACGAGCTGATGCCCATCGCTCTCCTGCGAAGCGATGACCCCGAAAAAAGAGCCGTGCGTCAAGCGCTCGACCAGATGGCGTATGCCTCCGTGGAGTTCGACACGGCGAGCGATCTGCTTGTCGCATTGCATGCCGGGCGGCGCTTCGGGCTGCTCTTGCTGGCCCCCCAGGGCCCATGGAGATGGAGTGAGTGGCAGGCGGCAGTCGCCAGCGGCATACCGATGCTCCTGATGGTTCAGGACCTGGCGCGGAGCCCGCTGTCCGTAGAGGGAGGCCCGTCATTTCAAGAAGGGGTCGTCGACTTCATTGCCTTGTCGCCGCTTCAGGTCCACGAACTGCAATGGCGCGTCCAGTCGCTGCTGGCCAAATCCCTTGCGACCGCGCAGGCACCTGCACGTCCGCGATTGGCGTCCGAGAACGACGAGCTGACCTGGAACAACTACCACTTCCTTCCGCGGAACCGCGTGGTCCATTGCCGGGGGCAGGAGATTCGGTTGAGGCCGCGCGAATACGATCTCGCGCTGCTCATGTTCTTCAACATGGACGTGGTTCTGGAGCGCCAATGGCTGAGAACCACGTTGTGGTCGCAATCGATGAGAAAGGGGTCTCGTGCCCTGGATACGTGCGTGTCGAACATACGCAAGAAGCTCGGGCTGAATGCCAGCAACGGCCTCGAGCTTCGATCGATGCACGGCCGTGGCTACCGGCTCGTCCCGGTGCAGCCAGATCGTCCGTGGACCGATACCTTCCGAAGAGAGCAGGCATGACCTGCATCCCCCGGGGCCTTGTGGATGCGCAAGAGGGCCGCCTTCGTTTCGCAAGTTTGTTGCGTTGTCAACGACTTGTTTTGTCCGGGAAAATCCGCGCCGAGACCCGATGAATCGTAGCTAAATCGTTTCTAAAATATTGCGACATGCTTCGTTTGCGCGTAATGTTCCTGTGGGCCTTGATGGTCGCGATCCCCTGTCAGGGGTATGCGGCTGCGTCCATGGCGTTCTGCGCACCAGTGAAGGACGGAGTGACGTCCATCGCGCAAACAGCACAGGAGCACACGCACGGTCACAAACCCAAGCAGGCGTTGTCGAAGACAGGCAGCGCCCGAAGCTCCGAAGAGGGCGATTCCTCGGATGCAGACGTGCCCCACAAGTGCTGCAACTGCAGCACATGCCACGACGCCATCGCGCTGACGACCGTTTCCCTGATCTTTGTGCCGCCGCATCTGCCTAAGGCAGACCTGGTCGAACCACCCGAGACCATTTCCGCCGCAGTGCCGCAGGTTCCCGACAAGCCTCCTCGCGTGTAGCAGTGTCATTTCCCCGCCGCGCCTGTTCTTCAGGCCGGCAGGGGCATTCATTGCGAGATTCACGAGAACACAGGGGCTATCGACGAATATGTTTCGCCGTCAAATTTCGGGACCAGAGATCGAGCACGATCTGGTGCGCCAACCCCACCTGGGGTATGAGGCAGAGCAAGGCACGGGCTTCATCCGGTGCATAGAGCATGGGAGTCCGACGCCGTTGGAGCGATGGCATCTTCACGACGAGTACGAGCTGCATCTCATCGTCAACACCAAAGGCTATGCCTGCGTCGGTGACTACGCAGGCCGCTTCGAACCGGGGCATCTGGTGCTGACGGGGCCGCGCCTGCCGCACAACTGGATTTCAACGGACCTCCCGCCCGGTGGTGTCGCTCTCAGGAGCGTGGCCATCCAGTTTTCCGAGAAGCCCTTGCGGGATGGCATGCGCGCGATCCCGGAATTCATCGACCTCCGGGGGCTGCTTGAAAAGGCCCGCAGCGGCATAGAGTTCTTCGGGCTTGGCGATGAGGTGCGCGATCGTTTCTACAGGATCAAGAGCAGCATAGGCCTCGCACGCCTCGTGGAGTTCCTGGGGCTGCTCGACTTGCTGAACTGCAGCAAGAACTATCGCGTGCTCTCGACCATCGACGCGCGAGGGTATGACGCCAAGGGTTCCGGGGTCATGGTCAAGAAGATCGTGGCGTACGTCAACGAGCACTACGCGGAACCGATCTCCGTGCCCGATGTCAGCTCGGCGGTCGGCATGTGCGAGAGCGCGTTCTCACGCTACTTCAAGAAGAAGACAGGCTGCACCTTCACAGACTACGTCAACAAGCTACGCGTCCAGAAGGCCTGCGAGTTGATGATGACTTCGGACTGCTACGTTTCCACGGCGTGCTTCGAGGTGGGCTTCAACAACATCTCCAATTTCAACCGCCGGTTCCTGAAGATCAAGGGAGTCACGCCTTCGGAGTTCTGGCGAAGGGCGGTGATGGGATCGGCATCGTCCCTGTCGTGACGGACAGCAGGCGCCGTCCGTTGCAGGTGTGCTCGCTGTCAGGCCGTCTTGAGCAACTCGGAGTCCACCGGCAACTTGCGCAGCCGCTTGCCCGTCGCCGCGAAGATGGCGTTGGTCAGCGCCGGCGCCAGCGCCGAGGTTCCCGGCTCGCCCATGCCGCCGGGGGCTTCCTGGCTCGCGACGATGTGGGTCTCGATGGCCGGTGTCTCGTTCATCCGCACCACGCGCACGTCGTGGAAGTTCGACTGCTCGATGCGGCCGTCCTTCACCGTGGCCTTGCCCCAGAGCGCGCCCGAGATGCCGAAGATCACCGCGCTCTCCACCTGCGCCTGCACCGTGTCCGGGTTGACGATCACGCCCGCATCGAGTGCGCAGACGACGCGCTTCACGGCCACGTCGCCGGACTTGGCGACCTCGGCATCCACCACCAGCGCCATGTAGGTGCCGAACGCGAACTGCACCGACACGCCGCGCCCCTGGCCCGCGGGCAGGGGCTTGCCCCAGCCGGCCTTTTCCGCGGCCAGCTTGAGCACAGCCAGTGCGCGCGGGTTCTGCCCCAGCAGCGCGCTGCGGTACGCAACGGGGTCGGTCTTCGCGGCGGCCGCGAGCTCGTCGATGAAGCTCTCGACCACGAAGACGTTGTGCGTCGGCCCCACGCCGCGCCAGAACGCGGTCGGCACCGGCGGCTCGTGGTTGACGTAGTCGACCAGGATGTTCGGCAGCGCATAGGGCGGCTTCTCGGCGCCGTCGATGGTCTCGGGATCGAAGCCCTTGTTGTAGGCCGGCGGCAGCCAGCGCTTGAGGATCGAGGAGCCGGTGATCCGATGGCTCCATGCGACCGGCTTGCCCTGCGCGTCGAGCCCGGCGCTCACGCGGTCGTAGAAGTAGGGCCGGTACATGTCGTGCTGCGTGTCTTCCTCGCGCGTCCAGATCACCTTGACCGGTGCGTCGACCTGCTGGGCGATCTGCACCGCGCGCGTCACGCTGTCGATCTCGAGCCGCCGGCTGAAGCCGCCGCCGAGCAGGTGGTTGTGCATCGTCACCTTCTCGATCGGCAGGCCCGTCACTGCGGCGGCCGTTGCCTGTGCGCGCGTGATCACCTGGGTGCCGACCCACACTTCGCAGCTGTCCTTGCGGACATGCACGGTGCAGTTCAGCGGCTCCATTGCCGCGTGGACCAGGAACGGCACCTCATAGACGGCTTCGAGCCGCTGCGCCGCGCTCGCCATGGCCTTGGCGTTGTCGCCTTCCGTGCGCACGACCGCACCCGGCTTCCGGGATGCCTGCGCCATCGACTGCACGATGCTCTCGGTGCTCACCCTGGCGTTGGCGCCGTCGTCCCATTCGATGACGAGGGCGGCCAGGCCCTTCTTCGCCGCGCCCATGTGGTCGGCGACCACGGCCACGCAGTCGTCGAGCCGCACGACCTGGCGCACGCCGCGCACCTTCAGCGCCGCGCTGTCGTCGACGCTGCGCACGCGCCCGCCGAAGACCGGCGACTGCTTCAGCGTGGCGATCTTCATGCCGGGGACCCTGGCATCGATGCCGTACATCGCCGTGCCGTTCACCTTGGACGGCGTGTCGAGGCGCTTGGCCGGCGTGCCGATCAGCTTGAAGTCGGCCCGGGGCTTGAGCGCCACTTTCTCCGGCACCGGCAGCTTGGCCGCATCGACGCGCCAGCGCTGCGCGGCTGCCTGCACGAGCAACGTGCGGGCCGTCGCCCCGGCATTGCGCATCGGCTCGTAGGCGGCGCGGATGGTGGTCGAGCCGCCCGTCACCTGGAAACCCAGCAAGGGGTTGCCGTAGAGCTTGTCGCTCGGCGGTGCGTGCTCGAAGCGGACCGAGGCCAGGTCGACCTCCAGCTCCTCGGCCACCAGCATCGGGATGCTCGTGTAGGTGCCCTGGCCCATCTCGATGTAGGGCATGGTCACGGTCACTTGGCCATCGGGCGCGATGCGCACGACGGCATTCGGCGCCCACGGCGCGCTGCCCGCAGCGCCGGCCGCCTCGGCGGCGCTGGGCGCGGCACCGAAGCCGACGCCGATCAGCAGGCCGCCGCCCAGCGTGGCACCCACCGAGATGAAGCCGCGGCGCGACAGCGTGGCGCCGGTTTCTTTCGTCAGTTGGTCGAGGATCATGTCAGGCCACTTTCGCCTTTCCGGAAAGGGCGCGCGCCGCGTCCTTGATGCCCGCGCGGATGCGCAGATAGGTGCCACATCGACAGATGTTGCCGCTCATGGCCGCATCGATGTCCGCATCGCTGGGCGCCTTGTTCTTGATCAGCAGCGCCGTGGCCGACATCAGCTGGCCGGACTGGCAGTAGCCGCATTGCACGACTTCGAGGTCGAGCCAGGCCTTCTGCAGCGCACGCCCGACGGGTGTGCCCGCGAGCGATTCGATGGGCGTGATGCACGAGCGCGTGGGCGCGCCGTCGATGTGGACAGTGCATGCGCCGCACATGCCGAGGCCGCAGCCGAACTTGGTGCCCGTCATGCCAAGCACGTCGCGCAGCACCCAGAGCACCGGCGTGTCGACGTCGACGTCGACGTCGACCGGGCGGTCGACTCCATTGACTTTCATAGAGCTTCTTTCTGGTTG
>CAMATD010000120.1 GCA_945860785.1 Variovorax sp. YR752 | reverse complement strand
TCGGCCCACTCGACCATTTCGTCGGGCGTGTTGCGCTCGCCGCGCGCTGCCAGCACCGCGATGCGCTCGCGAATGCGGGACCGGTGGGCATGATGCTGCTTCCAGTCGGCGGCATGGGCGCGGCGCCACTGGTTGTCGAAATGCCCGATCCACCTCGCGCTGTCGGCCAGCAACTCGAGCGCCGGCCGCACCGACCACGGCGGCAGAGCCGCCTTCTGGCCGAGCGCTTCCAGCCGATCGCGCAGCACGGGATGGGTGTCGTCCAGGTCGCTGACGCGGCGCATCGCCTCGCGCAGCGACTGGCGCGCGAAGTCTTCGCTCGGCGGCGTGCGGACACGCTTGTGCAGGGCTTCGAAGGGCCCCGGGGGCTGCGGCTCCAGCTCGGCACGCGCCCAGTGCGAGGGCCAGAACTCGTTGGCGTACCAGTTGCCCTTGATCGCGACCTCGGTCAGCGCGGCGGCAGCCACCGTCGTGCCCAGCAGCCAGCCCGAGATGCGGTCGGCTTCGTATTCGTCCTGTCGGGCCAGCGCAAAAGTCTTGGCCGCAAAGCGCGGAAAGTACCAGCGAAAGAAAGCCTGCGAAACCAGCGCCATCACGCCTTCGTTGCGCTGCAGGTTGGCGTCGAGCTTGAGCCATGAGAGCCGCGTGCGGTAGATCCAGGCGCTCAGCTTGCCGTGGTTGCCGCGCAGGTGGCCGTACTCGTGCGCCAGCACCGAGAGCAGCCGCCGCCGGTCCAGCATCATCAGAAGCGGCAGGCCGATGCTGAGGGTGTTGACCGCACCGCCGAACAAACCGAAGCGCGGCACCTGGCGGATGCTGGCGTTGAAGTCGTCGTCGAGATAGACGTGGTGGACCGGCGGTCCCTTGATCTTGCCGCGGATGCGGTCCAGCGCCTCGAAAAGGGCTGGCGCATCGGCACGCGAAAGCTCCCTGCCCTCCGGCTCCTCGAAGCGCACCCAGAGCGCACGCAGCGTGGCCCAGAGCAGCCCTGCGGCAAAGAGCAGCAACCAGCCGCGCGTGAAATTGAAGCGTTCGCGCCCGATCGATGAAACCACCCAGACAATGAGGCCCACCGCGAGCCCGAGGCAGCCCAGCACCCACAGGTAGCCGAGCGCGGCAAATGCCGCGACGCTGCGCCGGTAGCGCGCGCTGTCATCCGCGCTGGCATGCTCGCTCAGTCGAACCAGGTGAACAAAATCCGCGCGATCCATCCGACTCCCGTCAAATACAAACCCGACAGTTTTTGAAGAAAGAAGCTCCCCGTTGAACGACGACGAACTGCCTCCCCTGATCGAAACACCCCTCGGCCGCTATCGCCACTATAAGGGCGGCGAATACGAAGTCCTGGGCACCGTGCGCCACAGCGAAACCCTGGAACCCATGACGCTGTACCGCGCCCTCTATGGGGCCCATGGGCTCTGGGTCCGCCCTGCCGCGATGTTCGGCGAAACCGTCGAGATCGATGGTACGCCGCGGCGAAGGTTCACCCCGATCTAGTTGGACGGGTCTTTGCGCCCGTCCCGCCTGAATGGATTGCTACTTGTTCAGTAGCAATCCGTGATCCTGTCAGCCGCAGCGGACGTCGGTCACGCGGCTGCGCGCATCGACGTCGAGATTGAGCCGGCCGCCGTTGAGTTCTGTGGTGGCCGCATCGCCGGGCTTCAGCACACGCACGGTGCCCGAACCCGAGCGCACGCGGGCTGCCGCCTCGAGTTGCGGCGTCAAGGGCTGACCGATGGCAAACCTGGCGCCATCGGCGTTGCATTGATACACGGGCTCCGGCGGTGCAGCAGGGGCCGGTGCGGGCGCTGGTGCCGATGCAGCACAGCCTGCCAACAGGACTGCGCCGGCAGCGGCCGACAACAACGATAAGTTCTTCGTTTTCACTTCGAGCTCCCGAAAACCTGCGAATATAAACAACTTTAACGAATGTGACATGATGTATCTGACAGCCATCCAGCGATCGCGCGTGGATACAACTGGTGTTCCTGGGCCAAAACCCGGCCAGCGAGCGTTGCGGCGGTGTCGTCTGGCAGCACCGGCACCACGGCCTGCGCCAGGATCGGACCGTGGTCGAGTTCGGTGGTGACCTGGTGGACCGTCACGCTGGCCACCTTGCAGCCGGCGTCGATGGCGCGCTGGTGCGTGTTCAGCCCTGGAAACGCGGGCAGCAGCGAGGGATGGATGTTCACCAGTCGCCCCGCATAGCGCCCGACGAAGCCCGGCGTCAGGATGCGCATGAAGCCCGCCAGCACCAGCAGCGCCGGTGCGTGCGCGTCGACAGCCTTCGCCAGCGCCTCATCGAAGGCCTCGCGCGTCGGAAATTCCTTGTGCGGGACGACGGCGGTGGCAATGCCATGCGCCTTGGCGAGCGCCTTGGCGAGCGCCAGCCCTCCGGCTTCGGCCTTGTTGCTGACGACCGCTGCGATGCGCGCGCCGAAACGCTCGGCCCAGCGGTCGCGCTCGGCGGCCCGCACGATGGCCGCCATGTTGGAGCCGCCGCCGGAGATCAGGATCACGATGTTCTTCATGGGAGGCGGGATTCTCCGTGGCGCGCCACTTGTCGCGGCGCGGACACCAGATCACAGCACGACCGTGCTAAAACTCACGATTCCGGAGACACACCGCGTCTGCGGTGAACCGTTCAACACAGCGAGGCACGCATGGATTTGAGCTTCACACCCGAGGAACAGAAGTTCCGCGAAGAGATTCGCGCCTGGGTCAAAGAAAACCTTCCCCAAGAGATTTCGCACAAGGTACACAACGCGCTCGAACTCACGCGCGACGATCTGCAGAGCTGGGCCAAGATCCTCGGCAAGAAGGGCTGGCTCGGCTACGGCTGGCCCACGGAATTCGGCGGCCCCGGCTGGACCGCGATCCAGCGCCACCTGTTCGAGGAAGAAACCGCCCTCGCCGGCGCGCCGCGCATCGTCCCCTTCGGCCCCGTGATGGTCGCCCCGGTGATCATGGCCTTCGGCAATGCCGAGCAGCAAAAGCGCTTCCTCCCCGGCATCGCCAGCGGCGAAGTCTGGTGGAGCCAGGGCTACAGCGAACCCGGCTCGGGCTCCGACCTCGCCTCGGTCAAGACCAAGGCCGAACGCAAGGGCGACAAGTACATCGTCAACGGCCAGAAGACCTGGACCACGCTCGGCCAGTACGGCGACTGGATGTTCAACCTCGTGCGCACCAGCAACGAAGGCAAGCCGCAGACCGGCATCAGCTTCCTGCTGCTCGACATGAAGTCGCCCGGCGTCACCGTGCGCCCGATCAAGCTGCTCGACGGCGGCCATGAAGTCAATGAAGTGTTCTTCGACAACGTCGAAGTGCCCGCCGAGAACCTGATCGGCGAAGAGAACAAGGGCTGGACCTACGCCAAGCACCTGCTCTCGCACGAGCGCACCAACATCGCCGACGTGAACCGCGCCAAGCGCGAACTCGAGCGCCTCAAGCGCATCGCCAAGAGCGAAGGCGTCTACGACGACCAGCGCTTCCGCGACGAGATCGCCAAGCTCGAAGTCGACATCGTCGCGCTCGAGATGATGGTGCTGCGCGTGCTCTCGGCCGCCACCTCGGGCAAGAACTCGCTCGACGTGGCCGGCCTGCTCAAGATCCGCGGCAGCGAGATCCAGCAGCGCTACAGCGAACTGATGATGCTGGCCGGCGGCCCCTATTCGCTGCCGCTGATTCGCGAGGCGATGGAAGCCGGCTGGCAAGGCAACTTCCCGGGCGGCAATCCGGCCATCGCGCCGCTGTCGTCGACCTTCTTCAACATGCGCAAGACCACCATCTACGGCGGCTCCAACGAAGTGCAACGCAACATCGTCGCGCAGACGGTTCTGGGCTGAGGAGACACACAACATGGATTTCAATTTCACCGACGACCAGGAACAACTTCGCGACGCCGTTCGCAAGTGGGTCGACAAGGGCTATGACTTCGAACGCCGCCGCGGCATCGAGGCCAAGGGCGGCTTCTCGCGCGAGGCCTGGGACGAACTGGCCGAGCTTGGCCTGGGCGGCCTCTACATCGGCGAAGACGACGGCGGCCTGGGCATGGGCCCGGTGGCCGGCATGGTCGTGATGGAAGAACTGGGCCGCGGCATCGTGCTGGAGCCCTTCGCGCAGACGCTGATCGCCGGCGCGGTGCTCAGCGGCTACGCCGACGCAAACACCAAGGAAGGCTGGCTGCCGCGCATCGCCGGCGGCCAGGCCATCGTGGTGCTGGCCTACCAGGAGCGCAAGGCGCGCTACCGGCTCGACGTGTGCGACGCCCACGCCGTGAAGACCGGCAACGGCTGGTCGCTGAACGGCGCCAAGAGCGTGGTGCCCGTAGGCGACGAGGCCGATGCCTTCCTCGTCCCGGCCAAGGTGGACGGCAAGATCGCCCTCTTCCTGGTCGAGCGCAGCGCCAGCGGCGTCGAGGCCCGCGGCTACGGCACGCAGGACGGCGGCCGTGCGGCCGAAGTCGTGTTCGACAAAGCAGACGCCACGCTGGTCACGGCCGATGGCCTGGCTGCCCTGGAGTACGCGGTCGACGTCGGCTTCGGCGCCACCTGCGCCGAAGCGGTCGGCGTGATGGACAAGACCGTGGCCCTCACCGTCGACTACATGAACCAGCGCAAGCAGTTCGGCGTGACGATCTCCACCTTCCAGGCGCTGCGCCACCGCGTCGCCGACATGAAGATGCAGCTCGAACTGGCGCGCTCGATGAGCTACTACGCAACGCTCAAGCTCAACGCCCCGGCCGAGGAACGGCGCCAGGCGCTGGCGCGCGCCAAGTACCAGCTGGGTACGTCGATGCGCTACGTTGCCGCGAACTCGGTGCAGCTTCACGGCGGCATCGGGGTGACGGACGAATACATCGGCAGCCACTACTTCCGCAAGCTCACGCAGCTCGAACTGACCTTCGGCGACACCCTGCACCACCTGGGCGAAGTGTCGGCGCGCATGCAGGACACGGCCGGCGTCTTCGCCTGAACACATTTTTCCCATAGCATCCAACGCCCGCCCGCCTTGCGCCGGCGGGCGTTTTTACTTGGAACCTAGCCAGGAACGAAACATGCAATCCCGCCGCACCATCCTCGCATTGGGGCTCGCCTCCACCGCCGTGCTGACCGCCTGCGCCACCGCCCCGACGCCCTCGTTCACCGAGCGCCCGCCGATCGTGTTCATGCACGGCAACGGCGACTCGGCGGCGCTCTGGCAGACCACGATCTGGCGCTTCGAATCGAACGGCTGGCCGCGCGACCGGCTCTTTGCGGTCGACCAGCCCAACCCTGTCGCCCGCGACGACGACGCCGTGGCGCAGCCGAGCCGCAGTTCGACCACCGATTCGGCGGTCTTCCTGAAGGGCGAGGTCGACAAGGTGCTGAAGGCCACGGGCGCCAGCAAGGTGGTGCTGATCGGCAACTCGCGCGGCGGCAACACGATTCGCAACTACGTGCAGAACGGCGGCGGCGCGGCTGTCGTGAGCCACGTGGTGCTGGGCGGCAACCCGGCGCACGGCATCTGGGCCGTGCAGGACTTCCGCGAGAACAACGAGTTCTCGGGGCTGTCGGGCTTCATGCAGCAGCTCAATGCGTCCAAGGGACCGAACGGCGAAGAAGTCACGCCGGGCGTGAAGTGGCTGACGCTGCGCTCGGACAACAACGACAAGTACGCGCAGCCCGATGGCGTGTGGATCGGCGTGCCCGGCAAGCCCACCAACATCGGCTTCGACGGGCCGGCGCTCAAGGGTGCGACCAACGTCGTGCTGCCGGGCGTCGATCACCGCGAGACCTCGTTCTCGCCCGCTGCGTTTGCGGCAACGTGGCAGTTCCTGACCGGCGCGGCACCGCGCAGCACAGCCGTTGCGGCCGAAACGAATGTGGTGCTCAGCGCCCCCGGCTACGGCACCACGCACATCTACCGCAGCCCGTTCCCGCGCAGCAGCGGCTTTGTGCACCTGCGCCCGGAGCGCATCGCGCCGGCCGATGGCAGCGCCAATGCGGTCGTCGTCTTCACGCGTCCTCGCGGGTACTTCGATGCGCAGCGCGACACCATGCGCTTCGACGGCCAGAGCCCGCCGGCCGGGGTGCCGCCCAAAGGCTCGGGCGTTTCGAGTTCGAGGCTGCGGATTGCCGCGGCCGAGCAGCAGCGCGCGGTCACCGGCGAGTTCAACGGCGAGCGCATCACCGGCCTGACCTGGCCTGCCGTCAAAGAGCATGTGACCGTGCTCGAACTGACCTATTGAGGACCACGGGCATGAACGACACGGCTTCTCCTTTCGTGCTGAAGGCGCGCGATGCGCGCGGCGTGGTCACGCTGACGCTGAACCGCCCGGCCTCGTTCAATGCGCTCTCGGAGGGCATGCTCGGCGCGCTCGAAGAAACGCTCGGCGAGATCGCTGGCGACGACACCGTGCGCGCAGTCGTCATGGCTGCGGCGGGCAAGGCCTTCTGCGCGGGCCACGATCTGAAGGAAATGCGGGCCGAACCGTCGCTCGGCTACTACCAGCGGCTCTTCGAGCGCTGCGGCGCCATGATGCTGTCGATCCAGCGCCTCCCCGTGCCCGTGATCGCGCGCGTGCACGGCATCGCGACCGCGGCGGGCTGCCAGCTGGTGGCCGTCTGCGATCTAGCCGTGGCTTCGAGCGAGGCGCGCTTTGCGGTCAGCGGCGTGAATGTGGGGCTGTTCTGCGCAACACCCAGCGTCACGCTGTCGCGCAACCTCGGATGCAAGGAGGCCTTCGAGATGCTGGTGACCGGAGAATTCATCAACGCGCAGGAAGCGCGCGACAAGGGATTGGTCAACCGGGTGGCCGCGCCCGCTGAACTCGACGCTACCGTCGAAACGCTGGTGGCCAGCATCGTCGCCAAGCCCCGGAAAGCACTCGCGCTGGGCAAGGCCCTCTTCTACCGCCAGCTCGAAACCGGCATCGAGTCCGCGCTGGCCGATGCCAGCCAGACCATGGCCTGCAACATGATGGACGAGAGCGCGCTCGAAGGCGTTCAGGCGTTCATCGAGAAGCGCCCGCCGGACTGGAAGCGCTGAAGTTGCTAGGTGTCGTGCAGCCGCGAACTCTGCGGCAAATGCGCCATCAGGAATTCCATCTGGTCCGCCAGGATGCGGCGGTTTCGCAGAATGAAATCTTCCCAGAGGCTGGGCACATAGGGTGCATACAGCAGCGGCATGTTCGCCTGCTCCGGCGTGCGGCTGCTCTTGCGGTGGTTGCACGGCTTGCAGGCCGTGACCACGTTCATCCAAGTGTCGATGCCCTTCTGGGCAAAGGGGATGATGTGCTCGCGCGTGAGTTCGTCTTCGTGGAAATGGCCACCGCAGTAAGCACAAATGTTGCGGTCGCGCGAGAACAGCTTGCTGTTGGTCAGCCCCGGACGCTGGGTGAAGGGATTGATGCGCGGCACGCCCTTGGTGCCGATGATGCTGTTGATCGCAATCTGCGACTGCTCGCCCGTGACGGCATTGTGGCCCCCACGGAACACCGCTACCTGCGCGCCCACTTCCCAGCGAACTTCGTCCGCCGCGTAGTGGATCACCGCCTGTTCGAGCGATATCCATGACTGGGGCAGCCCTTGGGCCGACAGCTTCAAGACCTTCACCAACGTCTCCTCAAAAAAGGGAAGAACCACGGAAAGACCAGGGACACGGAGCGCATCGGAGACCCACGCCAGACGACGCACTGCGTCACAATATACCGGCTTTGTGACAAATCGGCCTGATTCGCCCATTTGACGGGCGAAAGGCGCTATCAAAAAGATACTCGCCGATGCAGGTTTTCCGCGGCTTCCGGCACCCGGGCGTAGCTCCGGCCTGCGCCCTCACGATTGGGAATTTCGACGGCGTGCACCGTGGCCACCAGGCCATGCTCGCGCTTTTGCAGACCGAGGCCCGCCAGCGCGGGCTGCCGAGCTGCGTGCTGACTTTCGAGCCGCACCCGCGCGACTATTTCGCCGCCCTGACCAAAAAGCCTGACCTGGCGCCGGCGCGCATCGGCACGCTGCGCGACAAGCTCAGCGAGCTCGCCGCCTGTGGCGTGGCGCAGACCATCGTGCTGCCCTTCGACGGGCGGCTCGCCTCCCAGACGCCCGAGCAATTCATCCAGAACGTGCTGATCGACGGCCTGGGCGCGCGCTATGTATTGGTGGGCGACGATTTCCGCTTCGGCGCCAAGCGGGCCGGCGACTACGCCATGCTCGACGCGGCCGGCGATGCACGCGGTTTCGACGTGGCGCGCATGAACAGCTACGAGGTCCACGGCCTGCGCGTCTCCAGCTCCGCGGTGCGCGAGGCGCTGGCCGAGGGCCGCATGGCCGACGCCCAGACGCTGCTCGGCCGGCCCTACACGATCTCGGGCCACGTGGTCCATGGCCGCAAGCTCGGCCGCGCGCTCGGCGCCTCGGCCCCGGGCCTGGACGACGGATTCCGCACCCTCAACCTGCGCTTCAAGCACTGGAAGCCGGCCGCCAGCGGCATCTTCGCGGTGCTGGTGCACGGCCTGGCCGACAAGCCCCGGCCCGGCGTGGCGAACCTCGGCGTGCGCCCCTCGCTCGATGCCAACGACGTCAACGCCGGCCGGGTTCTGCTGGAGACGCATTGCCTCGAGTGGCCCTCGCATCTGGGGACCGAAGGGGCCTACGGTAAAATCGTCCGCGTGGAACTTCTGCACAAACTGCACGACGAATTGCGCTACACCAGCCTCGAGGCCCTCACTGCGGGCATCGCGAAGGATGGGCGCGACGCACGTGCGTTCTTTGCATCGACCCACGCCGAAACCCACTGCCAGACCACGCGCGACCGAATTTAGCCCTGCACGCACCGTGCTGCCGCCCTTCGACAAGCTCAGGGCGAACGGCTTTTCTTCCGCACCGACGCTTAATGCAGTTCGGGCTGAGCCTGTCGAAGCCCCTCTGTTTCGCACCCCAACATGTCTGACGCTGCTTCCCCCACCGACTACCGTTCCACGCTGAACCTGCCCGACACCCCCTTCCCGATGCGCGGCGACCTGCCCAAGCGCGAACCGGGCTGGGTGAAGGAATGGAACGACGAAGGCCGCTACCACCGCCTGCGCGACGCCCGCCACGGCGCCCCCAAGTTCATCCTGCACGACGGTCCGCCGTACGCCAACGGCCAGATCCACATGGGCCACGCGGTGAACAAGATCCTGAAGGACATGATCACCAAGGCGCGCCAGCTCGAAGGCTTCGACGCGCTCTACGTGCCCGGCTGGGACTGCCACGGCCTGCCGATCGAGAACGCCATCGAAAAGCAGTACGGCCGCAACCTGAGCCGCGACGAGATGCAGGCCAAGAGCCGCGCCTTCGCGACCGAGCAGATCGCCCAGCAGATGGTCGACTTCCAGCGCCTGGGCGTGCTGGGCGAATGGGACCATCCCTACAAGACGATGGATTTCGCGAACGAAGCCGGCGAGCTGCGCGCGTTCAAGCGCGTGATCGAGCGCGGCTTTGTCTACCGGGGCCTCAAGCCCGTGTACTGGTGCTTCGATTGCGGCTCGTCGCTGGCCGAATTCGAAATCGAATACGCCGACAAGAAGAGCCAGACCATCGACGTGGCCTTCAAGGCGCATGAGCGCGAGAAGGTGCTCAAGGCCTTCGAGACTGACCACACGATCCTCGGCGACATCTTTGCCGTGATCTGGACCACCACCGCGTGGACCATCCCGGCCAACCAGGCGATCAATCTCAACCCCGAGATCGAATATTCGCTGGTCGACACCGAGCGCGGCCTGCTGATCTTGGCCAACTCGCTGGTCGAGATGTGCATGACGCGCTATGCGCTCGACGGCAAGGTGCTGGCCACGGTCAAGGGCGAGAAACTCGGCGGGCTCGAATTCGAGCACCCGCTGTACGACGTCGACGCAGGCTACAAGCGCCTGTCGCCGGTGTACCTGGCCGACTACGCCACGGCCACCGATGGCACCGGCCTGGTCCACTCCTCGCCCGCCTACGGCGTGGACGACTTCAACTCCTGCATCGCCCACGGCGTGGCCTACGACGACATCCTGAACCCGGTGCAGGGCAACGGCAGCTACGCGCCCGACTTCGCGCTCTTCGGCGGCCTGAACATCTGGAAGGCCGTGCCGGTGATCATCACGGCGCTGCGCGACGCCAACCGCCTGCTCGCCACCGAGACCATCACCCACAGCTACCCGCACTGCTGGCGCCACAAGACGCCGGTGATCTACCGCGCCGCCGCGCAGTGGTTCATCCGCATGGACGAGGGCGAAGGCGTGTTCACCAAGGACAAGGCGCCCAAGACGCTGCGCCAAACCGCGCTCGACGCCATCGAGCAGATCAGCTTCTACCCGGAGAACGGCAAGGCGCGCCTACACGACATGATCGCCAACCGGCCCGACTGGTGCATCAGCCGCCAGCGCAGCTGGGGCGTGCCGATCCCGTTCTTCCTGCACAAGGATTCGGGCGAGCTGCATCCGCGCACGATGGAGATCCTCGACCAGGCCGCCGACATCGTCGAGAAGGGCGGCATCGAGGCCTGGAGCCGCGTGACGGTCGAAGAGATCCTGGGCGCCGAAGACGCGCCGAGCTACACCAAGAGCACCGACATCCTCGAGGTGTGGTTCGACTCGGGCTCGACCTTCTATCACGTGCTGCGCGGCACGCACCCCACCGTGCACCACGAGACCGGCCCCGAAGCCGACCTGTACCTCGAAGGGCATGACCAGCATCGCGGATGGTTCCATTCGTCGCTGCTGATCGCCTGCGCGCTGGAAGACCGCGCGCCGTACCGGGGCCTGCTCACGCACGGCTTCACGGTGGATGCCAAGGGCATCAAGATGAGCAAGTCGCTCAAGAACGGCATCGACCCGCAGGAGATCAGCAGCAAGCTGGGCGCGGAAATCATCCGTCTCTGGGTGGCTGCGAGCGACTACTCGGGCGACATCGCGGGCGACGACAAGATCCTTGCGCGCGTGGTCGACTCGTACCGCCGCATCCGCAACACGCTGCGCTTCCTGATGGCCAACACCAGCGACTTCGACATCCAGAAGGATGCGGTGCCGCTCGACCAGCTGCTGGAGATCGATCGCTATGCGCTCGCGCGCGCAGCGCAGTTCCAGGCCGAGATCCTCGCGCACTACAAGGTGTACGAGTTCCATCCGGTGGTGGCGAAGCTGCAGATCTACTGCTCGGAAGATTTGGGCGGCTTCTATCTCGACATCCTGAAGGACCGTCTCTACACGACGGCCCCGGGCTCGCTCGCCCGCCGCAGCGCGCAGACGGCGCTCTGGCACATCTCGCAAGCCATGCTGCGCTGGATGGCGCCGTTCCTGAGCTTCACGGCCGAAGAAGCCTGGCAGTTCGTGAGCACCGGCAAGCCGGGCGAGTCGATCTTCGCGCAGACCTACAGCCAGTTCGCTGCGCCTGATGAAGCCTTGCTCGCCAAGTGGGGACGCATCCGCGAAATCCGCGACGCGGTGAACAAGGACATCGAGGCCTTGCGTGCCGAGGGCAAGGTGGGCTCGTCGCTGCAGGCGAACCTGAAGGTCAGCGCACCGGCCGAAGACCATGCGCTGCTGAGCACGCTGGGTGAAGACCTGAAGTTCATCTTCATCACTTCCGCCCTCGAACTGGCGGCGGGCGAGGCGCTGTCCACCATCGTGACGGCCAGCGCCGCGCAGAAATGCGAGCGCTGCTGGCACTACCGCGACGACGTGGGTCACGACCCGGCGCACCCGACGATCTGCGGCCGCTGCACGAGCAATCTGTTCGGCGCCGGCGAATCGAGGAGCTTTGCCTGATGGCTGCCGCACGTTCCATGTCGGCATCGCGTTCGCGCGGCGGCAGCATCTGGCCCTGGCTCGGGCTGGCGGTGATCATTCTGATCATCGACCAGTTCACGAAGACGCTGATCCTCGGCTATTACAGGCTGGGTGATCAGACCTACGTCACGAGCTTCTTCAATGTCGTGCGGGCGCACAACACGGGGGCTGCTTTCTCGTTCCTGGCCGACCATTCGGGGTGGCAGCGTTGGCTGTTCACGGCGATTGGCGTGGGGGCTGCGGTGTTCATCATTTGGATGCTGAAGTCGCATGCGGGGCAGAAGCTGTTTTCGTTCTCGATGGCCTGCATTCTGGGTGGGGCCATCGGCAATGTGATCGATCGGATGATGCATGGCTACGTGGTCGATTTCTTGAGCTTCCACGCTGGCAACTGGTATTTCCCGGCGTTCAACGCGGCTGACAGTGCGATTACGCTTGGCGCTATCTGCTTGATCCTCGATGAGATTCGGCGCGTTCGTCGCGGGAAATAGCTCTTCTTGTTGAGAGGAGCCCGGTGTGGAGTTGAGGCCGCTGCCCCTCACCCCAACCCTCTCCCGGAGGGAGAGGGAGCAAGACGGGGACCGGCCCTCGGGCACAGCGCGAGGGTTTCTCCCCGCTTTCACAGCCTGTCATAGCGAGGTCATACTGCCGCGGTGAAATGTAATCGATTACATAACACCGCACGATGAGCATTCAATCCGTTGCAGCCAAAGCCGGGGTCTCCGTGGCCACCGTGTCGCGGGCCTTCAATTTCCCCGACAAGGTGACCCCTGCCACACGTGAGCTGGTGGAGCGCGTCGCGCGCGAACTCTCAACTACGTGCCGAACGCCAGTGCGCGCACCCTGCGTACCCAGCGCAGCCGCGTTCTGGGCGTTGTGCTTCCGACGTTGCTGAATCCGACCTTCGCCGCGTGCCTGCAAGGCATCGCGCGGGCGGCTACGCAATCATTCCCGTCACCACGGGCTACCAGCTCGACGAGGAAGAGCGCGCGGTCCACCTGCTGCTCGCCGGCAATGTCGACGGGTTGATCCTCGTGGTTTCCAATCCCTCCACCTCGGCGGCGCTCGCTCGACTGCGCGCCACCGGTACGCCCTATGTGCTGGCCTACAACCGGCACCCCGACCATCCCTGCGTCACCGTCGATGGTGAAGCCGCGGTGGCCGACGCGGTGACGCGCCTTGTGCTGCTGGGGCATCGCCGCATCGCGATGGTCAGCGGCACGCTCGCGGCGTCTGACCGCGCACAGCAACGCTACCGCGGCTACAAGAAGGGCATGGTCGATGCCGGACTCAAGGCCCCGCCGCTGATCGAGGTGCCCTTTGTCGAAAGTGCGGTCGACACGCTCGCGAACGTGCTGCAGGCAGACGCCCGCCCCACCGCCCTGATCTGCTCGAACGACCTGCTCGCCATCCGCAGCATCCGCGCCGCACACCTGAGCGACCTCAGCGTGGTCGGCTTCGACGGCATCGCGCTCGGCGAAGACCTCACGCCGGCCCTCACCACCATCGCGCAGCCCAACAGCGACATCGGCCGCCACAGCGTCGAACTGCTGATCCAGGCGATGGCCGGCGGCGCCACGTTGCAGGCCGATGCAAGTCTGCTGCTGCCCTATTTCTTCCGCGATGGCGAGTCGTGCGCATCCGCGTGCGACATCGCCATCGACTGATTCCTTCGCTTCCGTCCCTCATCCATCCAAGGAGCTTCTTCATGTCCCTCCGCTTTTCCCGCATGGCCCGCCTCGGCCTGCTCGCCGCCACGCTCGTTGCCGCAGGCGGCGCCATGGCACAGACCGCCATTTGCTACAACTGCCCCACCGAGTGGGCAGACTGGGGCACGCAGCTCAAGGCCATCAAGGCCAAGACTGGTGTCACCGTGCCGGCCGACAACAAGAACTCGGGTCAATCGCTCGCGCAGCTCGTCGCCGAGAAGGCCAGCCCCGTGGCCGACGTCACCTACCTCGGCGTGACCTTCGCGGTGCAGGCCGCGAAGGACGGCGTGATCGAGCCCTACAAACCCGCCGCGTGGAAAGACATCCCCGACGGCCTCAAGGACCCGGCCGGCAACTGGTTCACCATCCACTCCGGCACGCTCGGCTTCATGGTCAACGTCGACGCGCTCAAGGGCAAGCCGATTCCGAAGTCGTGGGCCGACCTGCTCAAGCCCGAGTACAAAGGCCTGATCGGCTACCTCGACCCCGCCTCGGCCTTCGTGGGCTATGTGGGCGCGGTGGCCGTCAACCAGGCGCGCGGCGGCACGCTCGACAACTTCTCGCCAGCCATCGACTACTTCAAGGCACTGCAGAAGAACGAGCCCATCGTGCCGAAGCAGACCTCGTACGCGCGCGTGCTGTCGGGCGAGATCGCGATCCTGCTCGACTACGACTTCAACGCCTACCGTGCCAAGTACAAGGACAAGGCCAACGTCGCCTTCGTCATCCCGAGCGAAGGCACGCTGGTGGTGCCCTATGTGATGAGCCTGGTCGCCAAGGCCCCGCATGCGGCCGACGCGAAGAAGGTGCTCGACTTCACGCTGTCTGACGAAGGCCAGGCGATCTGGGCCAAGGCGTATCTCCGGCCGGTGCGCGCGGGCGTGATGCCCAAGGAGATCGAGGCGCAGTTCCTGCCGGCGAGCGAATACGCGCGTGCCAAGAGCGTGGACTACGGGCGCATGGCCGAGGCGCAGCGGGCGTTCTCAGACCGCTATCTCAAGGACGTACGCTAAGTGCGTGACGTGCTCTGTTCAGGGCGCGCTCACGCCGACGGTGTGATCGTTCAGAGCACCGCTTGATCGGCCAGCACCACAGCCGCGCCCACTGTGCACAGGGCACCGGGTGTCCCCCTCCGCGAATGTCCCCCGCTTCGCTCCTCCTTTATTTCGCTGCGGGGGACACCCGGTGCCCTGTGCACGCACCCCGAACACAAGCGCCCCGCAACACAACGCAAGATGGAAAACTGAGATGAAGTCAGCCAACGCCTGGAACCCACGCTGGCGCCTGCTCGCCTGCGTGGCCCCCGCAGCCGCCTTCTTCACGGCCTTCTGGCTGCTGCCGGTCGTGCGCCTGCTCACGCTGCCGGCCGACAAGGGCTGGGCCACCTACTTCGCAGTGCTGACCGACTCACGCTACCTGCAGAGCATGGTCAACACCGTCGCACTGTCGGTGGCCGTAACGCTGGCAACGCTGGTGCTGGGCGCGGCGGTGGGCATCTATCTCGCGCGCCATGCCTTCATAGGCAAGCGCGTGCTGCTGTCGCTGCTCACGCTGCCGCTGTCGTTTCCGGGCGTGATCATCGGCTTCTTCGTGATCCTGCTCGGCGGGCGGCAGGGACTGGTGGCGGACATCAGCGACAGTCTGATAGGCGAGCGCATCACCTTCGCCTACGGCCTGCTCGGGCTGTTCCTGGCCTACCTGTATTTCTCGCTGCCACGCGCCATCGCCACCTACGCCGCCGCGGCCGAGGCGATGAACCTGCAGCTCGAAGAAGCCGCCCGCTCGCTCGGCGCCTCGCGGCTGCGCGTGGCGCGCGACGTGTGGATACCCGAGCTCGCACCCACCACGCTGGCCTGCGGCGCGATCCTATTTGCCACTTCGATGGGCGCCTTCGGCACGGCCTTCACGCTGGCCAGCAAGTTCGAGGTGATCCCCATCACCATCTACAACGAGTTCACCAACTACGCCAACTTCGCGCTCGCCGCGTCACTGTCGATCGCGCTGGGCATCGTGACCTGGCTGGTGCTGTTCGTCGCGCGTCGCTTCGGGGCCAACCCCGTCGCACGCTGAGGAAGAAGGAACAAACGCGCATGCGCAAGAACACGCAACCCAGGGCGCCCTTCCTGCTGGCCATCACCGTGGGGGTGAGCCTCTTCATGATCGCGCCGATGCTGCTGTCGGTGATGGCGGGGCTGGTCAACAACTACAGCACCGGCCTGAAGAGCGGCCTCACGCTGCGCTGGCTCGGCGAGGTGTGGGAGAACTATGGCGGCACCGTCGGCTGGTCGATAGCGCTGGCCATCGCCTGCGTGATCGGCACCGTGCTGCTGGGCGGGCCGCGCGCATCTTCGAGGAACTGCTCACGCTGCCGGTCGCGGTGCCGGGCCTCGCGACAGCGCTCGCACTGATCCTCGCCTACGGCCAGCTCACCGCCTTCCGCCAGAGCTTCGCCTTCATCCTCGTGGGCCACATGATCTTCACGCTGCCGTTCATGGTGCGCACCGTGAGTTCGGCCTTCCAGCGCGACGACCTGCTCGCGCTCGAGGAAGCCGCTCGCTCGCTGGGCGCCAACTTCCGCCAGCGCTTCATGGGCATCCTCGTGCCCGCGGTGTTCCCCGCCATCGTGGCCGGCAGCCTGATGGTGTTCACGCTCTCGGTGGGCGAGTTCAACCTCACCTGGATGCTGCACACGCCGCTCACCCGCACCCTTCCCGTGGGCCTGGCCGACAGCTACGCCTCGATGCGCATCGAGATCGGATCGGCCTACACGCTGGTCTTCTTCGCCGTCATTCTTCCGGTGCTGTGGGGCCTGCAGTACCTTGCCAACCTGATGCAGAAACGCCATGGAACTTGAACGCATCCCCATCGACATCTCGAACTGCGCGAAGACCTACGCCGACGGCACGCGCGGACTGCAGTCCACCGACCTGAAGGTCGAGGCCGGCGAGGTGCTCGCGCTGCTCGGCCCCTCGGGCTGCGGCAAGACCACGCTGCTGCGCCTGATCGCGGGGCTGGAGGCGCCCGACGAAGGCAGCCGCATCGTGTTCGGC
>CAMATD010000119.1 GCA_945860785.1 Variovorax sp. YR752 | reverse complement strand
GCGTCGCTCCGGTTCTGGCCAGCGGTGTGGACCGCTCCACGGTGCGTGCCGCAGCCCGCGCCGCCGCTCGTGGCGACGCACTGCCGCTGTAATCGACAACGTCTCGCCCACTGGCGAGCACACGCGAAAAAGCCGGACCCTGCGAAAGCATGGGCCGGCTTTTTACTTGTTGCGTCCTGCTCATGGCCGGCTCACAGTGCGCCCGTATCCATGATCCATGGCGCTATTCAGGGCGCGCTCACGCCGACGGTGTGCTCTGCTCCGCGAATGTCCCCCGCTTCGCTCCTCCTTTATTTCGCTGCGGGGAGCACCCGGTGCCCTGTGCACGCGCCCCGAACAAAAGCCCCCGAACGCATGAAACCCGCAGTCAAGCGATGTCTCGCGGGTGCCGCCAAACCGCCATGGAAAACTGATATGGAACAACTTCTCCTCGCCCCCCGCCAAATCGCCTTCATCTCCATCGACCTGCAGCGCGGCAACGCGGCCCGCCAACTCGCGCCCCACATCGCCGCGGATGTGATTCAAAGAAGCAAGCGCATCGCCGATGCCCTGCGCGCGGCCGGCGGCACCGTGGTCTGGGTGCGCGTCGACGTGACCGCGCTGCTGAGTCTTCCGGCGGATGCGTCCATCAGCCGGCCACCCGGATCACCCGTGCCGCCTCCCGAGT
Source organism: Variovorax sp. YR752 (assembly GCA_945860785.1). Classification (GTDB taxonomy): domain Bacteria; phylum Pseudomonadota; class Gammaproteobacteria; order Burkholderiales; family Burkholderiaceae_C; genus Variovorax. The sequence goes on along the minus strand of CAMATD010000119.1, from coordinate 15,984 downwards.
TTTCCGAACTGGTGCCCGAGCTGCAGGTGCAGGACGGCGATGTGCGCATCACCAAGCGCCAATGGGGCGCTTTCTACGGCACGGACCTCGACCTGCAATTGCGCCGCCGCGGCATCCGGACACTGGCGATGAGCGGCATTGCGACCAACTTCGGCGTCGAATCGACGGCGCGCGCGGCCTTCGACCGCGGCTACGAACTGGTGTTCGCGGAAGACGCCATGAGTTCGCTCACCGCCGAACTTCACGCCTTTGCCAGCAAGGCGCTGTTCCCGAGCATGGGCCGCGTGCGCTCGACCGACGAGCTCGTTGCCGCCATCGCCGCAGGCAGCAAGAACTGAATGAATCGTCAGCGGGCCGGCAGCCGCCGCAGGCCGGCGATGAAGAAGGGCGTGCCGTCACCGACGGCCGTTTCATGCAGTTCGACGAACCAGCGGGTCGATGCGTCCCCACCGTGTTCGGGCCGCGCGCACAGCTCGCAGGCGTAGAGCACCCGGCCCGCGCGCGTCGTGCCGTCGCACGGCACCACAACCTCGTCGCAGCATTCGTTCACCAGCGCCCCATGGCCATCGGGCTCGCCGTGGACGAACTGCCGCATCAGCCGCACGGTGATGCGCGCCGGCGCCAGCGTGCGTTCGCCCTGGTGCGCCTCAGGCACCGTCGCCAGCAAGCGCACCTCGAGCGGCTCGCCGACCCGAAAGCCCTCGCCGCGCTCCAGCGACAGGTTCTCCAACGCCACGCGCAACCGGCGATGCTCGCGCAGCCTCAAGACGACGTGAGCCACCGTCAACGCCGAGAAGCCCACGGCAAACATCAGCCCGACCGGTATCCAGAGCTACTGCCATCCGCCGGCCAGCGCCTGAAGCATCATCCTGAATCCGAAGAGCGCGAAGAACGCCAGCAGCGCGAGTGCGAACAGCCACCCCATCCAGTCGCCGGCCGATCGCCGCACCCGCTCCGTGGCCTGCGGCGCATCGGAAGTCCATTCCGTGGGTTGCTGCTCGACGAGCGGCGCGGTGGACGAATGAAGCTGGGGCATAGAAGAAGAGGCGTCGAGCATAGCCATGTCGCGGCAGCCGTCTGATAAGCTGCCTCCGCCTTTCCATCCGACCTGTTCCTTCCACATCCTGTCCTTGCGAACGCATCGCACATGTCGTCCGAAGAAACCCTGCGCCGCTGGCGCCTGATCCTCGGCCGCTATGCGGCGCAGCCCCTGTCGCAGACGCAGTTCTCGTCCGGCGACTGGCAGCTCGACCAGGCGCTCGAATACCTCTACGGCCGCGGATACGACGGCCGCGGCCTTGCCAGACCCACTCCCGGCCCTGGCTCGCTCGACCCGAGCCAGCTGCGCGCGGTCGACTGGCTCAACCGCTCGCGCAAGCTCTTTCCGCAGGAGGTGTTCGAGCGCATGCAGACGCAGGCCATCGACCGCTACCAGCTCACCGACCTGCTCAACGACCCGGCCGTGCTGCGCTCGCTCGACGCCACGCCGGGGCTCGCCAAGGCGCTGCTCAGCATGCGCGGCCGGCTGTCGAGCCAGATGCGCGACGCGGTGCGCGAGGTGATCCAGAAGACGGTCGACGAGATCACGCGCAAGCTCAAGAACGACTTCATCAACGCGCTCGTCGGCCAGCGCAACCGGCTGCGGCGATCGCACATCAAGAGTGCGCAGAACTTCGATGCGTGCGCCACCATCGCGGCCAACCTCAAGCACTACGACGTGGAACGCAAGCAGCTCGTCATCGAGCATCCGCGCTTCAACGCGCGCGTGAAGCGCAACCTGCCCTGGGACGTGGTGCTGTGCGTGGACCAGAGCGGCTCGATGATGGACTCGGTGATCTACAGCGCCGTCATCGCGGGCATCATGAGTTCGCTGCCCGCGGTGCGCGTGAAGCTCGTGGTGTTCGACACCGCCGTGGTCGATCTCACGCACATGGCGCACGACCCGGTCGAGGTGCTGCTCACGGTGCAGCTCGGCGGCGGCAACGACATCGGGCGCGCGGTCAGCTATTGCGAATCGCTCGTCGGCAATCCGCAGCGCACGGTGTTCGCGCTCATCAGCGACTTCATGGAGGGCGCGGCGCCCGGGCCGCTCTTGTCTGCGGTGCAGCGCATGGCGCAGTCGCGCGTCACGCTGCTGGGCCTGGCCGCGCTCGACGAATCGGCCAACCCCGTCTACGACCGGCAGATGGCGCAGCGGCTGGCGGACAAGGGTATGCACATCGCGGCGCTCACGCCGACGCACTTCGCGCAATGGCTCGCGGAGGTGATGAACTGATGGCCTGGTACGACGGTTATCGCGCCTACGACGACGCCACGCTCGCCACGCTCGCCACGCTCGCCACGCTCGCGAACCCCGGCCTGCTGCGCCGCGCCGCGAAAGACGTGGAGGCCGGCAAGGTCGCGTGGGCGGAAGAGGGTGCTGACAACGGCGTGATCGCGGCCGACGGCCAGCGCGTGCAGCTCGATGCGCGCGGCCCGCAGCAGGCGCGCTGCGACTGCCCGGCGCCGGGCATCTGCAAGCACATCCTCGGCGCGGCATTGTGGCTGCGGGCCCTGGAGCCTGCCGCATCGGGCGACGCGGCCGTGGTGCCGGAAGCGCCCGCCGGCCCCGACCCGCTCGCAGAGATCCTGGCGTTCGATGCCGCAGCACTCTTCAAGGCCGCCGGCGTGGCCGCGGTGCGCCGCGCCGCCGCGGCCGCGGCCGCCAGCGATGCCGTCGAATGGCGCGTGCAGGGCGGGGCACTCGTCATGGACCTGCCCGAACTCGGCGCCTCGTGCCGCTGGGTGGCCGGCGCGGGCTTCGCGGGCATGGTCTCCGAAGTGCCGGCGCCGAACGCAAGGCCGTGCACCTGATGGCCATCGCCGCGCTGCGCAGCGCCCATGGCCAGCCCCTGGCGTGGCCCGAAGGCGCACGGCCCGCGCCGGTCGAAGACGTGGTGCGCCTCGGCGAACGCGAGCGCGCCTTCCTGCTGCAGGTCGAGTCGATGCTGCAGGAGCTTCTGACCGGCGGCCTGTCGCACGTGAGCGAGCTGACCTCGGCGCGCCTGCTGGCGCTCAACATGTCGGCGCGCGGCGAAGGCCTGCCGCGCCTCGCGGCCCTGCTGCGCAACCTCGGCGGCACGGTCGACCTGCTGGTGCGGCGCGATCACCGCGCCGAGGAGCGCGATGCCTTCGCGCTGATGGCGCGCATCCATGCGCTGTGCGCGGCGCTGGCGCAGGCCGAGGGGGATCTCGCGGCCGCATTGCGCGGCCGGCTGCGCCGCGACTTCGACGAATCCGCCGCGCTCGACCTGCTGCCACTCGGCGCCCACTGGTGGCAGACCCGCGGCGGCGCGCGCAGCCTCACGGTGGCGTTCTGGGACCTGGGCGGCGCACGCGTGCTGCAGGCCACGCTGGCGCGGCCCGACGGCACCGACACCGCTTTCACGCGCAATGGCGCATGGTCCGCTAATGCCCTGTGTTCGGGCGCGGGCGCCGCGGAGCGCGTGTGCGAAACCGCGTTGCGGCTCGAACAACCCCGGCTGGCCGAAGACGACCGCCTCGCGCTGGGCGGTGCCACGCGGGCCCAGCCCTTGCCGATGTGGGCGGCCGACGACGAGCGCCTGCGCACACTGGGCTGCGGCAACTGGTCCGAGCTCGGCGAACGCCTGCGCGCCGCCACCGGCCTGGCCAGCGAGCCCTTCGACGCGGTGCTGCTGCGCCCCGCCGACACCCGCCTGCCCGTGCTCGACGAAGCGCAGCAGCGGCTCGACTGGCTGGTGCAGGACGACGCGGGCCAATGGCTGCGGCTCTGCATCCCGGTCGGTCCCGAGCACCGGCAGCGCCTGGACAACCTCGACCGCTTCACCGCGCGGCGTGCCCCGGTGCACGCGGTGCTGGTGCGCATCGAGCGCTCGGCCGCCAGCACCGAGCTGATGCCCATCGCCGTGCTGAGCAGCGACGCGAAGAAGAAGCTGCAGGCGGTGTCGCTCGACTTCGCCAACGAGGCGGCGCGCACCACCTCGCTCGCCAACCGCATCCTGCGCATGTTCGAGGCGCGGCAGCAGCAGCGGAACGCGGCACCGATGGGTGCGCCCACGCTGTCGGCGCGGCTGCTCGCACCGGTGATCGACGTGGCCGAGACGCAGGCCGCCACCGGCCGCATGGTGCTCACGGTGCCGCAGCGGCAACGCCTGCACGATGCGCTCGACCGCACCGGCTCGGTCGGCCTCGATGCGCTGGCGAATGCGATTCGCGCGCACCTGGCCGCGCCGGCGGCGGCGCCGCTGTTGCGGCTGGGCTTTCTCTGCCAGTTGCTGGGTGAACTCGATGGCCTGCCGGCGCACAAGGGGCCGCAGGCAATTTAGAACCTTAGGTTTCAGTCTTTCGCACAGGCGGAGCGATGGCAAAAACGTCATCGTCCACTACCAAAATCATCGGTTGCTTTCAGGAGAACGCATGGGATTTCTGGACAAGATCGTGGGCGCCGTCACCGGTGGCGCCAGTGCCCGGGCTGCCGCCGCCAGCGGCCTCACGCGCGAGCAGGCGCAGTGGCTGACGCAGGCCGTCGAGTCGTTCGAGAAGGTCGGCAAGGAGCCGCCCGCCAGGGCCGCGGCCTTCCTCGTCGACGGCACGCAGGAAACCGTGCTGCTCGACCTGCAGGCCGCCAGGTCCTTCGAGCCCGGCCAGCTGCTCGGCAACCCCGGCCGCCTGCGCTGGGGCTTCAGCAACTACCAGAACAAGCCGCTGGAGAAGATCGGCAACAACAGCCTCGAGCAGCGCGGCCGCTTCTACGCCAGCATCGACGCCGCTATGCCGCCGCTCGACGTGCTGGTACGGCTGGGCAAGCTGCTCGCGGCGGCCGACGGCGGCCAGTCGCTCGAACACCCCGGCGCGGCCGTGCCCGATTGGCTGCAGTACCTCGTCAACGATGCGGTGTTCGCGACCTTCAACAAGGGTGGCTCCAACACCAGCGACCGCGACCTCGCAAAGCACCGTCCCGCGTGGAACGTGCACCTCATCGCAACCCTGCTGGCGCACGAGGGGCTCGACCCGCAGCTCGCGCTGCAGGAAGTGTTCGAGCGCAAGGGCCTCGACAGCTGGTACCACGACCGGCTCGAAGGCATCGTCGATGCGCAGGCCGTGGCCGACTACATGCGCAGCCACCGAAGCGCTGCCCGCGCAGCTTTCGGCCTCGGGCCGCGTGCTGCTGGCCAAGCGCCTCGGCAAGGACAAGACGCTGCTGAACGACTTCGCGTCGCTGTTCGTGCGGCTCGCCATCGACGGCAGCAAGACGGTGCGCGCCGAAGCCACCCCGCACCTCGCAGGCATCGCCGAAGCGCAGCGGCTGGAGCTGCTCGGTCAGTTGCTGAAAGACGGCGACACCACCCAGCGCACGCAGGCCGCCGAACTGCTGGCGCGGCTGCCGGGCGATGCGGCCCGTGCACTGCTCGCCGCGGCGGCCGAAACGGAAACCAGCAAGGCCGTGCAGTAGGCCATCCGCTCGGCGCTCTCGCGGCTCGACGCGGCGGGCGACGCGGGCGAGCTCGAACTGCCCGAGCCGCCGGCCTGGCAGCCTTTCGAAGACCAGCCGCTCGGCGACGACGTGGTGCAGTTGCTGATCGCCAACCGCATTGAACTGCTCGAGAAGAACCGGCTCACGGCCGAAGCCGAAATCGCGGACAACAAGTCCGGCAAGCACAAGTACAACTGGAGCCAGAAGAACTACGAGGCCCACAGGAAAATCAGCGACGACGACATGCGCGCGGCCGTGCGCGTGCTCAACGGCCAGGGCAGCAAGCACGACACGGACCGTCTCAAGAACGGCCAGCTGCAGCAGGTCGTTTCGTACGGCAACCGGCTGCAGGCGCATCCGAGCTTCGGCATGCCGCACCTGATCCGCTGGCTGGCCCAGGCGCGCCACTGGTCGAGCTTCTGGTTCGACGACGGTTTTCACAAGTGGCTGGGCCGGCAACCCACCGGCTCGGTGGACCTGCGCGCGCTGGCCGAGCTGCTCCAGCGCTCGGGCATGCCGATCCACGACGTGGCCCACGCCGCGCTCTTCCAGTACTGGAACCAGTCCTCGGCCGTCGACGTGCTGCCGGCCGACCGCGTGTGGCCCTTCTTTGCCGAGCATCCCGAGTACATCGACGAAGGCCTGGGCCTCATCGCACCGACCAAGCGCGAAGGCCGCCAGACCCAGCTCGACCTGAATTCCACGCTGCGCACGCTGGCCATCTTCCCGACCGTGCAGGCGCGCTGGCTGCCGCGCGTGATGGAGCTGACGCTCGGCGAAGGCAAGACGCACCGCAGCGCGGCGCAGAAGGCGCTGTCGATGCTGCCCGACATCGGCCGCCGCGTGGTTGAGTCGCTCGACGCCACCAAGAGCGAGGTGCGCATCGAGGCCGCCAACTGGCTGGCCGAGGCAAAGAAGGGCCTCAAGGCCAAGCCGCCCGCCGGCCTCGCCTGGTTCTCGCTCGATGCCTGGCCCGCCTGCAAGTGGCTGGACGGCAGCGCGGTCGAGCCCGAGATCGTGCGCTGGTGGGTGGTGCTCGCCTGCAAGCTCAAGGAGCCGGGCGGCAACGCGCTGCTCACGCGCTACCTGGGGCTGCTCGAGGCGCCCGGCCGGCAGGCCATCGGCAGCCTGGTGCTGCGCCAGTTCATCGCGCAGGACACGCGCCACCCCTCGCTCGACGAAGGCATCGCGCATGCCAACGCCGTTGCGCCGCAGCGCTACCAGGGCAACCAGACGCGCTACCAGAACGCCAAGGCCGAGCACAAGCAGTACTACGAGGCCGACTTCCAGAAGACACAGGAGCAGGTCTTCGAGGAATGCAAGCGCGAGAAGATGGGCGAGTACCTCGGCAGCGCCATCGGCGAGAAGGGCATCCTGGCCCTCACCGCGCAGGCGCCGGGGCACGAGGTGGTCACGCTGCTGCAGCAGTACATGCGCGACCACTACCAGCGCCGCTCGCAGATCGAAGCCATGCGCGAAGGCGTGACGCCGGGCAACGACCCGGTGGTGATCCAGCTGCTGCTGGGCATCTCGCGCCGCTACCGCACCGCCTCGGTCCAGGAGAAGGCGCGCGCGCTGGTGCAGCAGATCGCCGACCGCAACGGCTGGACGCAGGACCAGCTCGCCGACCGCACCATCCCCACCGCGGGCCTCGACGACACCGGCACGCTCGAACTGCCCTACGGCGACCGTATCTTCACCGTGGTGCTCGATGCCGCGATGAAGCCCGAGCTGCGCAACCCCGAGGGCAAGGTCGTCAAGGCGCTGCCCGAGCCGCGCCAGAACGACGACCCGGCCCTCATCAAGGAGGCCAAGTCGCAGTTCTCGACCAGCAAGAAGGAACTCAAGCAGGTCATCGACCTGCAGACCGCGCGCCTGTTCGAAGCCATGTGCACCGGTCGCATCTGGCCGCAGGCCGAGTGGCGCGAGTACCTGCACCGGCACCCGATCGCGGACCGGCTGATCCAGCGGCTGGTGTGGCTGGTGCTCGATGCCGACGGCAAGGTCAGCGGCAGCTTCAGGCCCACCGAGGACGGCAGCCTGATCGACACCCAGGACGACGAGGTCGACTCGCCGCCGATGGCCAGCTGCGCCTGGGCCATGCCTCGCTGGTCGCCGATGCCACGGCGGCCGCCTGGAACAAGCACTTCAAGGACTACAAGCTCGCGCCGCTCTTCCCGCAGATGACGCGCAAGCCGCCGGCCATCGCCTTCACCGACGACAAGGGCCATGCGGTGAGCGAGATCAAGGACCGCGAGGGCTGGATCAGCGACACCTTCACGCTGCGCGGCAGCTTCACCAAGCTCGGCTACCAGCGCGCGCAGGCCGAGGACGGCGGCTTCTTCTACCAGTACACCAAGGAGTTCTCGACCGCCGGCGTGCGCGTGGCCATCGACTTCTCGGGCAACACCCTGCCCGAGGAAAACGTGCCCGCCGCGCTCAAGACCCTGGGCTTCGAGGACATGAAGACCCGCGGCTACAGCGACCGGGCCCTGCCGCTCGCCAAGGTGCCCCCGGTGCTGCTGGCCGAGGCCTATGCCGACTACCTGGCCATTGCCCAGGCCTGCGCCGGCTTCGATGCCGGGTGGGAAAAGAAGATGCCGTGGTAGGCCGGTCGTGCTGCGCCAAAAGGCGCATTGCCTTGCACCGGCGCATGAATCATGATGGTTGCGTGGAAGGGATGACCGTCAAAGCTCATGCTTTCGCATTACTGCGCCGTGGTGGTGCAGACGCGCGAAAATACGACGGCGCTCCTGCCAGGACAAAAGAAAGCATGATTCGTCGCCGCTGACGAGACAACCCCCCTACGCATGGCTCTCACACTCGACCCCGAAGATACGCGTGGACGCATTCACGACCTCGTGTGGTGCGGTTTCTATCCCGACGCCGATGTCGAATGGATGATCACCGACGAGTATCTCGATCCCGACGAACTCACGAGCGAGGACCGGGCCTGGGTCAAGGCCGAAGCCGCGCGCGCCTGCGCCGCCAAGCACACGGCCGAGGCCGAGTGGCCCGCGCAAACGGAGTACGACCGGCTCGACGCCGTGTTCGTCCAGCTGCGCAGCGAAAAGATCATTGCGCTGCACCGCGCCGGCAACACGCTGGCCGACGGCCATGACGATGTGCGCGAGCAATGGCGCGCTGCGGGGCGCTTGGCGTCCGGCATCCGCGGCTGCTGCTTCTATCACTCGCAGAACCTCGACGCGGCGGTGCGCACCGGCCGGCTGCACCTGGCCTTCAGCGGCGGCATGATCCCCGAGATCGAGCAGCGCGAGGCCAACACCGTGGTGGTCGGCAACCGCATCGTCGAACTGTTGCGCGCCGCCGGCTTCGACGCGCACTGGAGCGGCAACATCAACGAGCGCATCGAAGCCGACCTCGGCCAATGGCGCAAGCGAGGCCCGTCGGCGTGAGCGTCCCGGCCTGGCAACCGCCGCGCCGCATCGATGCCATCGACTTCTGGCTGCGCTCCCGACTGCTGGCCACGGCCCACGCGCTGCGCGAGGCGCTGCGGCCCTCGGCGCGGCGCTGGCGGGGCGGCACGCAGGCATTGGCCGATGCGCCCATGCTCGCGGAGTACCACACCGCGCTGTGATCCGACGGACGTGCGGACGAATTCCCCCTCGTGGCCGGCAAGGTGCAGAACCTGCGCGTGGCGCGCCGCGCCTTCGACGCGATCGAGGTGCCGGCCGGCGAACTTCTGAGCTTCTGGCGCCAGCTGGGCCGCCCGAGCGCATGGCGCGGCTTCGTGCAGGGCCGCGAGCTGCGCGGCGGCTGCGTGGTGCCGACGCTGGCCGGCGGCCTCTGCCAGCTGTCGAATGCGCTGGCCACCGTCGCGGCGCGCGGTGGGCGCGAACTGGTGGAGCGCCATGGGCACACGGCGCGCATCGAGCAGGTGTCCGAAGCAACGGACGATGCGGTGGACGCGACGGTGTTCTGGAACTATGTCGATCTGAAAGTGCGCGCGGCACGCCTGGCGGCTCGAGGTTGCGCTGACCGCCACCGAGCTGGTGCTGCGCATTCGCGCGCGCTCGCCGCTGGCGATGCCAGTGGAGCCGGTCGCGGTGAGACGCGCGAGCGAAGAGGGGGCAGCCACTGCGCTGCCGCTGGCGCGCGGCTGCCTGAGCTGCGACCAGGTGGCCTGCTTTCGCCATCGGCCACCGGGCGACGTTGCGCAGCAAGGGCGCACTGTCGTGCTGCTCGATGCCTGGACGCCTGAATTCGCGCGCTACCTGGACGCGCACCATGCCAAAGCCGACCGCATGCAGCCGGTTCCGATGCGGCTCGCATTCTGGCGCCCGCTGCCGCCCGCTGGCTGGCATCGAGAACCCGCTGCGACACGGCCATGGTGGACGAGCCTGCGTCGCGCCCTGTGGCAGCGGCTCTGGGCGCGGCATGCGGGCCGGCGGCAAGCCAGCCTGATCGACGGCCAGCGCTGGCTGGCGCGCGCCTTTGCTGCGCGCCTGAAGCCTGAGCACACGCAACTGGTGGTCGAGCAGTCGCTGTTGCCGCATCTGCAGCAGATCGGCGCGCTCGACGGCCGCCGCATCGTGGTGCTGGCCGGTGCCTTGCCGATGGCCGAGATCGAACGCCGGCTCGATGCCGCCGCGCAGCGCTGGCCGGACGACGCCACGCTGCGCGACTTTCGCGCTGACGCTGCGCTCATGCGGGCCGAGGCCGTGGCGCTTGCGCGGGTCGCAGCGTTGGTTACGCCGCATGCGGAGGTCGCCACGCATCTGGCCAGGACGGACCCGCAAGCGACGGTGCTGAGACTCGACTGGGTGCAGCCCGCTGCCCACGCCGCCGTCACCGCGCACGACGAACCACCGCTGATCGTGTTCGCCGCCAGCGCACTCGCGCGCAAGGGCGCACGTGAACTGGCCGCAGCGCTGCAAGGCGAGCCCTGCCGCCTGCGCGTGCTGGGCTCGCCATCGGACGACGCGCAACTGTGGCGCGGCATCGATCGCGTCGAGCACATGAATTGGCGAGGCGACTGGCTGACCGGCGCTCGCGCGGTCGTACTGCCGGCCCACATCGAGCATTCACCGCGAGCGCTCCTGCGCGCCGTGGCCACCGGCGTCCCGGTCGTGGCCTCGACCGCCTGCGGCCTCGCGGGCCTGCCGGGCGTGCGGCGAGGTGGCGGCGGGCGATGTCGAAGGCCTGCGCGCCGCGCTGCAGGCCGCCTGCAACATCAACAGCCAGTGCGGGAGAGAAACACATGGTGTCGATTGAACAGGCCCGCCTGGCCCTGGCGCCGCACGGCACGCTGCAGGCGCAGCCCGCGGCGTTGCATTGGCACGGCGACTTTCCGCTGCCCGCCGCGCTCGAAGCGTTCTACGAACAGATCGGCCCGCTGGGCGACTGGATCAACGAACGCGTCGGCCATGACGGCCTCACGATCCCGACCTACGGCAACGACTTCAGCATTCCGCCGCTGTCGCGCCTGTGGTCGCTGCAGGCCGGCTACCGCTGGCACGGCATCACCGGCGAGCGCCTGGCGGCGTGGCCCGATCACTGGCTGGTGGTGGCCGACCAGGGCGCGGACCCGTTCATCTTCGACCTGCGCACCGGTGCCATCCAGTTCGCACGGCACGGTGCGGGCGCATGGGAGGACAACGCGCCGCTCTTCGCCGACATCCTCGAGATGGCCGCCTGCCTCGGCACCTTCGGCCAGGTCTGGGACGAAGCGGGCGACGACATCTGCACGGAAGACGATACCGTCAACCCCGTGCACCGGGCGCGCCTGATCGACCGGCTCGCGCCGCTGCTGGGCGACGCCGCGGCGGCCAGCGACCTCACGGACACTTTCGAGTGGTAGCCATGCCATGACGGCGGGCACGGCGCCCGGGATGCTGTCGTTCCAACGGCTACGATCACCGGGCCCTCTCCTGAAAGAACCTGTAGCAACACCAGGAGCACCGGAACTTCAACGTCTTCCTCCCCCACCACCCAGGCCGTTCGCCTGGCCCCCGAGGCGCGGTACGCGGACGAGCTCGCACGCCTGCAGGCGGCCGACACCGACGCGCGGCCCACGGGCTGGAAGCTCTCGCCGCGCGCGGTGCGGCGCTTCATCCTCGGCGCCGAGAAACTGCAGGTGAGCCGCAAGTTCTATGGCGACGATCCGCTGGTGGACCGCGCCATCGTCACGCTCATGGGGCACCAGGGGCTGATGCTCGTGGGCGAGCCGGGCACCGCGAAGTCGCTGCTGTCGGAATTGCTCGCGGCTGCGATCAGCGGCGACTCGGGGCTCACGGTGCAGGGCACGGCGGGCACCACCGAAGACCACATCAAGTACAGCTGGAACTACGCGCTGCTGCTGGCCGAAGGGCCGAGCCAGCGCGCGCTGGTGCCGTCGCCGCTCTACCAGGCGATGCGCACGGGCCAGCTGGTGCGCTTCGAGGAAATCACGCGCTGCCCGCCCGAGATCCAGGACGTGCTGATCTCGCTGATGAGCGACAAGCAGCTCATGATTCCGGAGCTGGGCCGCGACGAGGCGGAGGGCGCGCGGCTCTACGCGCAGCGCGGCTTCAACATCATCGCCACCGCCAACCTGCGCGACCGCGGCGTGCACGAGATGTCGTCCGCGCTCAAGCGGCGCTTCAACTTCGAAACCGTCAAGCCGATCCGCGACCATGCCTTCGAGGTCGAGCTGGTGATGGCGCAGCTGCAGCGCGAACTCGCCGGCGGCGGCGAATCGCCGGTCGACGTGCCGCGCGACGTGGTGGCGCTGCTGGTCACCACCTTCCAGGAGCTGCGCGCGGGCCAGACGCAGGACGGCACCGCCATCAAGGGCCTCGACGCCGTGATGTCCACCGCCGAGGCGGTGAACGTGACCTACGCGGCGGCGCTGCAGGCGCGCCACTTCAACGACGGCAAGCTCACGGCGCGCGAGATCGCGGGCCAGCTGCAGGGCGTGGTGCTCAAGGACAGCACCGACGACGTGAAGCGCGTGCGCCACTACTTCGACACCGTGGTGCGCGAGCGTGGCAAGCGCGACGCGCAATGGAAGACCTTTCACGACGCGGCGCGCGAGCTGTGGCAATAGAGGCAGGTCACGCGCTTCCTGTCGCGCTGGAGGCCGCGCGCGGCCGGCTGTTCGGCGAGGAGGATGTGTTCTTCGTGCCGGTGCGGCACCACAGCCCGGCCTGTGCGTTCGCGTTGCGAGGGCTGCTGCGCGAGATCAAGCCCGCGGCCGTGCTGATCGAGGGGCCGGACGATCTGAATGCGCTGCTGCCGCTGCTGCAGCATGAACAGACCCGGGCCCCGGTCGCCTGGCTGTGCCAGAGCTCGCGCCAGGTACCGGTCGACGACCCCGATGCGGAAGAAAAGACGCGCACCGAATCGCGCACGTCCTTCTTCCCGTTCTGCGACTACAGCCCCGAATGGATCGCCGTGCGCGAGGGCGCAGCGCTCGGCGCGCAGCTGGGGCTGATCGATCTTCCCTGGCATGACAAGGCCTGGCATCGCAACGAAGAGGCGGAAGAGGGCGATGCCCGCGACGCCGCCCGAAGCCTGATGGAAGAGCGCTATTTCGCGCACAGCTGCTATCTGAACGCGTTGACCGCGCAGCTCGGCTGCGTCGACCACCAGGAGCTGTGGGACCGGCTGTTCGAACTGCGCACCACGGCCGCGCTCGGCGACTGGCGCGCTTTCTTCTCCGATGTGTTCAGCTGGTGCGCGATGGCGCGGCTCGACTACGAGCACCGAGGTGCTGGAGGCCGAGCTGAGCCTGCCGCGCGAGCGCCACATGGCGGCGCACATCCGCCGCTGGCGCGGCGAAGTGAAGGGGCCGATCGTGGTAGTCACGGGGGGCTTTCACACGCTCGAACTGGTCGAGCAATGGCAGAAGACAAAGCCCTCGAAGGCGCCCGCCGCGTCCGCCGCGAAGGATGCCGCGGTCGATGCCTGGCTGATCCGCTACAGCTTCGAGCGCCTCGATGCGCTCAACGGGTACGCCTCGGGCATGCCGTCGCCAGGTTACTACCAGCAGGTGTGGGAGCGGCTGGAGGCCGGCGAGGCCGATCCGTTCACCGCGGTGACGCTCGACAGCCTCACGCGCTTTGCGCGCCAGACCCGCACGGAGGACCAGGTCGATGCGGTGTCCACCGCGCTTGTGCAGGCGGCCGCGGCACAGGCCATGCGGCTCGCGGCGCTGCGCGGCAATGCGGGGCCGGGCCGGCAGGATTTGCTCGATGCGATCCGCTCCTGCTTCATCAAGGGCGCGATCGACGAAGGCACGCGCGGCTTCGCGGCCGACCTGCGGAATTTTCTGAGCGGCACGCGCATCGGGGACGTGCCACCCTCGGCCGGCTCGCCGCCGCTGATCGAAGACGCGCGCCGGCGCGCGCGCGCGGCCGGCGTGCGGCTGGACGACAGCACGGCACGCGTGGCGCGGCTCGATCTCTACCGCAAGCCTTCGCATCGCGAGCGCAGCCGCTTCTTCCATGCGATGTCGTACCTCGATGCGGGGCTCGGCACCTGGCTCGCGGGCCCCGACTTCCTGGGCAACAGCCGGCTGCACATCCTGTTCGAAGAGTGGCGCGTCGCCTGGTCGCCGCTGGTCGAGGCGCGGCTGATCGAGCTGGCGGCCGACGGCGCGAGCGTCGAGGCCGTGTGCATGGTCAAGCTGCGCAAGGAAGAAATCGCGCTCGCCGACCAGGGCCGCGGACGCAGCGCGAGCGCGGCCGTGATGCTGTTGCTGCGCGCCTGCCTGGTGGGGCTGCAGTCGCGCCTGCCGCAAATGCTCTCGACGCATCTGGACGAAGACGCCCGCGCTCGGTTCGGTGGTCGACTGCGGGCACCGGCTGGTCACGCTGTGGCGTGCGCGCGAGCCGCTGGGCGTGCAGCTGCATCCGCAGCTGCGCAGCCTGCTGGAGCGCGTGTGGCCGGCGGCGCTGTTTCTGTTGCCCGACCTAGGTTCGTGCCCGGAAGAAGCCGAGGCGGGCGCGGTGAAGCAGTGGATGTCGCTGCGCGAACTCGGCCGGCTGCTGGCTTCGCTGCAGGAGGAGTTCGGCGAGGACAGCCGCGCCATCGACCTCGATCTGCTGCGCGCGCAGCTCGAGCGTTTCGCGACCGGCGCGCTGGTGGCGCCCGCCGTGGCCGGCGCCGCATCCGCCTTGCTGTACCTCGACGGCCACTGGGACGAGAACGCGCTCGAAACTGTCGTGCGCCAGCGCTTCGGCGCGGGCGCAGAGCCGCGCGAGGCGGTGCGCTTTCTCAACGGCGTGATAGCGGCGGCCCCCGAGCTGCTGCTGCGCCTGCCGGCCTTGCTCGAAGGCCTCGACAGCCTGGTGGAGGGCTGGGACGCCGAGGCTTTCGTGGCGCACCTGCCCGACCTGCGCCAGGCTTTCACCCGCCTCAAGCCGCAGGAGACCTCGGATCTCGCGAGCCGCGTCGCCAGCCTGCACGGCATGGGCGAGGCCGAAGGCGAAGCGCTCTACCAGATGCACTACGAGACCACCGAGCAGGATCTGCACGAGGGCGCGCAGCTGCAGCTCGCGTTGGCCGAGTGCCTGCGTCGCGACGGCCTGGCGGCGTGGCTGGCTGTGGCGACCGCGGACCCGAAGAAGAACAATACCGAAAGCACGTCATGACCATCGACCTCCAGACGCTCAAGTGCGGCGAATGCGGCAGCAGCGTGCTCAAGCGCACGGGCCTCAACGAGTACACCTGCTCGCACTGCGGTTCGGTCACGCTGGTCGAGGACAACGTGTCCGACCGGCTGGAGCGCGTGCTCGACCAGGTCAAGGACGCAGCGGGCAAGCGGCTGGCCGACGAGCAGGCGCTCAAGCAGAAGCAGGTCATGCGCTACGCGGGCATCGGGCTGGCGGCGGTGTTCGGCATCAGCGCGTTGATCGTTTTTCTCAATGTGTTCTTCGCTTTGCGCGTCAGCCCGTCATCGGGCGCGCGGCCGTCGGTCGTCGACCGCACGATTCCCGTCGAGGGGCTCAAGCTCGGCGAGCCGCGCCAGGTGCTGGTGGGCAGCGGCAGCTCCGCGCAGCCCCGGCTGCTGGTGGTGGCGCGCAACGACACCGGCAAGCCGCTCGCGCGCGCAAGCCATCAGGGCCACGTTCTACGACGGCGACAGCCGGCTCGACGAGCGCGGCGAGACGCTGCCGACCGACGTATTGCTGCCCGGCGAGAGCGTGCCCGTGCTGGTCGACATGCCGAGCGGAAAGAACGTGACGCGGCAGGAGTTGAAGGTACAGCGGCTGTCGGAGCCCTATGGCGGCGTGGCGCAGCCGCGGCTCGCGTTCTCGCGCGTGCGGCTGGTGCAGCAGGGCGATCGCCTGCGGCTGGTCGGCCGCGTCGCCAATGCGCGCAAGGACAACGCGGTGATCGGCGGCAGCGAGGTGGTGGCGACGCTGTACGACGACGCCGGCCAGGTGATCGGCCTGAGCCACGGTTATGGCCAGGCCAGCGAGATCAAGCCCGGCGCGCAGACCTCGGTGGACGTGAGCCTGGCCAGCTTCGGCCGCGCGGCGGCG
>CAMATD010000118.1:0-16906 GCA_945860785.1 Variovorax sp. YR752 | reverse complement strand
GTCACGCCGGCCAGCAGGTGCTCGGGCAGCGTGTCGGTCAGGCGCACGTCGATATCGCGGTAGGCCGCGATCACGCGCGGCATCAGGGTGCAGGCCATCAACTGCGGGGCCGCAAGACGTAGCAAGCCTTTCTTCTTGTCACGCAGATCGGTCACGCCAGCTACCGCACTCGTCAGGTCTCCGAGCAGCCGGTGAACGGAGGGCAGGAACTCGCGCCCCGCCTCCGACAGCTGCACACGCCGCGTGTGCCGGTCGAGCAGTTGCACGCCCATCTCGCGCTCGAGCTCGCGCACCAGCACGCTGAGCGCCGATTGCGTGAGGTGCAGCTGCCGCGCTGCGGCGGTGAAGGCGCGCAACTGGCGCAAGGTCAGATTCATAGGGTTATTTCATCAATCGATGAATTAATTTCGATTACATCGAAAGATGCGGCGTCGCCCAATCACGGCTCACTGGAGACACGCATGCCGACGACTGCCAACACGGCCCCACCGCCCATTCGCGGGCTGCACCACTTCGCCTGGCGCTGCCGCGACAGCGAGGAGACCCGCCGCTTCTACGAAGACCTGCTGGGCCTGCCGCTTGCCCACGTCATCAAAAGCGACCACGTGCCAAGCACGGGCGAGTACTGCCCCTACGTGCACATCTTTTTCCAGATGCGCGACGGCTCGTACATCGCCTTCTTCGACCTGGGCGACGACATTGCCGCGCTGCCTTCGCCGAACACCCCCTCGTGGGTGAACCACATCGCGCTGCGGGTCGATTCGGTGACCGACCTGCTCGCGGTCAAGGCGCGGCTCGAAGGCGCGGGCGTGGCGGTGCTGGGCGTGACCGACCACCACATCATCGAGTCGATCTACTTCTTCGACCCCAACGGCATCCGCGTGGAGCTGACCACGCCGACCGTGCCGCAGGCCGAGATGGATGCGCATGCGCTGCGCGCCCGTGCGGACCTCGATGCGTGGACCGCGCGCAAAGCCGAACTTCGTGCAGCGAAAGGCGCATCGAATGTCTGAGCTGCAACTTGCCGTCATCGACGTGAAGCCCGGCGCGTCGATGGAAAGCCAGTCGGGTCTGCAGATGCTGCGCCCACGCATCTACGGCGCCTTCCGTGCGCCGCCAGGGCCCAAGAAAATCGCAGCCATCGTGATGCACCCGACCAGTAACTTCATGGGCCACTATCTGATCGGTCCGCTGGCCGAGCGCAGCATCTGTTGCATGGGACTGAACTCGCGCTTCGTGCTTCGTGGGCAACGACACGGTGCTGTTGATGGAGCGCGCGATTCAAGACCTGGGCGCCGGCGTGCAGTACTTGCGCGCGGCCGGCTACGAGAAGGTGTTCCTCGTCGGCAACTCGGGCGGCGCGGCGCTCGCGAGCTTCTACCAGGCGCAGGCCGAGAAGCTCACGGCAACGCACCTGCCCGACGGCGACCCCACGCATCTGCACCCCGATGATCTGCCTCCCGTGGACGGCATCGCGCTGTGCGCCGCGCACCTGGGGCGCACGCGGCTGATGCGCGACTGGATCGATCCCTCGGTCACCGACGAGCACGACCCGCTCTCGGTGGACCCCGAGCTCGACATGTACGACCCGCGCCACCGTGTTCTCTACGACAGCGACTTTCTCGCGCGCTTCAGCGCGGCGCAGAAGGCGCGGCTCGACCGCATCGAGCAATGGGCCATCGACCGCCTTGCGCTCCTGCGCAGCACGCCAGGTGCGCCGCGCGACCAGACCTTCATCGTCTACCGAACGCATGCCGATCCGCGCTGCGTGGACCTCTCGCTCGATGCGAACGACCGCCTGCCGGGCAGCGTGTGGGGCGATGCACGTCAGGTGAACTACTCGGCCAATGCGATGGGGCGCACCACCTCGCTCACCGCGTTTCTCTCGCAATGGTCCTCACGCTCGCAAGCCGACGGGCCGGCCAACCTCGCGCGCACGACAGTGCCGAAGCTGCTGCTGACCTACACGGGCGACCAGTCGACCTTCCCGAGCACGCGCGATGCGTGGATGGCAGCAGGCGGCGCGCGCATCCGCAATGTCGATATCGTGGGCGGCAACCACTACCTGGCAGGGCAGCCCGCGCTGATCCCCAAGGCGGCGGATGCGATCGCCGAATTCGCCCACGCGCTGTAGGCGGACTCGACTACCAGCCAAGCCCCAGATGCAGCGGCAGGTACACCGCCATGCCCGCGAGCATCGTGCCGAGCACGCCGCGCCGCCAATAGAAGTACGCAGCGCCGACCACTGCCGCGTACAGGCGGGCGTCGTGCAGCGTGGTGATCAGGTGGCCCTGCGTCATCACGATCTCTGGCGCGATCACGCCGGCCAGCGCGGCGGCCGGCGCGTAGTGCAGGGCGCGGTGCGCCCATTCGGGCAGGCCCCAGGGCCGGTCGAGGATGAAGAAGAAGCAGCGCGTGAGCACGGTCACGGCAGCCAGGCCGACGATCACGCCCATCGTCCACAGATCGGTGCCCCTCACTTGTCGTCCTCCGCATCGGGGTCGAGCCCGAACTGCTTCTCGAGCCAGAAGCACAGCAGCACCGCAACGCCGATGGCCACGACGATGTTGAGCTTGAGCGGCAGCGCATACGCCGCCACAGCCGTGGCACCGGCAATCAGCGCGGCCAGCACGCGCAGGCGCGTCGTCGCCATCGAGCTGACGATGGCCACCAGGCTCAGCACACCGGCGAATCCCAGGCCCCAGTTCTGCGGAATGAAGTTGGCCAGCGCGATGCCGAGCAGGCTCATGCCCATCCAGGCGCCCCAGGTCACGAAGTAGTTGCCTGTGAGGTAGGCCTCCTGCGCCTGCTGCTCGGCGATGTTCGTGGGCGGCGTGGGGTATTTCCGGGTGAAGAGCGCATAGCTCATGTCGGCCGTGAGGTAGCCGTGCATCATGCGGCGCCAGCGCGGCATGTGCATGAGGTAGGGGCGCAGGTGCAGGCTGAACACCACGAAGCGCAGGTTGACGCAGAAGCCCGTGGCCAGGATCACCCAGGCCGGCGCCCCCGCGAACAGCAGCGGAATGGCCGCGAGTTGCGAACTGCCCGCGTAGACCAGCAGGGTCATGGCCACCGCCTCGACCAGGCTCATGTTCGACTTGACCATGGCCACGCCGGTCATCAGCCCCCAGGCGCCGATGCCCATCGCCACCGGGGACATGTCGCGCACGCCGATGCGGAATTCGGGCCGGCGGCGGATGGCGGTCGATAGGAACATCAGCCGAACACCTGCCCGGGCTTCAGATCGAAGCCGCGCAGGAAATCGGCCACGGCCAGGCGCTTGCCGCCGGGACGCTGAAGCTCGGTGAGCATCACGATCGAATCACGGGCCGCCACTGCAACACCGGCGTCAGTGACGGCCAGGATCGTGCCCGGGGCGGCCGACACGCTGGCAGCCGGCACCGCGTGCGCGGCCCAGAGCTTGACGGTCTCGCCGTCGAGCGGGCTGTTGGCGCCCGGAAAGGGGTCGAAGGCCCGGATGCGCCGCACGATGGCATCAGCGGGCTGATTCCAGTCGATCTGCGCTTCCTGCTTCTCGACCTTGTTGGCATAGGTGACGCCTTCGGCCGGCTGCGGCGTGCGCGTCAGGGTGCCGATGCTGGCCAGCGCCTGGACGATCATCCGCCCTCCGAGCTCGGCCAGGCGGTCATGCAAGCGGGCGGTGTTGTCGTTGCCGATCTCGACCGCCTCGCGCAGCAGCATGTCGCCCGTGTCCAGGCCGGCGTCCATCTGCATGATAGTGATGCCGGTCTCCGTGTCGCCGGCCTCGATGGCGCGGTGGATCGGCGCCGCGCCGCGCCAGCGCGGCAGCAGGCTGGCGTGGATGTTGAGGCAGCCGTGCGTCGGCAGGTCGAGCACCCACTGCGGCAGGATCAGTCCGTAGGCAGCCACCACCATCACGTCGGGCTGCGCCTTCAGCAGGGCGTCGCGTCCGGCCGCGGCTTCGTCGGGGTACTTGCCGTCGAGCCGCAGGCTGCGCGGCTGCGCCACCGGCCAGCCATTGGCCACCGCGCATTGCTTGACCGGGGAGGCCTGCAGCTTCATGCCGCGGCCAGCGGGCCGGTCGGGCTGGCTCAGCGCCAGCACGATCTCGTGGCCGGCGGCGGCAATGGCTTCCAGGGCGACGCGCGCGAACTCGGGCGTGCCCGCAAAAACGACCTTCAAGCGGCTCACTCCCGGAACCGATCGAGTTCGAGATCGTCCCCCGTGTGATAGCGCCGCACTACGCCCGTGGGATCGATGTAGATATAGAGCATGCGGCGCTCGTTCACGGCCTTGTAGCGCCAGGTCCAGACCGCGCCGTCGAAGGAGCTGACGCGGCTGATTTCATACGGCCGGCCGTAAAAGGCCGTCACGTCGTTCTGGCGCCACTGGTTGACCTTGATGTCGTAGCCGAAGCGCGCTTCGCTGAGCACCTGGGTCACCGAAACGACCTTGCCCGCGGCGTCGACGTCGATGTCGGTGACCTCGAAGCCCGCCGGCATGCGCGAATACTGGAGGCGCTCGCCGCCGCCGTTGAGCGGATAGCGGCCGGTGGGCGTGCCTAGGCGCTGCAGGGTTTCGGCGGCCGTGGTGCCGGGTTGGATGCTCGTCGGCTCGCTCACGCAGCCGACGAGCCCTGCGACCGCGAGAACCACCAGCGCCGTCGCGGCGCCGAAGCGGCGCCCTGCCGTCATGCCCGGCCGTCCCGCAATTCTTCGCGTTGCTGCTTCAGCAGCTTGCTCTTGATGCGGTTGCGCTTGAGGGGAGACAGGTATTCGACGAACACCTTGCCCAGCAGGTGATCGAGTTCGTGCTGGATGCAGACCGCCAGCAGGCCGTCGGCCTCGATGGTGCGTTGTTCGCCGTTGGCGTCGAGCGCCCGGACCGTGACCGCCGTCGAGCGCATGACGCCGTCGTAGATGCCCGGCACCGAGAGGCAGCCCTCTTCGTTGAGCACCTTTTCTTCGCTGGCCCAGGTGATTTCAGGGTTGATGAGCACGATCGGCTCGTTGCGCTCCTCGGAAACGTCGATGACGACGAGCCGCTCATGCACGTCGACCTGGGTCGCGGCCAGACCGATGCCGGCGGCGTCGTACATGGTCTCCAGCATGTCGGCAACGAGGGTCTTGATGCGCGCGTCGACGCCCTGCACGGGTTTGGCCACGGTGTGCAGGCGCTTGTCCGGGTAACTCAGAATGATTCGTTTGGCCATGAAATCGGGGGGAAGTTGTGGCTATTTTCGCCAATTCCGCGACGCGGCGCGGCCTGCAAGCCCGAAAACGTTGCCCTCCCAAGGGCTTCGGGCGCAGAATTCGTAGCAAATTGTGAGATTCGTATGCGCACCGATACGTCGTGCGCTCACCCATCCAGACATGAAAAAGCTCAGCTCCACCGAACGCCAGCGCCCAAATCTCTTCGCCACGTTGGTTGCCCTTGCGGTAATCGGCAGTTGCGGCGCCACCACGGCCTGGGCCCAAAACTACCCTGTCACGCCGCAGCAGCGCGCCACCGCCCAGCAGACCGCCCAGGCGGGCGTGCCGCTGAGCGAGCTGGCGCCAACCGCGCCGGACGAGTACACCGTCAAGCCCGGCGACACGCTCTGGGCGATTTCGCGCCTCTACCTGCTGCGCCCCTGGCGCTGGCCGGAGCTGTGGGGCATGAACATCAACGAGATCGCGAACCCCCACCGCATCTATCCCGGCCAGGTCCTCTATCTGGACAAGACCGGCGGCCGGGCGCGCCTGACCACGCGCCGTGGCGTCGGTGGCAGCGACGGCGGCACCATCAAGCTGACGCCGCGCACGCGCTTCGACTCACTGGCGGGCATGGCATTGCCCACGCTCAACCCGAGCCTGATCGAAGTCTTCCTGACCGAGCCGATCGTGGTGGACGCCAACACGCTCGACAGCGCGCCGCGCATCGTGGCCGGCAACGACAACCGCGTGCTGATGTCCCGCGGCGACCGGGCCTATGCCCGCGGCAATGCCGATACGCCGCTGCTCGAGGCGCCCGGTCCGGTCCAGCGCTTCCGCGTCTTCCGCAACGCCACGCCGCTGAAAGACCCCGGAACGGGCGAAATCCTCGGCTACGAGGCGCAGTACCTAGGCAAGGCCCAGCTGCAGCGCGGCGAGTCGACCACGATCGAGACAGTCGACAACAAGGACCTCATCACGGTCGTTCCCGCCAGCGTCGATATCGTGGCGTCGCGCGAGGAAATCCGCGCCGGCGACCGCATGCTGCCGGAGCCGCCGCGCCAGCTGCTGAGCTACGTGCCGCGCGCGCCTTCCACGCAGGTCGACGGCCGCATCATCTCGGTCTACGGCAATGCGGTGCAGTTCGCGGCCCAGAACCAGATCGTCGCCATCAACAAGGGAACGCGCGACGGCATCGACAGCGGCCACGTGCTGGCCATCCTGAAGAACGGCGAAACCATCCTCGACCGCACCGGCGCGCGCAAGGAAACCATCAAGCTGCCGAACGAACGCATCGGCCTGCTGATGGTGTTCCGGACCTTCGAAAAGGTCTCCTACGCGCTGGTGCTCGAAATCACCGACACCCCGCGCGCCGGCGACTTCCTCGTCAATCCCTGAATCGCTGCATCCTCCTCGCTTGGAACGCGCAGAACTCGCAGGCTGGCTGCGACTTTCACTGACGCCGGGCATCGGCGACGCGACCCCGCGCAAGCTGCTCGCGGCCTTCGGGCTGCCTGAAGGTGTTTTTGCGCAGACGCACGCCGCGCTGCGGCAGGTCGTCACCTCGGCGCAGGCCGAAGCGCTGCAGCAGGCGCCCCAGGGCCTCCAGACCCTGATCGACCAGACCTGGCAGTGGCTGCAGTCGGCCGACGACGGCGTCACGCGCCGCATCGTGACGCTCGGCGATGCCGGCTACCCGACCTCGTTGCTCGAAATGGCCGACCCGCCGCTGATGCTCTATGTGCTCGGCGCGGCAGATTTCGACCTGACGCAACTCCAGAACAGCATCGCGGTCGTCGGCAGCCGCAACCCGACGCCGCAGGGCGCCACCAACGCACGCAGCTTTGCACGGGCGCTGGGCGATGCGGGCATGCCCGTGGTGTCAGGGCTGGCGCTCGGCGTCGATGGCGCGGCGCACCAGGGCGCGCTCGACGCGGCCGGCGACATGCCGCGGCTCGCCACGGTGGCCGTGGTCGGCACGGGGCTCGACCGCGTCTACCCCGCGCGGCACCGCGACCTGGCGCACCGCATCACGCTGCAGGGGCTGATCGTGAGCGAGCTGCCGCTCGGCACGCCGCCCCTCACGCAGAATTTTCCGAAACGCAATCGCCTCATTGCCGGCCTGGCACGCGGCACGCTGGTGGTCGAGGCGGCCCTGCAGTCGGGCTCGCTGATCACGGCGCGGCTCACGTCGGAACAGGGCAAGGAAGTGTTCGCCATTCCGGGCTCGATCCATTCGCCGCAATCGCGCGGCTGCCATGCGCTGATCCGGCAGGGCGCCAAGCTGGTCGAATCGGTGAACGACATCCTCGAGGAGCTACCCTCCTCGCGCACGGGCAGTGCGGCAAGCCCCGCCTCTTCGGATGAGGACGCAGGCGGCACCTCCGCCCCCGAGGACCCCTTGCTGGACGCCCTCGGCTTCGACCCCGTGAGCCTCGACGCCCTGAGCGCACGCACCGGCTGGAGTGCGGCCATGCTGCATGGCAAAGATGCTCGAACTCGAGCTGGACGGCCACATTTCGCGCCTGCCCGGCGAGCTCTTCCAACGAATGGCATCCACTTAGCCTGCATGGAACGTTCGTGGGCTATATTGGGGTCCATGTTCGAAGTGCTTGTTTTTATCTACGAAAACTATTGGCGCGGCGATGCCTGCCCCGAACCCGAACAACTGGGCCGCAAGCTCAGCGCACACGGCTTCCAGGCAGAAGAAATTCGCGATGCATTGCACTGGCTCGATGGCCTGAGTCTCGCGACGCAGGGCCTGCAGTTCGAGCGCGATGCCGACGACGATGCCATCGCCACGGTCACGCTGCGGGGCCCACCCGAAGCGGCCCTGCCCCAGTCGGACGATGCGATGCGGGTCTATTCCCAGGCCGAGCAGGAGCACCTGGGTGCCGAGTGCCGCGGCTTCATCCGTTTTCTCGAATCGTCGAACGTGCTGTCCTGCGGACTGCGCGAGATCATCGTCGAACGCGCCATGGCGGCGCCGGGCGACCCGGTGGCGCTGGACGAACTCAAGACATCGTGCTGATGGTGCACTGGAGTACCGGCATCGAGCCCGACGCGCTGGTGCTCGATGAACTCTGCGAAAGCAGAGAAGGCCGCGTCGCGCACTAGCCCGGCGGCAACTGGCTAGCTCAGCAGCCGCTCGGGGTTGGCATCGAGCTTTGCCAACGCCTTGCGCGTGGCGCGCACCGTGAGCGTTTCTTCCTCGGCCGGCACCAGCAGGCCCGCCTGCAGGTAAGTTGCCAAGCGCCCCACCTGGATCAGGAAGCTGCGCCCATCGGCCGTGGCGAACAGGTGCAGCTGCTTGCGGTCGCTGCGCCAGACGAACTGGACCTGGCTCACGCGGTCGTTGTGATCGAGCATGAACCAGTTGCCCACCTGCAGTTCGTGGGCCCAGGCGAGCATGTCCTCGGCCACCTTGGCGCCCGCGGCATCGGGGATCACCTCGATCGAGGCCGCGTCCACACCCAGCAGCAGTTCGATGCTGTGGACATCGAGCGGCAGGTCGGAGGTGCCGCCGACATCGGTCACGAAATCTTCCAGATGCGCCAGCCGCTCGGCCATGGCTTCGATCTTGGCCTGGGGGATGGCCTCGGTCTTCGACAGGAAGGCGTCGGACAGGGTCGCGCCGATGGTCTTGATGTGGGCTTCCTGCGGCTCGTCGACGATGCCCAGCAGCGCCATGCCCTGGCGCAGGCGCTGGAGCAGTTGCGGCAGGTCTTGAATGACGCGGGCGCGGTCGGTGCGATTGGGCTTGGCGCTCGCGGCCCAGACCAGTTCGGACGCCACGCGCTTGAGCATCACGGTCTGCTCGCCCTGCGCGCCGTAGCGCAGCGCCGCGATCGCCAGCACCTCGGCCCAGACCTTGAACAGGAACTCGCGGATCTCCTCGCGCACCGGCATGTCGTTGAGCATCTTGCGCAACTCGATGGTGTACTAGATCGCCATCGTCTCCTTCTGCTCGACCTGCTGGGCCACGCTCATCACACGCTGCGTGGTGTCGCTCTGCGTGAGATAGCGGTTGAGGAAGGCGACGAACTCGTCGAACACCAGTTTGAACACGCGCTGGCCGGTTTCGGGGTATTGCTCGATCACCTGCACCACGCGGCGGATTTCGCCTTCGAGCGCGCTGCCCGTGATGGCGGCGGCATCGAAGCCCATCACGCAGGAGCCCATGCGGTCGATCAGCATGCGCGCGGGGTGCTGCAGCGTGCCGAAGAACTCGGGCTCGGCGATCGCGACGCGCAGCACAGGCATCTGCAGCCGGGCGAACCACACGCGCGCCGAGAACGGAATCCGCTCTTCCGCGAGGATGGCTTGGAACATGAGCGCCACGATCTCGACGGTGGCCTTGTCGGCCGTGGTGGGCGCCCGCTTCTTGAGTTCGGCGCTGCGCCGGCGCAGGTCGACCGCCGTCTGCTGGATGAGCGTAGCCTGCTCGCCCGACGCTTCCATGTACTGCGTGGCGGCCATCCGGTAGGCGGCTTCGGCGTCGGCGATGGCGCCGGCAAAGGTGCGGGAGAAGGCCCGGGGGGCGCTGGCGACGGCGCCGCCGGCATTGCCGCCGCTGGGGCCTGTTGTCGCGCGCGCCTCCGTTGCCGTCATCGAATTCTGGACGGTGGCGGTCGTGTCGCCGCCGATGCGGGCCGTCACGAAGCGCTTGAGGCTCAGCAGCGCCGTCTGCGCGGCTGCCGCGCGATCATCAGCGGCGAGCCGCCCGTCGTCAGCGCAGGGGCCGGCATCGGCACGGAGGCCTGCGGCGGCGCAGCACCGAAACCAAAACCGGGCCGTTGCACGGCGCCAGGTGCCGTACCAGCACCAGCCATGCCGCTGTCCATCTGCGCGGCCGACACGGACGCCCTGCCCGTGGACGGACCGCTTCCCCCGGTATCGCCGGTTCTCCGGACGAAGCTCTTGAGGTCGATCTCCTGCATCACGCCGTTGGCGATCAGGAATGCGTTGGCGCCCTCGTAGGCCTTGACGATCACGTCGACCAGTTCCTGCTGCACCGTGTCCTGCACCCGGCTCCACAGCCCCCGGCTCAGGCCGGCCGCCAGCCATTGCTCGACCAGCAGCCTAGACAGCGTCTCGGGCTTGAGCACGTCCTTGTTGTCGAGTTCGCTCGTGCCTTCGAGGTGCTGGATGCGCAGGCGCAGGTCGCTGAGTTCGAAGCTGGCTTTGTCGTGGACCACCTGCGCGAGGCGCGATGCGAGGATGTTGCTTTCCACCACCTCGTCGCCGATCAGCTCGAGCCGCAGCGCGGTGGGAAATGTCGTCAGCCCGCCGCTCTGCGTGCTGCCGGCCCCCAGCGCCTTGCGCCAGCCCGTCTGCGCGAGCGACACCCATTGCGTGGCCTGTCCCTGGAACGCCACGAAGTCGTCGCGGTGCTCCTGCATGGCGCGCGCGTTGCTCACTTCCGAAGCCAGCACCGTCAGCCGGTCGCGGATCGCGCGGGCCAGCGGCACGATGGCGCCTTCTGTGGCCAATACGAAACGCTCACGCGTCTCGCGTGCGAGCTGCAGGGAAGAGGCGGACCGCGCAATGCTCATTGAAAGATCGGGAAGGCCAAGGGAAACTGTTCGTCAGCAACAACCGCGAGCTTGCATCGGGAAGCGCCACCGCACAAGTGTGGACAGTCCCGGCGTTGCCCGCGAACAGCGGTGCGGCCCTGCCGCCACCGCTTTGTTGAACCCTGAAGTATCCGTCAGACCACGGCGCCGGCGTTCGGATCGTCTTCCGAATCGCCTTCGCGCTTGATCGGACCCTTGACCAAGTCCTCGCGCTTGACGCCCAGCCACATCGCGATCGCGGCCGCCACGAAGGCCGACGAGTAGATGCCGAAGCAGATGCCGATGGTCAGCGCCAGGGCGAAGTAATGCAGCGTCGGGCCGCCGAAGAAGAACATCGACAGCACCACGAGCTGCGTCGAGCCGTGGGTGATGATCGTGCGGCTGATGGTCGAGGTGATCGCGTTGTCGATGATCTCGATGGTCGTCATCTTCCGGTAGCGCCGGAAGTTCTCGCGGATCCGGTCGAAGATCACGACCGACTCGTTCACCGAGTAGCCCAGCACCGCGAGCACCGCCGCCAGCACCGCCAGCGAGAACTCCCACTGGAAGAAGGCGAAGAAGCCCAGGATGATCACCACGTCGTGCAGGTTGGCCAGCACGGTAGCCAGCGCAAACTTCCATTCGAAGCGAAACGCCAAGTAGATCATGATGCCGACCACCACCATGGCGAGCGCCTTGAGGCCGTTGCTGGTCAGCTCGTCGCCGACCTGCGGGCCGACGAATTCGTTGCTGCGCAGTTCCACCGTCGGCTCGATCACCTTCAGGGCGTCCATCACCTGGGCGCTCTGCTGGGCCGAGTTCATGCCCTTTTGCACCGGCAGGCGAATCTGCACCGAGGTGCCGAAGCTCTGCACCTGCACCTCCTGGTAGCCCAGCTTGCCGACGACCTCGCGCACCTTGCCGACGTCGGCCGACTGCTTGTAGGCCACTTCCATCACCGTGCCGCCGGTGAACTCCACCGACAGATGCAGCCCGCGGTGCAGCAGGAAGAACACCGCCAGCGCGAAGGTGACGAACGAGATGATGTTCAGCACCAGGGCATGGCGCATGAACGGGATGGTCTTGTGGATCCGGAAGAATTCCATGGCTGTCTCCTGCCCCTTACTTGGTTTCGGCCACAGCCGTGCCGTCGGTCTTCGGACGCCAGACCGTGCCGATCGACACCGTCTTGAGTTTCTTCTTCTGGCCGTACCAGAAGTTCACCAGACCGCGCGAGAAGAACACGGCCGAGAACATCGAGGTGACGATGCCGATGCAGTGCACCACCGCAAAGCCGCGCACCGGGCCCGAACCGAAGGCCAGCAGCGCGATACCCGCGATCAGCGTGGTCACGTTGGAGTCCAGGATGGTGCCCCAGGCGCGTTCGTAGCCCGCGTGGATCGCCGCCTGCGGCGACGCCCCGTTGCGCAGCTCTTCGCGCACGCGCTCGTTGATCAGCACGTTGGAGTCGATGGCCACGCCGATGGCGAGCGCCATGGCGGCAATGCCGGGCAGCGTGAGCGTGGCCTGCAGGATCGAGAGGATGGCCACCAGCAGCATCAGGTTGACGGCCAGTGCGATCGACGAGAACGCGCCGAACAGCGCGTAGTAGAAGCACATGAACACCATGATCGCGGCAAAGCCGTACATCACGCTGTCGAAGCCCTTCTTGATGTTCTCGGCGCCCTGCGTCGGGCCGATCGTGCGTTCCTGGATGATCTCCATCGGCGCGGCCAGCGAGCCGGCGCGCAGCAGCAGCGCGAGGTCGTTGGCCTCGGACACGGTCATCGAGCCCGAGACCTGGAAGCGGTTGCCCAGCTCGCCGTTGATCGACGGGGCCGTGAGCACTTCGCCCTTGCCCTTCTCGAAGATCAGCATCGCCATGCGCTTCTTGTAGTTGTCGATGCTCACCTGCTTCATGATGCTGCCGCCCTTCGAGTCCATGGTCAGGTCGACCTTGGGCTGGTTGGTCTGCTGCTCGAAGCCGGGTTGCGCGTCGGTGAGGTTTTCGCCGGTGACCAGCACCTGCTTCTTCACGATCACCGGACGTCCCTGGCGATCGAGGAATTTCTCGGAGCCGAAAGGCACGGGCCCGCCGTTCAACTCGGCGGCGCGGCCTTCGGTGCTTTCGTCCACCAGGCGCATTTCCAGCGTGGCGGTGCGCCCGATGATTCTCTTGGCCTGTGCCGGGTCCTGCATGCCGGGCAGCTGCACGACGATGCGGTCGACGCCCTGCTGCTGGATCACCGGCTCGGACACGCCGAGTTCGTTGATCCGGTTGTGCAGCGTCGTGACGTTCTGCTTGAGCGCTGCGTCCTGGATGCGGCGCGCGGCCTCGGGCTTGATGCTGGCCACGATGCGCCACTCGGCGCCCTGCTGGCTCTCGACCGTGCTGAGGTCGGGCATCTGGTCCTGGATCAGGCGCCGGGCGGTTTCCAAGCTGTCGGCGTCGCGCAGCGTGACTTTGACGGTCTGGCCGTTGCGGTTCACCGCACTGCCGCGCACCTTCTTGTCGCGCAGGCCCACGCGGATGTCGCCGGCGAAGGACTCGGCCTTTTTGTCCAGCACGCCGCGCATGTCGACCTGCAGCAGGAAGTCGACCCCGCCGCGCAGGTCCAGCCCCAGGTACATCGGGTAGGCGTGCAGCGCCGTCAGCCAGGAAGGAGAACGCGACACCAGGTTCAACGCGACCACGTAGGCCGCATCGTCCGCATTGGGCACCAGGGCCTGCTGCAACGCGTCGCGCGCCTTGATCTGCTCGTCGGGGGTGGCGAAGCGCACGCGCACCGCCGTCGGCTCGAGCGTCAGCAGGTCGGGTGTCAGGCCGGCCGTCTTGAGCACATCCTGGACCCGGGCCTGGGTCGACGCATCGATCTTGACGGTGGACTTGGCCGCCGACACCTGCACCGCAGGCGACTCGCCGAAGAAATTGGGCAGGGCATAGACGAGCCCCACGAGCAACACGATCACGATGATCGTGTACTTCCAGACCGGGTAACGGTTCATGAGCTGGCGCTTTTCACAAACTTTTCAGAGATGGAGACACGGCGTGACTTTGGGCCCTGCGCCGCAAAGCGCAAGGATCAGCTCACGCTTTTATTTGACGGCGCCCTTGGGCAGGACCTGGACCACAGCGCTGCGCTGGATCTTGATTTCGATGCTGTTGGCGATTTCGAGGCCGAGGTACTGGTCGCCGATCGAGGTGATCTTGCCGAGCACGCCGCCGGCCGTTGCGACTTCGTCGCCCTTGGCCAGCGCTTCGATCATGGCGCGCGCTTCCTTCTGGCGCTTCATTTGCGGGCGGATCATGACGAAATACAGCACCACGAACATCAGCACCAGGGGCAGCATGCTGCCGAGCGAGGACAACATGTCACCGCCGCCGGCGGCTGCGGGCGCGGTCTGGGCGAAAGCAGAGGAAATGAACAAGAGAGTCTCCAGCAGAGGGAAGAGAAAACGAGAGGAACGCGGGCTTGGCCTGCCATTCCATCTCTTCGCAGCCGCGAGGGAAACGGGCCGCAAGTCAAAGCTCGGCGGGGCTTGCCCGCGCACAGCACCGGGCATTGTATTCGGGGCGCGATGCCGTTCGGGGTGCTAACCCGGCGCAACGAGCGGGGCTTTCAGGAGACCTCCGCGCCCTGTGATCGCTACGTTTTTGATAGCAACTATCGCAAATACTCCCGCCCTTGCCGTTCTTTTCCGGGCGGACTCATATCGAACGCACAAGACGGGTCGGCGGCTGCCAGACAATTCCACCCGCATCACGCGCAAAGCAAGGAGCTTCCATGAGCAAGCGCAGTAGCTTGACGACAGCCAACGCCGCACCAGCCCTTCGCAAGAGCCCGGATCCGCTGCTGGCAGACCTGCGGCAGTTGATCGAGCAGGCCCGGCAGACGGCCGCCGCCGCGGTGAACGCGGGGCTGACGCTCATGTACTGGCGCATCGGCCAGCGCATCCGCACCGAAGTGCTGGGCGGTCAGCGCGCAGGCTACGGGGAGGAAATTGTCGCAACGCTGTCGCGACAATTGGCGAGCGACTACGGACGCGGCTTCGAGGAGAAGAACCTCCGGCGCATGGTGCAGTTCGCCGAGGTGTTCCCGTCCGAAGAAATTGTCGTACCGCTGATACGACATTTGAGCTGGACGCACTTTCTCGTGCTGCTGCCAGTCAAGGATCCGCTGGCCCGCGACTTCTATGCGCAGATATGCCAACTGGAAGGCTGGAGCGTTCGCACGCTGCGGGAACGCGTCAGCTCGCTGCTCTATGAGCGCACCGCCGTGTCGCGCCAGCCCGATGCGCTGATCCGCCAGGAACTCGACGAACTGAAGAGCCAGAACCCCACCGAGCCGGCCCTGCTGTTGAAAGATCCCTACGTGCTCGACTTTCTGGGCTTGCAGGACCGGCACCTGGAGAAGGACCTCGAAGACGCCATCCTGCGCGAGCTGGAGAGCTTTCTGCTCGAGCTCGGGGCTGGCTTCAGCTTTGTTGCGCGGCAGCGGCGCATCCAGCTCGACAACGACGATTTCTACATCGACCTGCTCTTCTACAACCGCAAGCTGCGCCGTCTGGTGGCGATCGAATTGAAGCTGGGCGAGTTCCGCGCCGAATACAAGGGCCAGATGGAGCTGTACCTGCGCTGGTTGGCCCGTCACGACCAGGAACCCGGCGACGCGCCGCCGCTGGGCATCATTCTTTGTACCGGCAAGAAGCAGGAGCAGATCGAACTGCTGGAGCTGAACAAGTCAGGCATCCACGTGGCGGAGTACCTCACCGTCCTGCCGCCCCGCGAAGTGTTCGAGCAGAAGATTCACGGCGCCATGATGGCCGCCCGAGCGCGGCTGGAAGGCCGGCTCGAAGACGACAGGGCCGACTGATCAGGCCGCAGCGCGCTGCGGCTGCGGATGGCGCCACTTGGCCATCAGCTCGCTCCAGCAGGTGCGGGCCGCCACGAGGTTGCGGTCCTTCACGTGACCGTAGCCGCGAATCTGCTCGGGCAGGCTCGCGATCTCCAGCGCCAGCGCGTGGTTGTCGGCACGCAGCCCGCCGATCACCTCGTCGATGCTCGCGCGGTATTCGCCGATCAGCGCGCGCTCGGTCTTGCGCTCTTCGGTGCGGCCGAAGATGTCGAGCGCCGTGCCGCGCACGCCCTTCAGCTTCGCAAGGAGCTTGAAGCCGGTCAGCATCCACGGGCCGAACTTCTGCTTCTGCAACTGGCCCTTGGCGTTCTTCTTCGCCATGATCGGCGGCGCCAGGTGGTAGTTGAGCTTGTAGTCGCCCTCGAACATGCCTTCGACGCGGTCGAGGAAAGTGCGGTCGGTGTGCAGGCGCGCGACTTCGTACTCGTCCTTGTACGCCATCAGCTTGAACAGGTAGCGCGCCACGGTTTCGGTCAGCGCGGTCTTGCCCAGCAGGGCCGACTCCGACTGCTGCACCTTGGCGACGAACTGCCTGTATTCCTCGGCATACGCGGCGTTCTGGTAGCCGGTCAGGAACTCGACGCGGCGTGCCACCAGGGCCTCGACCGTTTCGCGCTTCTTGAACTCGATGACCTGGCCCGGGCGCACGCGCTTTTGCAGCTCCTCGGGGCGAACCGCCGCCTGGCGGCCCCACTCGAAAGCGGCCTTGTTGTTCTCGATGGCCACGGCGTTGAGCTCGATGGCGCGCATCAGCGACTCGTGCGCCAGCGGCAGCCAGCCCTTCTGCCAGGCGTAGCCCAGGATCATCGGGTTGACGTAGATGCTGTCGCCCATCAGCGTGGTGGCGGCCGCATCGGCGTCGAAGGTGCCCAGGGCGTCGATGCCCACGGCGCGTGCGATCTCGGCGGCGCAGGCGTCTTCGGGGTTCTGCCAGTTGGCGTTGCGCACGAAGGCTGCCGTGGGGGAACTGTGGCTGTTGAGCGCCACGTGCGTGCGCCCTTCGCGCATGCGCGCCATGGTTTCGCCGTTGACCGTGACCAGCGGATCGCAGGCCAGGATCAGGTCGGCCGCCGCGGTGCCGACGCGCGTGGTGCGGATGTCGTCCTGCGTGTCGCCGATCAGCACGTGGCTCCAGGTGGCGCCGCCCTTTTGCGCGAGGCCGGCCGCGTCCTGCGTGACGATGCCCTTGGCCTCGATGTGCGCGGCCATGCCGAGCAGCTGGCCGATGGTGATGACGCCGGTGCCGCCGACGCCCGCCACC
>CAMATD010000117.1 GCA_945860785.1 Variovorax sp. YR752 | reverse complement strand
GCTCCAGGCTCGCGGGCATGTGCAGCGTCTCGGCGATGTCGGCCGCGGTGTAGCCTTGGTTGAGCAGGCGCAGCGACTGGTCGTTGATGAACTTGTACATGTCGCGCTGCTTCTTCATCAGGTCGACGATGCGCTCGCGCCCCGTCGTCGGCCAGTGGTGCTGGGCGATCAGCACATCGGTCTTGTCGCCGAAGGCCACGCGCGCCTGGTCGATGTACTTGGCCCACAGGTTGCCGTCGCGCACCTCGGCACCGCGGATCGTGTAGAGGTTGTGCATGGTGTGCGTCACGTCCTCCGCCATGTCGAGCACGCGGAACTGCGGCAGGTACATGAGCATTTCCGACGGAGCCTCGGAGCCGGGCACCAGCTGGAACACGATCTGCACGCCGTCGATGGTGCGTTCCTCGGTGGTCTTGCGATGGTCGAGGTCGGCGCGATCAGCGTGATGGTGCCGCGCGCCAGCGCCTTGCCCAGGCCCGTGTCGACCTGCCCGCGCGCGCCCGGCGGCAGCAGCGAGCCGAACTGGTACTGCGAGCGCCGGCTCATCGCGTTGCCCGCGAGGATGTTCTCGGCCACCGCGGTTTCCTGAAGCCCGAAGGCGCGATCACCTGCACCTTGCCCGCGGCCACGTCGGCTTCGCTGACCACGCCCTTCACGCCGCCGAAATGGTCGGCATGGCCGTGCGTGTAGATCACGGTGCCGACCGGCTTCCTCGGCCGGTGCTGGTAGTACAGCTCGAGCGCGGCGCGCGCCGTCTCGGCGGTGAGCAGCGGGTCGATGACGATCAACGAGCTGTCGCCTTCGACGATGGTCATGTTCGCGATGTCGAAGCCGCGCACCTGGTAGACGCGGTCGGTCACCTTGAAGAGGCCGTGAATGGCATTGAGCTGCGCCTGCCGCCACAGGCTCGGATTGACCGTGTCCGCGGCTTCGTTCGCCTTCAGGAAGTCGTAGGGCTTCATGCTCCAGGCCGGGCGCGGGCCGGCACCGGGCACCAGCGCATCGGGCACCGTGCCGATGAAACCGCGCATCGCGTCCTCGAAGTCCTGACGGTTAGCGAAGGGCAGCGTCTTCGCCATGTCGGCATTGGCTTTCAGCGTGGTGGGCTCGGGCGCCTTGGGGGGCGATCTGGGCCAGGGCAGGCACGCTGACGAGCGTACAGGCCAGTGCGACAAGGGCGATGGAGAAGGAGGACGGGGTCATCGGTGTCTCTTTGTCTTCGGTGGAGCGGGAACAAAGCGCGATTCTCCGAAGCACAAGAACCATTGGCAAATGCAAAATATGCGCTTCCTTTTTAACTAAAACGCAAAATGCAGCTGCGCCAGCTCCAGCACCTCGTCGCCCTCGCCGAGCAAGGCAGCTTCGGCCGTGCCGCGCAGGCCGTGCACCTGTCGCAGCCCGCACTCTCCCGCAGCATCGACACCCTCGAGGGCAATCTGCAGGCCCGCCTGGTCGACCGGGCCTACGGGACCGTGCGCTTCACGCAGGCGGGCGAACTGGTGCTCGCGCGTGCCCGCGAGCTCATCGCGGATGCGCAGCAGATCCAGCGCGACGTGCTGCAACTCGAAGGGCTCGCCATCGGCAGCCTGGCCGTGGGGCTCGGCCCCTTCGCCGCCAGCACGCTCGGGCGCATGGCCCTGTCGCTGATGACCCAGCGCCACCCGCAACTGCTGATGCGCATGGAAGTGGCGGACACCGCCACGCTCAGCGAACGCCTGCACCGGCGGCAGCTGGACCTGTTCATTGCCGACACGCGCGACCTGAAGAAGCAGCCCGGGCTGAAACTGGCGCGCCTGCCCGACGTGCCGGTCTCGTTCTTCGTGCGGCCGAAGCACCCACTGCTCAAGCTCAAGCAGGTGCCGCTCGACAAGGCCATGGCCTACCCCATGGCCGGGCCCAACCTGCCCGCCGAGGTGGCCAGCCATTTCGACACGCAGATCCGGCGCAGCGACCGCGGCGTTTTCAACATCGTCTGCGACGACTCGGGCACCCTGAGGCACCTGGCCCTGACCGCCAACGCAGTGATCCTCGCGCCCCATGCCCCGGCCCTGAACCCGGAGACCAGCACGCTGGTTCCGTTGCCGATCGCGAACCTCGCCCGCATGCAGACGCACTACAGCCTGGTCACGCTCGCAGGCCGGACGCCCTCGGCCGCCGCCACCGTCTATACCCGCCTCGTGACAGAGTTGATGGGGCGGCCCAAGCAGCCCGCCGGGCGCTGAGCCAGAATAGTCCTCCTGCCGACCACCGCCCAGCCTCTTCCGTGACCACTCCCCGACGGGCCAAGCTGCCCACCTTTTCGCCCGACGAGTTCCGGGAAGCGCTCGGCATGTTCGCCACGGGCGTGACCATCGTCACCGCGCGCGCGGCCGACGGCACGCTGGTCGGGCTGACCGCCAATTCCTTCAATTCGGTGTCGCTCGCGCCGCCGCTGGTGCTGTGGAGCCTGGCGCGCGCGGCGGGCTCGATGCCCGCGCTCAGCCGCTCAGCACCGGCTCGCACTACACCGTCAACATCCTGGCCGCGAACCAGAAGAAGCTGGCCGAACGCTTCGCCACCAAGGACATCGACCGCTGGGCCGAGGTGGAATTCACCGAAGGCCTGGGCGGCGCACCGGTGCTGGTGGGCGCCGCGGCGAGCTTCGAATGCTTCAACCGCAGCCGCTACGACGAAGGCGACCACGTGATCTTCGTCGGCGAGGTGGAGCGCTGCACCCACAACGCGGGCGCCTCGCCGCTGCTGTTCCACGGCGGGCGTTTCTACACGGAACATCCCTTGTGAGGCGTGCTGCGCTCTTGCCCGTCCTGCTGCTGGCTGCGCAGACCGTCATGGCGCAGGAGGCATCGGGACCGCTCAAGCAGAACTGGTTCGACGACCCCTTCTTCCAGGTGTCCGCGGGCCTGCCGGCCTGCGCCATGCCCGAAGGCCCCTTCTATACCGCCGAAGAGCGGCGCACCCAGACCCATTCGCGGCTGGAGCGCGGAACCAGCTGCTGGCTGGCCGGCAAATGCACCGACAGCAACGCCTACCGCTACGACAAGCCGCTCGCGCCCAAGGTGCGCGCCGCGCTGCTGGCCGTGCCGGGCGTGCGCGGTGGCAGCGTGTGGGTGATGATCCAGCGCCGCTGGGTCTACCTGCAGGGCTGCGTGCCCTCGCGTTCGCTGGCCAAGCGGCTCGAGCGCGCCGCGCGTGCATTGCCCGATGTGGAGACCGTGGTGCCCGACCTGATGATCGGCACCCGGGGCAAGCCGACCTATCCGGTGGCCGGCCGATGAACAAGCAACAAGAACGAGACGAATGATCCAGCGCAAGACCCACCTC
Source organism: Variovorax sp. YR752 (assembly GCA_945860785.1). GTDB lineage: Bacteria > Pseudomonadota > Gammaproteobacteria > Burkholderiales > Burkholderiaceae_C > Variovorax. Next base: position 13,639 of record CAMATD010000117.1, on the reverse strand, counting down.
GACACCCTCGCCATCGGCCTTCTCGTCGCGTGCTGCGCGTTCTGGGGGCTTCAGCAGATCCTGATTAAGACCACCGTGACCGAGGTGCCGCCGATGTGGCAGGCCTCGATCCGCATGGTCGGCGCGACCGTGCTGCTGTGGCTGTGGTGCATGTCGCGCGGCGTGTCGCTGTTCGATCGCGACGGCACGCTGTGGCCCGGCCTGCTCGCAGGCCTGCTGTTCGCGGCCGAGTTCACCGGCATCTACCTGGGCCTGCAGCACACCAGCGCCTCGCGGCTCACGGTGTTTCTCTACACCGCGCCGTTCTGGGTGTCGCTGCTGCTGCCGCGCTGGGTGCCTGCAGAGCGCCTGCGCGGATTCCAGTGGCTGGGCCTGTTCATCGCCTTCTCGGGCGTGGTGCTCGCGTTCAGCGAGGGCTTCAGCCACATGAGTTCGTCGCAGCTGATCGGCGATGCCATGGACCTCGCGGCCGGCATGCTGTGGGGCCTGACCACGCTGACGCTGCGCACCACGCGGCTCGCCACCGCGAGCGCCGAGAAGACGCTGTTCTATCAGGTGGCGGTGACGGCGGCGGTGTGTCCGGTGCTGTCGCTCGCGCTTGGCGAGACCTGGGGCTTCTCGTACTCGGCCTGGGCCTGGACCTGGACCTCGATCGGCCTGCAGACCGTGATCGGCGCATTCGCGATGCTACCTCACCTGGATGTGGCTGCTGCGGCACTACCCAGCCACGCAGATGTCTTCGTTCACCTTTCTCACGCCGCTCTTCGCGCTGGTGTTCGGCGTGGTGCTGCCGAGCGAGCCGCTGACGCTGCAGCTGGTGGTGGCGCTCGTGGGCGTCGGCCTCGGCATTGCGCTGCGCACCTGCGACGGCGCGGAGGCCTTCGCGGGCGATGGCGATGTGCCGTTCTCGATCCAGAGCGTGTCCAAGCTCTTCACGCTGACGCTCGCGATGCAGCGCATGGGCGACACGCTGTGGGAGCGCATCGGACGCGAGCCCTCGGGCAACCCGTTCAACTCGCTGGTGCAGCTGGAGAACGAGCAGGGCAAGCCGCGCAATCCGTTCATCAATGCGGGCGCGATTGCCGTGGCCGACCGGCTCGTGAGCCAGGCCGCAGTCAACGGCGGCAGCGCGAAGGCGGACATCCTGGCGCTGATGGCCAGCCTGTGCGGCGAGCCCATCGGCTTCGACGACGAGGTGGCGCGGTCCGAAGCCGACACCGGGTTCCGCAACATCGCGCTGGCGAACTTCATGAAGAGCTTCGGCAAGCTCGACAACGACGTCGACGTGGTGCTCGACACCTACTTTCATCAGTGCGCCTTGCGCATGAGCTGCCGGCAGCTCGCGCGCGCGGCGGCCTTCCTGTGCCGCGACGGGGCGTATCCGGTGGATGGCGAACCCGAGATCACCGGGGAGCGGCAGACGCGGCGCATCAATGCCTTGATGCTGACCTGCGGCACCTATGACGCCGCGGGCGACGTCGCGTTTTCCATCGGCCTGCCCTGCAAGAGCGGCGTGGGCGGCGGCATCGTGGCGGTCGTGCCCGACAAGCTCACCCTCTGCGTCTGGTCGCCCGCACTGGACGCCACCGGCAACTCGCTGCTGGGCATGAAGGCCCTGGAGCTGTTCGTGACGCGCACGGGGCTGTCGGTCTTCTGACCTGAGCCGATCAGGCGGCCACGGCCGCCGGTGCCGTGCCCAGGCAGCCCATGCCCTCCAGCGACGCCTCGACCGCCGCTTCGAGCGGCGTGTGCGGCTCGCGCCCGAGGAAGGCCACGAGCTTCGCGTTGTCCATCAGCACCGGCGTCTGCCACAGGTAGCGCATCTCGCGCATTTCGCGGAAGGTGGTGACGAAGGGCGAAGCCAGCGTCAGCAGCCACCACGGGAAGGCCGTCACGCGCGGCTCGGTACCGGTGCGCCGTGCCACCACCTTGCGGATCGCGCCGCTCATCTGCGTGCCGTCGGCATCGCGGTGGCCGGCCATGTGGAAGCTCGCGAAGGGCTCGAGCCTGTCGCGGCGCGCCAGCAGCGCGACCATGGTGCGGGCCACGTCCGGCAGGTACGACCATTGGTGGCCCACGCCGGGGCGGTCGGGATAGCTCACGGCCTTGACGGGCTGACCCGCCTTCACCAGCCCCTGCGAGAACCAGTTGTTGCCGGCCTTCGGGCCGAAGAAGTCCCCGGCACGCACGATCAGCACGCGGGCGCCGCTGCGGCTGGCTTCTTCCAGACGCCGCTCCATCTCGACCCGGATCGCGCCCTTGCGGGTGACAGGGTGCTGCGGCGCGTCTTCGGCGAGCAGCTGCGGGAAAGCGTCGGGGCCGAAGTTGTAGACCGTGCCGGGCAGCCATCGGCTACGACCAGCCCACGGCCTTCGTGCGCAACGCGGGCAAGGCGCTACCGGGCTACGGCCGAGAGACCTTCTCGCTGCGCACCGACAGCGACCTCGGGCAGCTGGCGCTGATCCGCGCCGGTGCGGGCATCGGCATCTGCCAGGTCGGCCTGGCCCGGCGCAACGACGCGCTGGTGCGCCTCATGCCGCGCACCTTCTCGATGAAGCTCGAGACCTGGGTCACGATGCACGAAGACCTGCGCAACAGCCCGCGCTGCCGCGCCGCCTTCGATGCGCTGGTCGACGGACTGCAGCAATACATCGGTGCGCCGGCACAGGGGAAAATGGGCCGCGCACGAACACAAGCAGCACCCGAATGACCGAATCGACCGACACAGACAACCTCCCCCTCCAGGAAGCCCGCCTCTGGCGCGACGACCTCTGGACCGCCCGCGTGATCAAGAACGAGGAAGACGACGGCTGGGCCGTCGAGATGACCCGCCACGGCGACCCCGAACCCGCCCTGGTCGGCCCCTGGACCATGGGCCGCGACAAGAAAGAACCCGAAGCCGCTCGACGGCCCCCCCTTCTCCACGCTGGTGAAGACCGCCGCCGAAGTGATCCGCCGCCACGAGCAGCAACTGCACGCCACGCTCAACAGGAGCGTGACCGTTACCGCGCGCAACGACCAGCGCATTCGCGTGACGCTGGCCATCGTGCCCGACGAGGACAGCCCCTCGGCCACGCTCACCGCCTTCGACGACGCCGACGACTCGGAGCTCGCGAGCGTGAACGTCTCGCCCGCGTTCAGGCTCACTGCGTCGAGCGCCACCGCGTGGATCGAATCGGACTACGCGCGCCCGCGCTGAGCGCCCGCCCGCCGAGGCCCGCAATCAGCGAAATGACGTATGTGCAGCCCGCGGTGAGTTGAGAACAATCGGCTTCGACGACACGAACCCGTTGCAAGACAGACAGGCCCGAATCGGCTGAACCCCGGCTCGGGCCTTTTTTTGTTTTTCTCAACCATCCTTCAGGACTTCAGGAGCAGCGTCATGCGACATGGTGATATTTCGAGCAGCAGCGATTGCGTGGGCGTCGCGGTCGTCAACTACAAGATGCCCCGCCTTCACACCAAGGCCGAGGTGCTGGACAACGCCCGAAAGATTGGCGAGATGCTGGTCGGCATGAAGAAAGGCCTGCCGGGCATGGACCTGGTGATCTTTCCGGAGTACTCCACGCACGGGATCATGTACGACGCCAAGGAGATGTACGACACCGCCGCCACCGTGCCCGGCGAGGAGACCGCGATCTTCGCGGACGCCTGCCGCCGCGCCAACGTGTGGGGCGTGTTCTCGCTGACCGGCGAACGCCACGAGCAGCACCCGGACAAAGCGCCCTACAACACGCTGATCTTGATGAACAACCAGGGCGAGATCGTCCAGAAGTACCGGAAGATCATGCCGTGGACACCCATCGAAGGCTGGTATCCGGGCGACCGCACCTACGTGAGCGATGGCCCCAAGGGCATGAAGATCATGCCTGATCATCTGCGACGACGGTAACTATCCCGAGATCTGGCGCGACTGCGCGATGCGCGGCGCCGAGCTCATCATCCGCTGTCAAGGCTACATGTACCCGGCCAAGGAGCAGCAGATCCTGGTGTCGAAGGCCATGGCCTTCATGAACAACACCTACGTGGCGGTGGCCAACGCGGCCGGCTTCGACGGCGTGTACTCGTACTTCGGCCACTCGGCGCTGATCGGCTTCGATGGCCGCACGCTGGGCGAATGCGGCGAAGAGGAGATGGGCATCAACTACGCCGAGCTCTCGATGGGCCTGATCCGCGACGCGCGCAAGAACGGCCAGTCGCAGAACCACCTCTTCAAGCTCATGCACCGCGGCTACACCGGCACCATCCACTCGGGCGACGGCGACAAGGGCGTGGCGGCGTGTCCCTTCGACTTCTACACGCAGTGGATCAACGACCCCGAGGGCACGCGCGAGAGGGTGGAGTCGTTCACGCGCACCACGGTCGGCACGCCCGAGTGCCCGATCGAGGGGATTCCGAACGAGCCTGCGAAGCATCGCTGAGGACGGAACTGCGACACGCCATCTCGGCGCGCGCAAGCCCGATCAGAGCTGGCGGAAAGTCGTCAGCACCTTGAGCACGCTCTGCGTCGCACCGTCGAGCGTGCTGTGCTGGCGGTGCGCAATGCCCAGGCGGCGCGTGAGCTTCGGTGTGATCGGCAGCACCTGCATGCGCTCGTTGAGCGTCGCGTCGGTGGTCTGCTGCAGCGGCAGCAGAGCGGCGCCATAGCCGGCGGCCACCAGGCTGCGGATCGCGGCGTCGTAGTTGAGCTCGATGCGCGCGCGGGGCACAAAGCCGGCCTCGGCGAACCACTCCATCGAGAGCCGGTACATGTGGGTCGTGGCGTCGTTGAAAATCAGCGGCTGCGCGGCTAGCCACGCCGGCGTGACGCGTTTGGGCGCCTTCCAGCGCGGCGGCACGAAGGCCATCATGGCCTGGTCGCGCCAGGGCGTGACGACGAGGTCGCGCAGCGGCGACTGGGGCATCGCGACCAGGCCAATGTCGAGCGTGCCCGCGGCCAGCTGCGCCATCGCCTCGAAGGAGCCGAGGATGCTGACCTCGACATCGATGCCCGCATGCGCCGTGCCCAAGGCCTCGAGCACCTGCGGCAGCAGGTCGACCACCACGCCGGTGGAGGTGCCGAGCCGCACGCGGCCCGTGCGGCCCTCGGTCTGGCGCTTGATGGCATCGATGGCCTCGTCGGTGTCGCGCAGCAGCTTGCGTCCGCGCTCGACCAGCGCGGCACCGGCGGCGGTGGGCATGATGCGGCGATTGCCGCGCACTACGAGCTGCGCGCCCTGGCGCGATTCGAGTTTGCTGATGTGCAGGCTGACCGTGGGCTGCGCGAGGTGCAGCGCCTTCGCTGCCGCCGAGAAGGTGCCGAGGTCCGCGATGGCAATGAGCGTTCGCAGTTGGTCGAGGTTGAGCTGTCGCATCAGAAAAGCTGATTGTGGGGTTCAGGAATCTCAACTTCTGCAATAGCACGCAGCGCCGGAAGATGAGCGCTCCCCAACAAGGAGCCCATCGTGACAGCGCCGACGCACTCGCCCTTCCATCAACGCCTGATGCATGCCCTGCGCAGCTGGCGCCGCCACGCTGCAGAGCAGCGCCGCGCCCGCGTCGACGCGCGCCATCTGGCCGGCATGAGCGACCACGAGCTGCGCGACTTGGGCATCGGGCGCAGCGAGGTGCGCGGGTTGATCGACCGCAGCCGATACTGAAAGAAAGCGGCATTGGCCTTCAGCCATCGCCCCGGAATTTGAGGTTCAATCCGGGGCGTGCCCAAACCCGCAACACCCGCCCCGCTCTCCATCGAACTCACCTCGCCGCAATCGGTCAACGGCCAGCGCGCGGCCTTCCAGTCGCTCTGGCTGCTGGTGCGCATGCAGCACGCGCACGATACCGAAGGCGGCCTCGTGCGGCTGGCCGACCTGCGTGGCGAAGTCTCCGATGCGAGCACGCTGCGCATGGTCGTGAGTCGTGCGTTCCGCGACTTCAAGGCCTGGGACATCGAGATCGGATGGGGCGAGGACACGCAGCGCGAGCCGCGCTTTCTGAACGCCGAGCGGCGCAGCCAGGGGCCGTTCTGGCTGCCGGCTGCGGAGGCGAAGCGCGTGCGCATGCTCGTGGGTGGTCGTGCGGCCAGCGCGGCAGAGGTGGCCTCCTTTCTCGGGCTCCGCTCGCGCAAGGCCCGTTCGGCGGAACCCGGTTCGCCGCCGCCCGATGCGGTGCATCTGCAGGATGCAGCGTTCTGGAAACAGCTGGTCGCCTCGCAGCAGGCGGCGCGGCAAGGCCGGCTCATGGCGCCTGTGGCGGGCAGCAACAGCGCGACCGGTCAGCCCGCCAGCGCGCTGGAGTCGATCCGCCTCGCCGGCACGCTGGCCACCACCGACTTTCAACGCGCACTCGTCACGCTCAACGAGGCCATGCTGTGGCGCCGTCTCGGCGACAACGAGCAGGCGCGCCGACGCCTGCAAGCGCTCAAGAAGCAGCGCCTCGCCCACCACGTAGCGGGCAACGACTATCTGGGCGCGATGGAATGCATCGTCTCGGCCTGGTGCGCCTACACCGCGCGCGACCTGCCGCTGGCGCAGTCGCTGCTGAGCGGCATGGCCGAGGACGCGGCACGCGGGCTGGTGCTGCGGCATCACTCCGATGTGCGCTTCGAGTGGTGCAACCTCTGGGCGCTGGTGTGCCGCTCGCGCGCGCTCGGCCTCTCCGCCGAGGACAAACCCACCGCCGCCACGCTCGCCGAAGAGTCGCTGCAACGCTTCGGCGAAGCCCTGGCCGCGGCCTTCGAATCGCACTCCTTCGATGCGGCACAGCACGTGGCCGCCAACATGGGCATGGCCGCGTGGCTGTTCGACCGCGTGGGCCTGTCCGATCTTCCGGCGCTCGCGCACGACGGTCACGCCGACACCACGCGCCGTGCAGTGCAATGGATCGCCTTCAGCGAATGGCTCTGCGGCCATACCGACGGCCAGGGCCGCTCGGCCTGGAACGCGATCTACCTGATGCGCATCGCGCGCGGCCATTGCCGGCCCGGGCAGCAACCTACGCTCGCGCAATTCCGCGCGCAGAAACCGCTGGACCCGGCCGCGATCTCGAAGCTCGCCGGCCCGCTCGCCGATGCCTTCGATGCCGCGCATTGGCCGGCCCACTGGGTCGAAGTCGCGCAGGCGCGGCTGGCCGACCACCAGGCCGGCCGCCGGCGCTACCCTGGTCTGCAGCATTGCAGCCTGTTGTTCGAGCACGCCTGGTATGCGGCGCATGCGGGCGACCTGAAGGGGGCCGAGCAATCGCTGAGCTTGTTGCGCGAGGCTTTGCCGCAACTCGTGCCGAGCGACCGTGCCTACTTCACCGAATCGTGGAACGACACGCTGCCGGCCGAGCTCGTGCTCGAAGCGAAGCCGCCGCGGCGACCCGCGGCGCGCAAGAAAGCCGCAGCGCCGCGCACGCGCTAGAGTGGCAACAGGCCACGCGCGCGGTCCGCCCTCCGGTGCCCCGCCGGGGGAAAGCTTTGGTTTTCAGCATGCCCAACGAACCCATCGACCTGGCCGCCCACCGCGAGCGCCGCGCCCGGCAACAGAAGCAGCGCGCCCGATCGCGGACCCCGGCCGAGGATGCCGGTGCAGACAGCCTGCCCGCACCGGGCCCGGGCGAAGTGCCCTGCGCGCGGTGCAGCGCACCGATCTCTCGGCGCGCGTTGCGATGCATGCACTGCGGCGTTCACTTCAGCGGCCGCGCCGAGGCGTTTGCGCCGGAGGAGAAGCTCTCGCGCCGCGCCAAGCTCGTGATTGCGGCGGTTGCCGTCGCCATGCTGGCGGCGGCGTTGAGTTCGGAGATCGAAGCCTTCTGGTGAGCGCCGCGCTTCAGCGCGCGGCGGCCGGTGCGGCGGTCGACTTGCGCACCACCAGTTCCGGCCGCAGCACCACGGTCGAGGCCGACATTGCATGGCCGTCGATCTCTGCGAACAGCATCTCGGCCGCGCGCCAGCCGAGCTCGCGGTGCGGCAGTCGGATGGTGGTGAGCGGCGGATCAACCATGTCGACCAGCGGCATGTCGTTGTGGCCGGTGACCGAGATATCCTTCGGCACGCGCAGGCCGGCGACGCGCAACGCGTCGTAGGCACCGAGCGCCACGAGGTCGTTGCAGCACACCACCGCCTGCGGGGCCGGACCGACTTCAAGCATCTGCTGCATCGCGACCGCGCCGGCTTCGCGGCTGTAGCTCGCGCACTCGACCACGCGGAACGGCTTCATGCGGTGGTCGCGCAGCGCCTGCTCCACGCCCAGCCGACGGCCCACGCCGGTCGGAATGTGCTGCGGCCCCGCGAGATGCGCGATGCGCTTGTGGCCCAGGCCCACGAGGTGATCGACCGCGAGCTTCATCGCGAGCCGGTCGTCGCTCACCACGGCGGGCAGGCGGCCGGTTTCGTCGGCGCGGTTGACCAGCACCGCGGTCATGCCGGCCTTGGTGACGAAATCGACCAGCGGGTCGTCGCGCGTGGCGGTGGCGAGGATCACGCCATCGACACGCTGGGCCAGCATGCGTTCGAGCACCGGGCGCGCCAGCGCCGGGTCGACCACGTTGGTGACGAAGACGAAGTAGCCGCGCGCCGCCGCGCTGGCCTCGATGCCCTGCAGGATCGGCGGGAACACCGCGTTCGTGATGTCGGGCACCAGCACGCCGATGGTGTGGGTGCGCCCGGTGCGCAGGGCGGAGGCCGCGCGGTTGGGCCGGTAACCCAGGCGCTGGGCCGCCTCTTCGACCACGCGCAGCACCTCGTCGCTGATCAATGAACGCTTCTCGGGGCTGAGCGCGCGCGACACGGTCGACACATGCACGCCGGCGGCGCGGGCGACATCGCGAATGGTCACGGGGGAGGAAGTCGGGCTGGTGCTCATGGATTGATGCAAACGATTGTCGCGCAGGTCGGGTGCTGAAAGCGGCTTTCCGTCATTCCTGACATGCGAGATGGGGTCATTTTACTTTTTGGTGATTTGGACTAATATCGTGCAAACGTTTGCACAGATACCCCCATGAACATCGCCACTTCCCCCGATTCGGTGCTGGGCTTCGCGCTCGACGCCATGAAGCGCACGCCCGACCCGCGGCTGCGCACCGTGATGGAGGCGCTCACGCGCCACCTGCATGCCTTCGTCCAGGAGGTGAAGCTGACCGAGGAGGAGTTCGAGACAGCGCTCGAATTCATCGTCGCCATCGGCCAGCCACGGGCGAAACCAAGAACGAGGTGGTGCTGATGGCCGACATCCTCGGCGTGTCGTCCGTGGTGGCGCTGCAGAACAACCAGGACCCGCACGGCGAATCGCCGGCCGCGCTGCTCGGCCCCTTCTGGCGCGCGAACTCGCCGGCCTGCAAGCCGGGCGACAACATCGCGCGCTCGGGCACGCCGGGCATTCCGCTCGCGGTGACGGGCACGGTGCGCGATGCCAAGGGGCAACCCATGGTCGAGTCACGGTCGACGTGTGGCAGGCCTCGCCCGTCGGCCTCTATGAAAACCAGGACCCGGCGCAGGAAGACATGAACCTGCGCGGCCGCTTCACGACCGATGCCGAAGGGCGCTTTCATTTCCGCAGCGTCAGGCCGGCCGGCTACCCGGTGCCGACCGACGGGCCCGGCGGCGTGCTGCTGCGCGCGCAGCTGCGCCACCCGAACCGGCCCGCGCACCTGCACTTCATGGTGAGCAAGCCGGGGCACAAGGTGCTGATCACGCAGGTATTCGCCGATGACGACGAGAACCTGGAGAGCGATCCGACCTTCGGTGTGACGCGACGGCTGATCGGCCGCTTTGCGCTGGCACCCGATGGCGAGACCGCCACCCTGCAGTACGACTTTCAACTCGAACCGGGCGAAATGAAATTCCCGCGCCCGCCGATCCCCTGATTCCACAACTTCCCTTCATCCCATGAGCTTCGATTCTGTTTCCCGACTCGACGGCAAGGTCGCCGTCATCACCGGCGGCCTTGGGGCCATCGGCTACGCCACGGCCACGCACCTTGCCACGCTCGGCGCCACCTGCGTGCTGTTGCACCGCAAGGGCGACGATGCGGCTGCACGCGCGGCCGCCCTGCCCTCCGCCAGCGGACAGCGCCACACGGCGATCCGCGCCGACATCGTCGACACGCCAAGCCTGCAGGCGGCCGCCGCCGAGGTGAAAGCCACGCACGGCCGCTGCGACATCCTGGTCAACAGCGCGGGGTACACGCAGCCCGTACCCGCTGGTGATCTCGACGCGTTGACCGACGAACTCATCGACGACCTGCTGCGCGCCAACTTCCGCGGTGTGTTCGCGACCATCCGCGCCTTCGCGCCGATGCTGAAGGAAAGCGGCGACGGGTTCATCGCCAACATCTCGTCCATCGCGGGCTTCACCGGCGTGGGCAGCAACCTCGCCTATGTGGCGGCCAAGGTCGGCCTCGACGTGGTGGGCGATGCGCTGGCCAAGGCGCTCGCGCCGGTAGTGCGCGTGGTGTCGGTGTCGCCGGGCGCGGTCGAGTCGGGCTTCGTACCGGGTCGAGGCGCCGAGTTCGCGAACAAGATGGCAAGCACCACGCCGCTCGGCCGCATCGGCAAACCCGATGACGTGGCCGCCACGGTCGAAGCGCTCGCGACGACGATGCGCTTCGTTACCGGCACGCGCATCGTGGTCGATGGGGGCGCCACCTGTGAACACAAAGACGCTGATCACCTGCGCCGTCACGGGCAATCTCGTGAAGCCCGAGCAGACACCGCACCTGCCGATCACGCCGGTGCAGATCGCCGATGAATGCCTGGCCGCTGCGGAGGCTGGCGCGGGCCAGGTGCACATCCACGTGCGCCACCCCGAAACCGGCAAGCCCTCGATGGAGGTCGAGCTCTACCGCGAGGTGGTCGACCGCGTCCGCCGCGAGAACCGCGAGCTGATCATCAACCTCACGACCGGCCCCGGCGGCCGCTTCATTCCGAGCGAGGACGATCCGAAGATCGCCGCGCCGGGCACCACGCTGCTGCCGCCAGAGAAGCGCGTGGAACACATCGCGCTCATCAAGCCCGATGTGTGCTCACTCGACCTGAACACCATGAACTCCGGCCCCGACGTGGTGATGAACACGCCGAAGAACGTGCGCCGCATGGCCAAGGTGATTCGCGAGGCGGGCGTGAAGCCCGAGCTGGAAATCTTCGACTCTGGCGACATCAACCTCGCGCTCGACCTGATTGCCGACGGCACGCTCGACGGCCCCGCGATGTGGACCTTCGTGCTCGGCGTGAAGTACGGCTTTGCGCCCACGCCGGAGACGCTGCTCTACGCCCGCAACATGCTGCCGCGCGGCGCCTTCTGGAGCGCCTTCGGCATCGGCCGCATGGAGTTCCCGATCGTCGCGCAGGCATGGCTGCTCGGCGGCCATGTACGAGTGGGCATGGAAGACAACATCTACCTCGAGAAAGGCGTGCTGGCCGAGAGCAATGCACAGCTCGTGGCGAAGGCGCGCGACATCCTGCTGAGCCTGGGCGGCGAGATCGCCAACCCGCGTGAGGCGCGCGCCATGCTGGGCTTGCCGGGTGCGAGGGGCCTGGGATGAAGCCTTGTTTTTCGATTCGTCGCGTTGGGGGTCATTCAGGGCGCGCTCACGCCGACGCGTGTGATCGCTCAGAGCACTTGTTGATCGGCCGCAAACCCACAGCGTGCCCTGTGCACACGCCCCGAACGCAAGCATTCCGCAACACAACACACGTTGGAAAACTGAGATGAGCGTCGCAGCCATGCACACGACCCACACCTCCCGCGCGTTGCGCGTGAGCGAGAAGGCCGCCAACCTCGACGCACTACGGCTCGAGGCCGCGCCGCAGTCCGAACCCACGCCGCCCCCGGGCCACGCCGTAGTGCGCGTCGCCGCCGCCGCGGTCAACCCGAGCGACGTGAAGGCGACGCTGGGCATCATGCCGCAGGCCGTCTGGCCGCGCACCCCGGGCCGCGACTTCGCGGGCACGGTGGTGAGCGGGCCCAGCGAATGGATCGGCCGCGAAGTCTACGGTTCGGGCGGCGATGTCGGCATCACGCGCGACGGCTCGCATGCGCGCTATCTGGTGCTGCCTGAAGAAGCGTTGCGCGCGAAGCCGAAGGGCATCTCCATGGACGAGGCTGGTGCGGTGGGCGTGCCCTTCGTCACCGCGCACGAAGGCTTCAGACGCAGCGGCATGCCGCAGGCCGGGCAGACGGTGCTGGTGCTCGGCGCCAACGGCAAGGTCGGCCAGGCGGCGGTGCAGCGGCACGCCGGGCCCTTCGAAGGCTTCGCGAACGGCCCGGTCGAGGTGATCGATGCACGCCACCACACCGACGTGGGCGCGCAGGTGCGCGAGCTCACCGACGGGCGCGGCGCGCACGTCGTCTACAACACCGTGGGCAGCGCCTACTTCGAGGCCGCCAACAAGGCCATGGCCAAGGGCGCGACGCAGATCTTCATCGCCACGCACGAGCGCGCTGTACCCTTCGACATCTTCGCGTTCTACCGCGGCATGCACACCTTCGTGGGCATCGACTCGCTCGCGATGGACTGCGTGGCCTCGACCGCGCAGCTCGATGCGATGCGCGAGGGCTTCGAGCGTGGCACGCTGAAGCCCTTTCCGGTCGCGCGTCACTTCACGCTCGACGAAGCCATCGACGCCTACCGGCTGGTGCTCTCGGGCAGCACCGACCGCGTCGTGCTCCGACCCTGAACAGAGAAGGAACAGCCATGCACGTGACCCGTTTCAACGAAGCGCCGCACTACGAGGCGTCCAACCATTTCGACATGCGCTGCCTGCGCCTGCAGGGCAAGGAAGCTGGCCCGTCGACGCAGATGTGGATGGGCATGAGCCAGATCCTGCCCGGCGGCCACACCGGGCTCGACGGCTCGCCGATGGAGAAGCTGTACCTCGTGCTCGAAGGCCAGCTCCATGTGGTTAGCGAATTCGACGGCGCGCACCAGGAAGACGTGCTCGATCAGTACGACAGCTGCCGCTTCGCGCCTGGCGAGAAGCGGCAGCTCGAGAACCGCAGCAACCGGCCGGTGCTGGTGGCGCTGGTGATGCCGAACGCGCCACCGGTTTAGCGCGCTCCTTTCAGTCATTCATCGCTCGCACAAACAAATCAACGGAGACAAGACGCATGAAGAAGACATTTCCCTGGAGCCGCCGACATGCGCTCACCGTGGCCGCGGCGCTCGCGGCCTGCACGCTCGGCGGCGCGCACGCGCAAGGCGCATGGCCCGGCACGCAGCCCATCAAGCTGGTGGTGCCCTTCACGGCAGGCAGCGGCACCGACATCGTCGCGCGCCTCGTGGCCGAGCAGCTCGGGCCTGCACTGGGCACGAGCGTGATCGTCGACAACAAGCCCGGCGCAGGCGGCACGCTCGGCGCGGCCATCACGGCCAAGTCGCCGGCCGACGGCTACACGCTGCTGGTGCATTCGGCCGGGCACCTCGTGAACCCGTGGATCTACAAAGGCCTGTCGTACAACACGATCAAGGACTTCACCGGCATCACGCCGATGGCGAGCCTGCCCAACGTGCTGGTCACCGCGCCCTCGCACTTCGCGAACGTGCAGGACCTGGTCGCGAAGGTCAAGGCCAAGCCGGGCGGCTTCAACTACGGTTCGGCGGGCAACGGCTCGGCCACGCACATGAACGCCGAAGTGTTCCGCCTCGCGGCCGGGCTCGATGCGCAGCACGTGCCGTTCCGC
>CAMATD010000116.1 GCA_945860785.1 Variovorax sp. YR752 | reverse complement strand
CAACGGCGAAAACACCGTTGCCATCGGGAACGGCGCGCAGGCCAACCATGCGGGCTCGGTCGCCATCGGCGCCGGCGCCAGGGCGCTGGCCGACCCCACCACCGCGGTGGGCAACAACGCCGTGGCCGCCGGCAACAACGCCGTGGCGCTGGGTGCCAACACACTGGCCACGGGCAGCAATGCGGTCGCGCTGGGGCAGGGCTCGGTGGCGGATCGCGACAACACCGTGTCGGTGGGCAATGCGGCCACCGGCCAGTTGCGCGGCATTGCGAATGTCGCGCCCGGTCTGCTGGGCACCGATGCCGTCAACGTCGGCCAGCTGCCGCAAGCGGTGAGCAACGCGACCAGCCAGGCGAACGCCTTTGCCGCACAGGGCGTTGCGGCGGCGCTGGCCATGCTGTCCATGCCGACACTGCCGGCGAGCAAAAAGTGGATGGGTGCTGCCGTCGGCAACTACGCCGGCGCATCGGCCATCGGCTTCGCTTTCGGCTACCAGGTCAGCGACAACCTGAATCTGGGCCTTGGTGTCTCCACTGCAACCAGCAGCGGCAGCAGCAACCGCATTGCCGCTCGCGTGCAGGCGGGTTACGCGTGGTGAGGCGCGCAGGGACGGAAGCGGGCGCCGATCAGTGCAGCAGGCCGTGCCTTCGGCCCTGGTAGACGGCCTCGGTGCGCGAGGTGACGGCCAGCTTGCGGTAGATGTTCTTGGTGTGGCATTCCACGGTCAGCCTGGAGATCGACAGCGATTCGGCCATGTCGCGGTTGCTCAGCCCCTGCGCCACGAGCTCGAGAATCTTGCGCTCGCGCGGCGTCAGCGCGACGGGCAGCGGAACGGGCGCATCGGCCGCCAGCACGGCCGGTAGCGTCGGTTGCTGCGCCGCCAGCCAGCCGAGGATGCGGCGCGCGATGGCCGGATCTATCGGTGCGCCGCCTTGCTCGATGCTGCGCAGCGCAATGCTCAGTTCGAGGTCGTCGCGTTCCTTCAGCAGGTAGCCGATGGCGCCGGCGCGCAGCGCGGCGAAGATGATTTCCTCCGTCCGCCAGGCCGAGATCACCACCGCGGGCACCTGCCGGTGGTGCGCCTGCATCCAGCCGATCAGCTCGACGCCGCTGCCGTCCGGCAGGCCGATGTCGACTAGGGCGACGCCGAAATTCTGTTCGTCAAGCAGTTCCTTGGCCGAGGCCACGCTGTCGGCCCAGGCGATCTGCGGTTCGTCGCAGCCGAGCGTGGACAGCACATAACCCAGCCGCTCACGCATCGCAGGGTCGTCTTCGACCACCAGTGCGGGGCTCAGAGAGACGGAAACGGCTTCTACGTCTTCCAGCTGGGAATTGGACATTTGGACGGCATTCTGATCGGTGGCGAGCCCAGTAGGACGTTTTTACTTATATAGGGGGATTGTTGCAGAGTATGGCCACTTGTATCTTCGAGTCACCCAATTGCAATCAGGGAGACCATCGAGACTGGACAGGAACTATCGCTCTATTTGGAATATTGCGCTCGATGGGTGCGGAGATGGGTAAATCAGTCCAGGATCACCCCGCCGCTCAGGTTAACCACCGCGCCGGTCATCGCGCCGGCGTGCTCCGATGCCACGAATACTGCGGTACTCACCATCTGGTCCAGCGAGGGCAGCCGCTTCACCAGCAGGCCGGGCGGCTTGCCCGCGAGCATCTGCTCGACCGTCATGCCCATGCTCTCGGCCGCCGGGCGGAAGACCTCGCGACTGTGCGAGCCGGCGGCGGCGGCCTCGGGAATGGCGTGCGAGCGGATGCACACGCTGCGGATGTTGAAGGCCGCCAGCTCGCCCGCCATGTGGCGCGTGAGCGCCTCGACGCCCGCGCACGCCACGGCATGGCCGAGGTAGCCCGGCCCTGGCAGGCGGGAGGCCGGCGTGGACACCGAAATGATCACGCCGCCACCTTGCTTCGTCATGTGCGGTGCCACGGCTTTCGCGGTGAGGAAGTTGCTGCGCGTGTAGGTCTGCACGGGGAGGAAGTAGTCCTCGAGCGAGAGTTCCGACAGCGGCCGGCCCTGCACGTGCAGCACGCCGACGGCATTGAAGGCAATGTCGATGCCGCCGGCCCGCGCGGCCACTGCGTCGGCGTGGCGCAGCATGGCCTCTTCGTCGAGCGCATCGACCACCGCCACTTCGGCAAAGCCGCCGGCAGCGGCGATGTCCCTGGCTACGGCGTCGAGCTTGGCGCGCGTACGGCCCGTGAGAAACACCTTGGCGCCTGCACTGGCGAAGGCGCGGGCCACCGCGCCGCCGATGGCGCCGCCATGGATGACGGCGCGCTTGTCCTGCAATGAAAACGACAACATGAACTACTCCTTGGTGTGCGCCCGGCGACATGCGGGCGTTCGAACCAAGGACGGCGGGCGTCGACGCGATCCGACAGCGTCGGCGAAATTTTTTTCGATCAGACCTGCGGAATGCGCGCCGAGATCACGCCCGGGTCGTACCAGGTGATCGGCCGGATCTCGAACACGCCGGTCTCGAAGTCCAGCCGCCGCGCGGCGTCCCGGGCCTGCTCGAGGGTCTCGCAGTCGACGATGTAGATGCCCATCAGCTGCTCCTTGGTCTCGGCGAAGGGGCCGTCGGTGACCAGGGGATGCGTGTTGCCCGCGTGGCGCACCGTGGTGGCGGTGTCGGGCATCAGGCGCAGCACCGTGCCGAGCCGGCCCTTGGCCTGCAGCTCGTCCCGCAGGTCGGCGTGGCGTTCGAGCATCTCGTCCTCGACCTCCGGCGCCCAGGCGGCAACGGCGGACTCCGAACCGTAGATGAGGATGGAATAGAGCATCGGTCTTCCTTCTGGGGGCGTGGGAGGTCGGTCAGGCAATGGGGCTCGGGCGGCCGCGCGGCGGGCGAATGTCTTCCAGCCGGTCGAGCATGAGGCGGATGTGCGCGGCCTCGGCGGCGGTGCGGGCGAGGGCGATGGCCTTGGCGAAGGCCACACGTGCCTCTTCGATGCGGCCGAGCTGCATCAGCAGCCCGCCCTTCAGGCCGTGGAAATGAAAGTAGGCCGCCAGCGGCCCGATGGCCGCGAGCGCCACCTCCGGTCCCTGCAGCTTGGCCACGGCCACCGCGCGATTGAGCGTGACCACGGGCGAGGGCTGCAGCACTTCGAGCGCGGCATAGATCCGGTCGATCTCGGCCCAGTCGGTGTCCGCGGCGCGGGCCGCCTGGGCATGCGTTGCCGCGATGGCGGCCTGCAGCTGGTAGGGGCCGGGCTGCCCGCGCCGCAGGGCCGTCTCGACCAGCGCCAGGCCTTCGTCGATCAGCGCGCGGTTCCAGAGGCGGCGGTCCTGGTCCTCGAGCAGGACGACCATGCCCTGGGCATCGAGCCGGGCTTCGGCGCGGGCATGCTGCAGCAGAAGCAGCGCAGCCAGGCCCATGAGTTCGGGCTCCTCCGGGAACAGGTCCAGCAGCAGCCGCGCGAGCCGGATCGCCTCGTCGCACAGCGCCGCGCGCACATGCTCGGTGCCACCGCTGGCCGAGTAGCCCTCGTTGAAGAGCAGGTAGACGGTGGTGCTCACCGCGGCCAGCCGCTCGCCGCGTTCCCGCGCACCGGGTGCGTCGAAGGGAATGCCGGCCGAGGCGACGCGCTTCTTGGCGCGCGTGATGCGCTGCTCCATCGCGCTTTCGCCCACCAGGAAGGCACGCGCGATCTCCTGCACCGAGAGGCCCGAGACGATGCGCAGTGCCAGCGCGATCTGTTGCGTCAGCGGCAGCTCGGGATGGCAGCAGACGAACAGCAGGCGCAGCACGTCGTCGCGGTAATGCGCCTGGTCGAGCTGATCGACCAGGCGGGCCTCGGCATCGTCGAGGTCGGAGATGGCGGCTTCGTCCTCGGGCAGTGCGTCATGCAGGTTGCGGCGCCGCACCTCGTCGAGCGCGGCGTTGCGCCCCACGAAGATCAGCCAGGCCAGCGGATCGCGCGGCGGGCCGTTGTCGGGCCAGTGCTGCAGGGCGCGCAGGCCAGGCTTCCTGGAAGGCCTCCTCGGCCGTGTCGAGGTCGCGGAAGTAGCGCAGCAGCGCCGCCACGGCGCGCGGGCGCGACGCGGTCAGCGTGGTCGCGATCCAGGACATGTCGGTCATGCGTGCGGGTTTCGTCTGTCGTTGTCACCCCAAGGACGGACGAGTATGCGTCGGCCCGACACAGGTGGCAAAGAAAGCCGACGCGAATGGCGGTGCAACGGCATCGAATGCCGCGCAGCGTCACAGCAGGTTGCGCAGCGAGGCCTCGATCGCCGCCGCCGTGGCCAGCGGCTTTTCCATCGGAAACAGGTGCGTGCCGTCGAGCATCGTGATGCGGCCCCTGGTGACCTGCTCGGTCATCGCCATGCCGACCCGCTTCATCTCGGCCGATTGCCGCCCGCCGATGAAGGCCGCCTTGCACTTGAGCGGATGGCTGCGCAGCAGCGCGCCCAGGTTGTGGGGCAGGGTGTTGTAGATCGCGGTTTCGACGTCGCGGTCGAAGCTCAGCTCGCGGCCGTCGTCGCCACCCTTGTCGCCGTCGAAGGTGCCGTGGTCGATGTAGTCGTGCAGCACCTGCTCGTCCCACTTCGCAAAGGCCTTCTTGCTGCGGAAATGTTCGAACACCGCCTCGCGGTGCGCCCAGCTGTTCTTGCGCTTGCGGCTGATGGCGCCGGGCGAGACGCTCTTCATGAGCGGCGTGCGCTTGACGACATTGAGCGTGTTGGCGCGCCAGCCGCCGAGGATCGGCGAGTCGATCAGCACCACGCCGCGGGCGAGCGCCGGGTGCAGCGCCGCGCACATCAGGCTCAGGAATCCGCCGAGCGAATGGTCGACCAGGAACACCGGCCCGCCCGCGCGGTCGGCGCGCGCTTGCGCGAAGTCGGCCAGCTGCTGCACCAGGTGCGGCCAGTTGTCGGTGACGGGGTACTTCGGGTCGTGCCCGAATTTCTCGATGGCATCGACCTCGAAGCCGCGGTTGCGCAGGCTGTCGAGGACGACGCGATAGGTGCTCGCAGGAAAGCTGTTGCCGTGCGAGAAGACGACGGGCGGCACCGCGTTCAGATCAGTTTTTCGTCCGGCGTGGAGATCTTGCGCAGCGCGCTGTGCCGCGTGGCGGGCATCTTCAGCGGATGGTCGGTGGCGGAGTCGTCCCACACCGGGTCCTCGATGCTGTCGAACACCTCGCGCAGCTTCTGGCCCCAGCTATTGGGCATCATGCGGTAGTAGGGGTTGTCGGCGTCGATGCAGATCACCCGGTCGGTCTCGAACTTGTTGGCCTCGTACACCACCAAGTCGAGCGGCAGGCCGACCGAGAGGTTCGACTTCATGGTCGAGTCCATCGATACCAGCGCGCACTTGGCGGCCTCGTCGAGCGGGGTCTCGGGCGTGAGCACGCGGTCGAGCACCGGCTTGCCGTACTTCGACTCGCCGACCTGGAAGTAGGGCGTCTCGGTGGTGGCTTCGATGAAGTTGCCCGCGGCGTAGACCAGGAAGAGGCGCATGCCCTCGCCCTTGACCTGCCCGCCGAAGATGAAGGAGACGTTGAAGTCCAGGCCCGCATGCTTGAGCGCCTCGGCATCGCGGTCGTACACATGGCGCACGGCCGAGCCCAGCACGCGGGCGGCGTCGAACATGCTCTTCGCGTTCCAGATGGTGATCGGCTCGCCCTGCGTGCCGTCTTCGCGGGTCTCGCGCAGTTCCTCGATCTGCAGGATTTCGCGCACCGACTGCGAAATGCTGAGGTTGCCCGAGGACAGCAGCACCATCACCCGGTCGCCCGGCTGCTCGTAGACGATCATCTTGCGGAAGGTGCTGATGTGGTCCACGCCCGCGTTCGTGCGCGAGTCGGAGAGAAACACCAGTCCGGCGTTGAGTTTGATGCCTACGCAATAAGTCATGAGTTCTTCTCGCATGAATCAGGCCCGCTCAGGCGGCACTGCGTTCACGCGTGTTCAGTTTCTGGAGGGCATAGAGCGCGTCGAGGGCTTCGCGCGGGCTCATGGTGTCGGGGTCTAGCGCAGCCAGCGCGGATTCTACGGCGCTGGTCAGGGGCGTTTCGGCCACGGGCGGGGGGGCGAACAGGTCGACCTGTGCACGAGTTTGCGCATGCTGCGATTCAAGGGCCTCGAGCGCCTGGCGCGCATGGTTGACCACGGCCGCGGGCATGCCCGCGAGCCGCGCCACCTGGATCCCGTAGCTCTTGCTGGCCGGGCCGGACTGCATTTCGTGCAGGAACACGATGTCGCGGCCCGCTTCGGTCGCGCTCACGTGCATGTTCACCGCGCCGTGGTGCGTGGTCGGGAACTCGGTCAGCTCGAAGTAGTGGGTCGCGAACAGGGTGAAGGCCTTGCTGCGGTCGTGCAGCTGGGCCGCGATGCCTGCGGCCAGCGCCAGCCCGTCGAAGGTGCTGGTGCCGCGGCCGATTTCGTCCATCAGCACCAGCGACTGCGCGGTGGCGCTGTACAAAATCTGCGCGGCCTCGGTCATCTCGAGCATGAAGGTCGACTGCGCATTGGCCAGGTCGTCCGCCGCGCCGATGCGGGTGTGAATGGCGTCGATCGGCCCGAGCCTGCAGGCGGCGGCCGGCACGTGCGAGCCGATGGAGGCGAGCAAGACGATGATCGCCACCTGCCGCATGTAGGTCGACTTGCCGCCCATGTTGGGGCCGGTGATGACCTGCATGCGCTGCTGGGGCCCAAGCTGCGTGTCGTTGGCGATGAAGCCGCCGGACGATTTCTCGGCAAGCCGGGCTTCGACCACCGGGTGGCGGCCTTGCTGGATCTCGATGCACGGGTGCGCCACGAAGCTCGGCGCGCGCCAGTGCAGCGTGTGCGAGCGCTCGGCCAGCGCGCACAGCGCGTCCAGCGTGGCGATGCCGCCGGCCAGCAGCGTGAGCGCGGGCACCGAGGGCTGCAGTGCGTCGAGCAGCTGTTCGTAGAGCCACTTCTCGCGGGCCAGGGCGCGATCCTGCGCGCTCAGCGCCTTGTCCTCGAAGGCTTTCAGCTCGGGCGTGATGAAGCGCTCGGCGTTCTTCAGCGTCTGGCGGCGGCGGTAGTTGTCGGGCACCTTCGAGAGCGCGCTTTGCGTCACCTCGATGTAGAAGCCGTGCACGCGGTTGAACTGCACCCGCAGGTTGCTGATGCCGGTGCGCTCGCGTTCGCTGACTTCGAGCTTCAGCAAGAAGTCGTCGCAGTTGTCGCTGATGGCGCGCAGCTCGTCGAGCTCGGCGTCGTGGCCGGTGGCGATCACGCCGCCATCGCGCACCAGCGCCGACGGGTCGGGCTTGATCGCGCTCACCAGCAGGTCGGCGCAGCCCGGGGGCGGTGCGAGCCGCTCGGCGATCCGGGCCAGCAGCGGTGCGGACGCGGGAAGAATCGGCGCCAGCTGCTCGGCCTTGTCGAGCGCCAGGCGCAGCGCCAGCAGCTCGCGCGGGCGCACCTGCCGGAGCGCGATGCGCGCCGCGATGCGCTCCACGTCGCTGGTGTTCTTGAGCTGCTCGCGCAGCGTGCGCCAGGGCGCGGCCGTACCGCCCAGCACCGTGGACTGCAGCGCGCCGATGGCTTCGAGCCGCTCCTGGGCCTCGCTGCGGTCGCGGCGCGGCGAGAGCAGCCAGCGCTTCACGAGGCGGCTGCCCATGCCCGTCATGCAGGTGTCGAGCAGCGAGAACATCGTGGGCGAGTCTTCGCCGCGCAGCGTCTGCACCAGCTCGAGGTTGCGCCGCGTGGTGGGCGGCAGCTCGATCAGGTCGCCGTCGCGCTCGACCGAGAGGCGCTGCACATGCGAGAGCGCGCGGCCCTGCGTGTGCTCGGCATAGCCCAGCAGCGCGGCGGTCGCGGCATGCGCGTTGGTCAGCGACTCGGCGTTCCAGGCGGCCAGGCTGTTGCTGCCCATCTGCTCGCTGAGCTTGCGCTCGCCCAAGCCGCCGTCGAACTGCCAGGCCGGCCGGATCGAGAGGGTGAAGGGCGTGGCCGCGCGCGCGGCCTTCAGGCGCTGCTCGAAGGCCGGCGTCACTTCGGCGCTGTAGAGCAGCTCGCTCGGCGCAATGCGGGCGATCCAGGTTTCGAGCGCATCGGCCGGGCACTCGGCCAGCCGCAGTTCGGCGCCCGTCACGCTGAGCCATGCCAGCCCGCAGAAATTGCGCGTGCCCGCATGCACCGCGAGCAGCAACGATTCGCTCTTGTCGCTGAGCAGTTCCGAATCGGTCAGCGTGCCGGGCGTGACCACCCGCATCACCTTGCGCTCCACCGGCCCCTTGCTGGCGCCGACCTCGCTCACCTGCTCGCAGATGGCGACCGATTCGCCAAGCTTGATGAGCCGCGCGAGGTAGGTATCGACCGCGTGGAAGGGCACGCCGCACATCACCACCGGCTGGCCGGCCGACTGGCCGCGCTGGGTGAGGGTGATGTCGAGCAGGCGCGCCGCCTTTTCGGCGTCGGCCCAGAACAGCTCGTAGAAGTCGCCCATCCGGTAGAACAGCAGGGTGTCCGGATGGTCCGCTTTCAGGCCGAGGTACTGCGCCATCATGGGCGTGTGTGCCGACATCGGGACCCCGGCAAGGCCTTGGCTTGTTTCGACTTTTTCCATTAAGTCGTTGATCCGATTGAGGAAGCCGGCAGGCCGGCGGGACATTCTCTGTTCATCGACACTTCTCAAAACACCGCAGCACTCGCACTGCCGGCGTGGCTTTTTTGTCCGCCCGATCGCCAAAGGCCGCGCCGGGGTGGCGCAACGGTGATCAGGAAGGTGACGCCGCTGGCGCGCGGCGAATGCAACTCGATGCCCGGGCAGCAAAGCTGCCGAAGCCGGGCGAGCACATTATGGTGGACGGTGCGCAAGTTTCCCGATGGCGGCCCGAGGGACGCCCTGGTAACGCCCCCTCCGTCATCAAACCCGTGGAAGGCGGCGCAGCAGGGCCCAAAGACCCGGTGCTCTACCAGCTCGGCACCTTGCGCGAGTTTGCGAAGGCTCACGCCGCCCCGTCCGCCTTCGCCACCGCGTCGAACACCGGCATGCTGGGCTGGGTGTCCGCGAAGCTGCCTTTCTTCGCGGAGCTGGAGCCCCGCATCAAGCGCGGCAAGCGCGTGCTCATCGGCGGCGCCTGGGACCGGGCGGACCCCCTGCGCGAGAAGCGCTTCGTCGACCTGGCAAAAGGCCGCATCCGCTTCACGTCGCTGACATGCTCCGAAGCCGCGGCGAGCCTGTGGGCCGACGTGGCAAGCCACTCTGCGCTGGCTGAAAAAGGGCTCGCCCTGCTCAGGAGCGAAACGCAGGCCATCGAGGCGTCGCTGGCAGCCACCGCCCAGCTGGCCGCGGCTTCCAATTCCGACGCGGCGACCTGACCCGCCTCAAGATTGAACATGGACAAGTACCGATGCTGATCAACTGCGTGGCTTACGAAAACGGCGCCAAGCTCGCCGACATTTCGGTCGAAGACATCAGCGACTACATCACCCGGCCGGGGTGCTTCGTCTGGGTGGCGCTGAGCGATGCCTCCGACGCGGAACTGAGCGAGATGCAGCAGGAGTTCGGCCTGCATCCGCTGGCGGTGGAAGACGCCCACCACGGCCATCAGCACCCGAAGGTGGAGGAGTACGGCGACTCGCTCTTCGTCGTCATGCACCTGGTCGAGCCTTCGACCGAAGGCGAGCATTGCACCAACGTGGGCGAGGTCGACGTCTTCGTCGGCACGAACTACGTGCTGTCGGTGCGCAACCGCAGCCAGCAGGGCTTCCTGGGCGTGCGCGAACGCTGCGAGCGCGAGCCGGAGCTGCTGCGCAACGGCGCGGGCTTCGTGCTCTATGCGCTGATGGACGCGGTGGTGGACCGCTACTTCCCGGTGATCGACGCGCTGGAGGTGGAGCTGGAGTCCATCGAGCAGCAGATCTTCGGCCAGGGCGGGGCGGCGCGCGACAAGATCAAGCAGCTCTACGACCTCAAGCGCCGCAGCATGGTCCTCAAGCGCGCGGTGGCGCCGCTGCTGGAGGCGGCCGGCAAGATGCACGGCGGCCGCGTGCCGCAGATCTGCATGAGCTCGCAGGAGTACTTTCGCGACGTGGGCGACCACCTGGGGCGCATCAATGGCTCGATCGACGCCATGCGCGACACCATCGGCACGGCGATCCAGGTGAACCTCTCGATGGTCACCATCGAAGAGAGCGAAGTCACCAAGCGGCTCGCGGCCTGGGCCAGCATCTTTGCGGTGTGCACCGCGTTCGCCGGCATCTGGGGCATGAACTTCGAGAACATGCCCGAGCTGAAATTCCGCTACGGCTACGCGGTGGCACTGGGGCTGATCGTCAGCACCTGCGGCTATCTCTACTACAGGTTCCGGCGCGCCGGCTGGCTCTGAGCCGCCGGCGTCCTAATGCCAAACTAATAAACATGTAGATAATCGAGTCCCTTATGAAAAGGGACTTCACCCAGCGCTTCGGCTTCCTCGTCAAGAGCGTAGGCAAGCTCTACATCGAAGAGTTCGACCGCCTCGCGCGCGAGCGCATCGGCCTCAGCAGTGCCCAATGCCGGCTGCTCGGCGCGCTGGCCATGCACGACGAGGACGAGTCGCTGTCGCAAACCGAACTCGCACAGCGCCTCGACCTCACCCCGATGGCCGTGGCCGGCCTCTGCAACCGCATGGCCGCGGCCGGCTGGATCCGCCGCGAGCCCAGTGCCATCGACCGCCGCGTCAACAAGATCCACCTGGAGCCCAGCGCCGAGCAAGCGCTCGACGCTGCGCTGAGCATCAGCGACGGGCTCAATGCGCGCGTGATGTCGGTGCTCTCGCAGTCCGAGCGCGCGCAGCTGCTGAGCCTGCTCGCCAGGGTGCAAGGCAGCCTGACGGAGATCACCTCGGGCGCGGGGCAAAAGCCATGAGCGTCGCGCCCGGAACCACCGTGCCGCACCGCGGCATGATCACCGTCTCGATCATGCTGGCGACCATCATGCAGGCGCTCGACACCACGATCGCCAACGTCGCCTTGCCCCACATGCAGGGCAGCCTGCAGGCCTCGCAGGACCAGATCACCTGGGTGCTCACTTCCTACATCGTGGCCTCGGCCATCGCGCTGCCGCTCACCGGCTGGCTCTGCGGCCACTGGGGGCGGCGCCGCGTGTTCATCATCTCGGTGATCGGCTTCACGATCGCTTCGGCGTTGTGCGGGCTTGCGACTTCGCTGGTCGGCATCGTGGCCGCGCGGCTCCTGCAGGGCGTGTTCGGCGCGGCGCTGGTGCCGCTGTCGCAGGCGGTGCTGCTCGACATCAACCCGCGCGAGAAGGTCGGCCAGGCGATGGCCATCTGGGGTGCCGGCATCATGGTCGGCCCCATCCTCGGGCCGCTGCTCGGCGGCTGGCTCACCGAGAACTTCGACTGGCGCTGGGTGTTCTTCATCAACCTGCCGGTGGGCATCTTCGCCTTCTGGGGCATTGCGCGCTACCTGCCCGAGAGCCGGCCGCAGGGCGAGAAGCTCGACATCTTCGGCTTCGTCACGCTGAGCCTCGCCATCGGCATGCTGCAGCTCTTTCTGGACCGCGGCGAGCAGCTCGACTGGTTCGATTCGTGGGAGATCAAGCTCGAGGCCGCCGCCGCGCTGGTGGCCTTCGGCTTCTTCGTGGTCCATACTTGGACGGTGCAGGGCGTGTCGTTCTTCGACCGCGATCTGCTGAAAGACCGCAACTTCGTCACCGGCCTCTTGTTCGCCTTCATTGTCGGCATGATCCTGTTCGCGACGATGGCGCTCCTGCCCAACTTCCTGCAGGGGCTGATGGACTACCCGGTGGTCTACACCGGCGAGGTGACCGCGCCGCGCGGCGTGGGCACCATGATCGCGATGATCATCGTGGGCCGGCTGGTGCAGAAGGTGGATGTGCGCGCGATCATGGCGGTGGGCTTCGGGCTCACGGCGTTTTCGCTCTACCAGATGACGCGGCTCACGCTGCAAATGGACAGCAGCCTGATCATTCTTTCGGGCTTCATCCAGGGGCTGGGCATCGGCTTCACCTTCGTGCCGCTGTCGACCGCGGCCTTTGCCACGCTGGCGCCGCGCCTGCGCAACCAGGGCACGCCCGTCTTCAGCCTGCTGCGCAACATCGGCAGCAGCGTGGGCATCTCGATCGTGCAGGCGTTGTTGACCGAGGGTTCGAGCAAGGCGCATGCGCAGATCGCAGCGACTGTGGCGCCGGGCAATCAGGGGCTGGTCAACCTGCCGCAGATGATGCAGCCCGACACCTTGACGGGCCTGGCGCTGCTCAACGCCGAGGTCACGCGGCAGGGCGCGCTGATCGGCTACCTCGACGACTTCGCGATCATGATGGTGATCACGCTGCTGGCGATTCCGCTGCTGCTGCTCATTCGCAGCCCGCGCAGCAGTGCGGTGGTCTCAGGTCCGGCCGAAGTGCCGCATTGAATTGAATTTCTCCCTCCCCTTCCGGGGGAGGGCAGGGGTGGGGGCAAGCGGCGTATCAGGCAACAGCGGCTTTTCATGCGCCGCGTGCCCCCATCCCGACCTTCCCCCGGAGGGGGAAGGAGCAAACTCAAGGCCCCTTACTCGTCGTGCGAGTCGTGCGTCGCCTCAGCGCCGCGCCGCCAGTAGCCCGAGGCCCGGGTCCACTTCGGATTGGCGCCGCGCTCGCCCACGAGGTGCACGCGCAGTGCCTTCGCGATGGCCGATTCGCACCCCACCCAGGCGTGGAAGTCGCCAGCCGGCAGCTTCATCGCCTTCAGCGCATCGACCAGAACGGGGCTCACCCCGGGCTCGGCGCCGCGGCGATGCACCCATTGCAGCGTGAGCTCGGTCTGCGTCTCGAACGGAATCTGGTCGGCTTCGCTGTCGACCTCCGCCAGCACCACCACCCGCGCGCCAGCCGGCAACTCGGCCAGGCGGCGTGCGATGGCGGGCAGGGCGGTGTCGTCGCCGATCAGCAGGTGCCAGTCGAACTCGGTCGGCACGATGAACGAGCCGCGCGGGCCGCCCACGCCGAGCGTGTCGCCGGGCTTGGCCTGCTCGGCCCATTGCGTGGCGGGGCCGGCGTCGTGCAGCGCGAAGTCGATTTCGAGCGTGTTGGCCTTGGCGTCGTGGCGGCGCGGCGTGTAGTCGCGCATGGTCGGTCGGCCACTCGCGGGCCAGATGGGGCCGTCGGGGCCGGCGGTCGGCAGCGTGAGCTTGCCGGTCGCCGCGTCGGGGAAAAAGATCTTCGAGTGATCGTCGAAGCCCAGGCTCGTGAAGCCCACGAGGTCGTCGCCCGTCAGCACGATGCGGATCAGGTGCGGCGTCACGCGCTGCACGGTCTTCACCGTGAGCTGGCGAAAGCGAAGGTCGTGGCGCACGCGGCGCGGCGTGCGGTCGGGCGTGTTGGAAGAAAGAAGCAGCAGTGGTTGTGAAGTCGGTCATTTCAGATAAGAGATTTCAGATGCGTTCCAGTTGTTGGGCGGCGCTGTCGAGCACCGCGGCGAAATCGTGGGCTTGTTGTTCGGTGAGGGGCGTGCCCGACAGGCGCATGCGCATGGCGAGCTTGAGGTTTTCGATCGCGCGCGTGACCTGCGGCGGGCGTCCGCCGCGCGGGCCGGCGCCGTCGACGCCGCCGGTCATGCGGGCCATCATGGCGTCGGCCGTGTCGCGGTTGGTGGCCAGAAACTCCTGGCCGCTGGCGGTGATGCTGTAGCGCTTGCGACCGCCGTTGTCGGCCGTTTCCACGCTCAGGTAGCCCAGCTCTTCGAGCAGGGTGAGGGTGGGGTAGACCACGCCGGGGCTCGGCGCATAGCTGCCGCCCAGACGGTCTTCGATGGCCTTGATGAGCTCGTAGCCGTGGGCCGGCTTGTCGGCGATGAGCTGCAGCAGCACGAAGCGCAGGCCGCCATGGCCGAACACGCGCCCGCCGCCGCGTCCGCCGCGGCCACCGGAAAGACCGTCTTCATGCTCGCCGCGGGCAGTCCGGCAGTGGTGATGGTCGGAGTGGAAATGTCTCATGTCGATATCCTTTTTTATGCGTATCGGAACTATTTTAGATATATCGAAATAAAAGTCAAATCGACACGGAATGCGCGAAGCCCGGAAGGCTCAGCAGCTGCTGCTGATCGGCGTCGGTCAGGGTGCGCAGGAAGGCCGCGACGTCGCGGATCTCGGCTTCGGTCAGCGATGGCCTGCCGCCACGCTTCTGGCCGAACGGCGCCTCGACGTTCACGTTGCCGTGGTACCGCGCGGGTAGGTCGTCGTACTTCTGCACGATGCCGTTGGCCGCGCGGCCATACCAGCGCTGCGGCGCGGTGTCGCGCTGCGCGTAGAAGCGGATGGCTTCCTCCAGCGTATGGAACACGCCGTTGTGAAAGAAGCTCTGCCACACCGCCACGTTGCGCAGCGTGGGCGTGCGGAACAGGCCGCAGTACTCGGGGTGGTCTTTCAGGTCGGTGCGGATCGGGCCGCACAGACCGAGGTCGAAATACGCGGGGTCGGCATTCGCCTTGAGCGCGCGATTGCGCGGCACGCCCAGCGCGATCAATCCGAAGTCGGTGAAGAGCGGAAAGGCGCCGTCCTGCGTGCGCTCGCTGATGTGGCAAGAGGCGCAGTTGCCCTTGTTCCCGTCGTTGAAGAGCCTCAGCCCGCGTGCCTCGGCAATGCCGAGCTTAGCCTCGCCGCGCAGCACCGCGTCGTACTTACTCGTGAACGGATAGAAGTCTTTCGGCGATTGCTGAAACACCTCCAGTGCCAGCCCGGCAGCCTTGAACGCGGCTTGCGGGTCGCGGAAGACATCGTCGCCAAAGGCCTTGCGCAGTTCGTCGGCGTAGGTCGCGCGCTCGAGCTTTGCGGCCACCTCCTGCACCGAGGCATTGCCCATCTCCGCGGGCGAGAGCAGTGGCAGGCCGGCCTGCTCGTGGGCTGAGCCCGCGCGGCCGTCCCACATGTGGCCGCCGGTGGGGCCGGCGTCGATGCTGTCGTCACCGTCGTTGTCGTGGTGGTGCTCGCTGAAGGCCACCAGCGTCTGGAGATAGCGCACGACGGCGTGGCGCGCGGCCCCTGCTGGCGGCCGTCGGCGCCGCCGAGCTGGACGGAAAGCGCATTGGGCGGCCCCCAGGCGTGCTGCGGGTCGTGGCAGCTGGCGCACGATGCCTTGCCCGAGGCCGACAGGCTGCCGTCGAAGAAGATGCGGCGCCCGAGTTCGGTGAGCTGGGCTGCGCTTGGCGTGGGCCGGCCCGGCACGGGTGCGTAGGTGGCGCCGACATAGGCCGGTTGCGCTGGGGTGGCAGTCGCTGCTGCAGAGACCGGTGCCTGGCCGTCACAGGCGGCGAGCAGGCCGCAAAGCGCGGTTGCCGCGGCAAGCAATGCCAAGCGGCGAGGAAGGAGGCGGGGGCGGATCGTCGGCAACACGTGAGGCAGGGTGGACGGGCAGGGCCGCAGGGCCAACGCGCGAGGCTAGGTCGGGCGCATGTCAGCGGCGTGACCTGCGGCCCCGGGATTGCCTTGCATTGAATGAAAAAGATTGCACTGAAATGCGCCTGTCACGGCGGTCATCGAGGATCATGCGGCCTATTTTCGGCCCGGTTCATCTATACCTCATAACTCCACACATGATGACCTCTTCTGCACCCCGTAGCGCGCCCGTGCGCGCCCGCTCCCGGTCCGCCGCTTCACTCCCTGGTCCACCGCCATCGCTGCAGCGGCCATGGTCGCTGCCTGCGGTGGCCCGGGCTTCCTGCCGTCTGCCGGCAGTGGCGGCACGGCATCGACCTCGGGCGTCGTGACCGGCAGCTACTTCCGCAACGCCAAGGTCTGCATCGACGCCAACACCAACGGCCGTTGCGACAGCGGCGAAGCCAGCACCACCACCGACGCCAACGGCGCCTTCACGCTCGGCGGCCAGGGCGCCGTGGTGGCCGAGATCGGCACCTCGAGCAAGCGCTTCGACCCCGTCACCAACACCGAAACCGCCGTCACCCAGTCGCTCGTGTTCCGCGCACCGGCGGCGGCGAACGGCGTGGTGAGCGCCATCACGACCGAACTCGTCGCGCTGATGGATGCCAACGGCGGTAACTTTGCCGCGGCGCGCACCGCGCTCGCCACCCGGCTGGGCGTGAGCGAAAACCAGGTGCTGGCCGACCACAACAAGATCGGCGACGCCAAGGTCAGGACCGCACTGCAGACCGAAATCGACCAGTCGCTCGAGCGCATTGCCGAAGCGGTGGCCGAGGCCGGCACCCGCGGCGACGTGACCGCCGCGCTGCGCAACCGCTTCGCACTCGACCAGATCACCAACGTGGTCGTCATCTACGCCGAAAACCGCGGCTTCGACAATCTGTACGGCCTGTTCCCCGGTGCCAACGGCATTCCGGGCGTCAACCCCGCGTCGAGCACCGCCGAGCCGCAGAAGGACTTCGATGGCGCTACGCTGCCGGCGCTGCCTCCGGTGTGGGGCGGTGTCGCCGCGAGCGGTCAGACCGATGGGGTCGTCACGCAAGCGCAGACCGTGGGCATGCCCAACAAGATGTTCCGCATCGACGACAGCGCGGGCTACTTCAACACCGGCACGCCGGTGGGCCAGTCGGTCATCACGCGCGACCTCGTGCACCGCTTCTACAACAACCAGATGCAGATCAACGGCGGCAAGAACGACAAGCTCGCCGCCTACTCGGATGCCGGCGGCCTCAGCATGGGCTACTACGACGGCAGCAAGATGGCGCTCTGGAAGGTCGCGCAGCAGTTCACCCTGGCCGACAACTTCTTCATGGGCGCGTTCGGCGGTTCGTTCCTGAACCACCAGTACCTCGTGTGCGCTTGCGCGCCGCTCTATCCCAACGCGGACGCGGCCGCCTCGCCCGCCAAGACGTCGATCTCCGCCATCGACGTCGATGCGAACGGCAACTTCGTGCGCCTCACGCCCGCGACCACCTCGCCGACCTCGGTGCTCAACGGCGCGCCGGTCTACCTGAACGACAGCACGCTGACACCGAAGGACACCAGCGGCAACTTCTACGCGGTCAACACCATGCAGCCGGCGTACCAGCCCAGCGGCAATGCGCCGGCCGCCAGCGACAGCAGCAAGCTCTTCGCCGACATCACC
>CAMATD010000115.1 GCA_945860785.1 Variovorax sp. YR752 | reverse complement strand
GGGAAGGAACAAAAACGGGGAGGCTTATTCGGTTTTCGAGCAAGCTTCGGCGGATTCGGCGGCTGCGTTTAAGTCCCGCACAGCATGAAGCGACGACACCTCCTCCACCTGCTGGCCGGCGTGCCGGCGACCGCCTTGATGGCGGCTTGCGGCAAGCGCAAAGCCGCCACCGCGGCACTGAAGCCGGACGCACGCGTGCTGGCGCTGGGCGACAGCCTGACCTTCGGCCACGGTGCGGCGCCGGACGATGCGTGGCCCGTGAAACTGGCGCAGCTCACCGGCTGGCAGATCACGAACGAAGGCGTCAACGGCGACACCTCGGCCGGCGCACTGGCGCGGCTGGATGCCCTGCTGAGCGGCCACGGCTTCGACGCCATCCTGGTCGGTATCGGCGGCAACGACATGTTGCGCGGCATGTCGACAACCGCCACGCGCGACAACCTCGCGGCCATCGTTCGCCAGGCGCGTGCGCACACGCCTTATGTCGCGCTCATCGCCACCCCTGCCCCCGATGCGCTGCGCGCCACCATCGGCGCGCTCGGCGATGCGCCCTTCTACGAAGAAGTCGCGAAGGCGGAGCAGGTGCTGCTGATTCCCGATGTATATGCCAGCGTGCTGTCGGACGCGACGCTGCGCTCCGACCGCATCCACGCGAATGGCAGGGCTACGCGAAGATCGCGCAGCAGTTCGCAGAGCGGCTCAAGGCCGCGGGCTGGCGCTGATCAGGCGGCCGGCAGCAGATCGACGTAAGCGCCCTGCACCAGCTGCTGGTCGGTGCCGATGCCCAGCTGCGCCATGAGCGCATGCGCCTCGGCCACGCCGGCCTCGGCGGACTCGCCCTCTTCCAGCACCACTTCGAGTTCGAGGAATTCACCGAGCCCTTCGACCCGGTCGAGGTGCACACGCGTGCGGCCCACGAGAAACAGTCTGCGCTGCTTGCGCACGCGGCCGACCTGGCCCCACGCGAGCGTGAGCGATTCGCGCAGTGTGTCGGGCGTGGTGGTGGGCGAGATCAGGTAGAACGATTCCTTCGGGCCGCTGCTGTTGCCGCGGCGGTAGAAGATCAGCTCGGCACGGTCGGGCGCGAAGGTGCGCAGCTTGAGGCGGTCGGCGCTGTTCTCGCAGCGGAAGAAGGTGTCGTCCTGCGTGATCTTGATGGGGCCTGAGTCGGCGAGCTTCGCGGCGATGAGTGCCACACGTTCCACGCTGTCGATGCGGGCCTTGATCTCTATGTTTCTTGCCATCTCGGTTGCTTTATCTCGCGGTGGGTTGCGGGGTGCTTGCGTTCGGAGCGCTTTTGTTCGGGGCGCGTGCACAGGGCACGCTGTGGGTTTGCGGCCGATCAACCAGTGTTCTGAACGATCACGCCGGCGGTGTGCTCTGCGCAGCGAAATAAAGGAGGAGGCATGCGGCCCTAGGCCGCGCCGGGGGACATTCGCTTCGCTCCGCACACCGTCGGCGTGAGCGCGCCCTGAATGATCCACAACGCATCGAATCGAAGCCGGTTCCTCAGTGTTCCTCGGTCAAGGCGCGTTGCCTTGCGGGCCCACGGGCGGCGGCGCAGCGCGGCCGCTGGAGCCCAGCGCGAGCTTGCGACCGAAGGCCTCGCCGACGTTGCGCACCGGGCGGCTGGCGCGGGCCGACACGTTGTTCACGCCGCGCCGCGTGGCGCTGTCGGCGCGGTCGATGCCGCGGCCGGCTGCGTTGGTGCCGCGCTGCACCCCGCTCACCACCCTGCTGTTTCTCGGTGGCGCCTTGAGCGTGTGGGCACGCTGTGCCTTGGGCGGGTTGTCAGCGCTTTGCGCATGAACAGCTGCGGCGGGCAGCAGCAAGAGCGCGGCACTCGCTGCAGCCAGGGCGAAGGCATGGGCAGTCATCTTCATGAGGGGCTTTCTTGTCAGTCAGTCGTTCGGTTCAGCGGCCGCATCGGCTGCGGCGGCACGCGCCATGCGCTCGCTCTTCCAGTACACGTCGTCGTCGCCATTCATGCGATTGAGCACGCGCGCCAGCACGAAGAGCAGGTCGCTGAGCCGGTTGAGGTACTGGCGCAATGCATCGTTGAGTGGGGCCGTCGCACCGAGCGCGACCACGGCACGCTCGGCCCTGCGCGCCACCGTGCGGCACACATGCGCGAGCGAGGCGGCGCGTGTGCCGGCCGGCAGGATGAATTCAGCGAGCCGCGGCAAGGCGGCGTTGTGATCGGCCAGTGCGTTGTCGAGCTGCAGCAGCGCTTCGGGCTTGAGCAAGGTGAAGCCCGGCATCGACAGTTCACCGCCGAGATTGAAGAGCTGGTGCTGCACGTCGACCAGCAGCTCGCGCACGGCCTCGGGCATGGGCTCGCACAGCAGCACACCGATATGCGAGTTGAGCTCGTCCACGTCGCCCATCGCGTGCACGCGCAGATGGTCCTTGGGTACGCGGGTGTTGTCGCCGAGGCCGGTGGTGCCGTCGTCGCCGGTGCGGGTGGCGATCTGGGAAAGTCGGTTGCCCATGGGCGGCTCCTGTTGATGTCCCTGCTTATTGCGCGACGGTCGATGCGTCGATCTTGCCGGCCAGCCATTGCAGACCTGCAAGATGCTGCTGGTCGTGGCTGCAGAGGTAGTGAATGAGGCTGCGCATCGTGAGCGGGCCGTAGCCTTCGAACACGGCCGTGCGCGCGAGTTGCGCGTCGGTCAGGCTCGAGACGATCTCCATGGTCTGCACGCGTGCGAGGCGGAAGTCGGCCAGCACCCTGGCGGCATCGGCAGCGCCGTAGTTGCGCTCGATGACGAGCGGTTCGCTGTCGATGGAGGCCAATGTCGGGCGGTTCTCCGCGAGCGTGCGGCGAAAGCGCACGTGGTAGCCCTCGATCTCGATGTCGCGCACATGGCAGAGCTGCTCGATGGCAGTGAAGGCCTCGCTGGGCACGCCTTCCCACGAGGGCGGCGCCCAATGCCGGAATGCGTCGGGAATGGCCGCGTAGTGGGCCTCGAGTTGCGACGGAAAGGCCGCGAGTGCGCTGAGGGTCGTAGGGTTCATGTTTTTTACCGAAGCGCATTATGGTGCTCGCTCCGTAAAATGACCGAACAGAGCTCCCGCACCCATTCCCCCAGGAGACGCCCGATGAACGCCCCGACCCAAACCTCGCACCTGATGCCGGCGCTTCATCTGCGCGACGTGCCCGCCAGCCTGATCGACGGGTTGAAGGCGCGCTTCGGCGCCAACTGTTCCACGGCAATGGCGGTGCGCACGCAGCACGGGCGCGACGAGTCGTCGTTCGACGCACCGCCGCCCTCGGCCGTGGTGTTCGCCGAAAGCACGCAGGACGTGTCCGATGCGGTGAAGCTCGCGAGCGAGCACAGCGTGCCGGTCACTTCCCTTTGGCGTCGGCTCGTCCCTCGAAGGCCACCTGCTCGCGGTGCAAGGCGGCATCAGCATCGACGTGTCGCGCATGAACAAAGTGCTGTCGATCAATGCCGACGACCTCACGGTGACGGTGCAGCCCGGCGTCACGCGCAAGCAGCTCAATGAAGAGATCAAGAGCACGGGCCTCTTCTTCCCCATCGACCCGGGCGCGGACGCTTCCATCGGCGGCATGACGGCCACGCGTGCGAGCGACACGAACGCGGTGCGCTACGGCACGATGCGCGAGAACGTGCTGGCGCTCGAGGTGGTCACGTCCAGTGGCGAAGTCATTCGCACCGGCACGCGCGCGAAGAAGTCTGCCGCCGGCTATGACCTCACGCGCCTCATGGTGGGCAGCGAAGGCACGCTGGGCGTGGTGACCGAGGTCACGCTGCGCATCTACCCGCTGCCCGAGGCGGTGTCGGCGGCGATCTGCTCGTTCCCGAGCATCGAGGCTGCCGTGCGCACCACCATCGAAACGATCCAGCTCGGCGTGCCGATCGCCCGCGTGGAACTGATCGACGTGAACACGGTGCGCATGGTGAATGCCTACGCCAAGCTGAACCTGCGCGAAGAGCCGATGCTGCTTGATGGAGTTCCACGGCTCGCCGGCCGGTGTGAAGGAGCAGGCGGAGACGGTGCAGGAACTCGCGAGCGGCCATGGCGGCAATGCCTTCGAATGGGCCAGCACGCCGGAAGAACGCACGCGCCTGTGGACCGCGCGGCACAACAGCTATTTCGCGGCGGTGCAGTCGCGCCCCGGCTGCCGCGTGATCTCGACCGACACCTGCGTGCCGATCTCGCGCCTGGCCGACTGCCTGCTCGACTCGGTGGCCGAAGCCGATACCAGCGGCATCCCCTACTTCCTCGTCGGCCATGTAGGCGACGGCAACTTCCACTTCGGCTATCTGCTCGATCCGAACATTCCGGAAGAGCGTGTGAAGGCCGAGGAGCTGAACCATGCGCTCGTGAGCCGTGCACTGGCGCTCGAAGGCACCTGCACCGGCGAGCACGGCGTGGGGCTGCACAAGATGGAGTTCCTGGTGACGGAGGCAGGCGTGGGTGCGATCGACATGATGCGCACGATCAAGCGCGCACTCGATCCGAAGAACATCATGAATCCGGGCAAGATCTTCAGCCTCTGATCTGCTCAGGCGCGCATTGAAAAAGCCCGGCGGCTCGCAAGAGCCCCGGGCTTTTTCGTGGCCCGAAGGCCAGCAGCTTTTACTTGCGACGACGCGCCGGGGCCTGCTCTGGCGGCACGTAGGTCTGCGACGGTGCAGCACCACCATCCACACCGAGTCGCCCGCCACCACCGAGGCCCTGGCCGCGCACGGTCTGCGCCTTGTAGTTGCGCAGCGAACGAACCATCTGGTTGAAGGCATCCATGAACGCGGCGGCAATCACCTTGCCCTGCGCCGTGTTGGTGTAGCCGCCGAGGCCGCCGGCGGCACTCCGCCCGGCGAGTGCACCGAAGGCGCCGAAGTCGGTCTTGGAGGCGCTGCCTTCCGCGGCCGAAACCTGCACGCCCGAGCGGTTGTCGATGAGCGTCAGCAACGCGCTGGCTTCCTTGGTCTGCATGTTGCCGCCGATGGCGGCGAGCGCGCACCGCCCACCAAGCCGCCCAGCGCACCGCCAATGCCGCCGGCATCGCTGTTGCTGAACACGATCTCGGGCGACAGGCCATAGTCGGACGCCACCATCTGGCCGCGGCCGAAGTTGCTGCCGCCGCGCATTTCGCCCGACTGCATCAGCGCACGCTCGCGCGTCATGGCGTTCATGCCGGCCGCGCCGCGCTCGACCACGATGAAGCAGTTCGACTGCTGCACCAGCAAACGCAACAGATTGGCAGTAGGCGGCAGGCGGTATTCGCCGGTGAGGATGGTGTACCAGCCCGAGTTGACGTTCTCGATCAGGGAGACCGTGCCGAGCGGCGATTCGCAGCGCTCGAGCTGGCTGCTGGCGTTGTCGGTCGACGAGCCTGCCGCGCTGCCGGTGGCCATGGTCTTGGCCGACGAGCTGCCCATCTGCATGTCGGTGGCCGCGCAGCCGGTGAGAAGAAGAGCGCCGACGGCGATGGCCGCGAGCGGGAATTTGGTGAACGTCATGACGTGGACTCCCTCTGTTTCAGATCTGGGGTTGGAAAACCAGCGGTCGAGGATACGCGCAAAGGATTGCAGGAATCAATCAAACGAATACCCGATCCCGAGTTCGCAAACTAGGCCGTTCGGCGGATGCGTTCGATCAATCCGTTGAGCGCTTCGATGGAGCCGAAGTGGATCGCCAGTTCGCCGCTTTCGCCGCGTTTGGTGCGCTTCTTGATGCGCACTTCGACCTCGGCGGTGAGCAGATCGGCCAGTTCTTCTTCCACGCGCTGCAGGTCGCGCGACTTCTCGCCGGCATTGCCGCGGCGCGACGGCGTCAGGGTGAACTCGGCGGCGAGCTTCTTGACCAGCGCCTCGGCCTCGCGCACCGACATTTTCTTGGCGGCGATCTGGTTGGCCGCGGTGATCTGCGTGCCGCGGTCGAGCGAGAGCAGCGCGCGGGCGTGGCCCATGTCGATGTCGCCAGCCATCAGCATCAGCTGCGCCGGTTCGACCAGGTTCAGCAGGCGCAGCAGGTTGCTGGCCGCGCTGCGCGAACGGCCCACGGCCTGTGCCGCCATCTCGTGAGTGAGCCCAAACTCTGAGACCAGGCGTTGCAGGCCTTGAGCCTCTTCGAGCGGATTGAGGTCTTCGCGCTGGATGTTCTCGATCAGCGACATGGCCGCCGCGGCCTCGTTGGGCACATCGCGCACCAGCACCGGCACGCTGTCGAGACCCGCGAGTTTGGCCGCGCGGAAGCGGCGTTCGCCCGCGATGATTTCGTACTCGGCGTTCTTGGCGGCGGCCGATTCGGCATCGAGCCTGCGCACCAGGATCGGCTGCATGATGCCCTGCGCCTTGATGCTCTCGGCCAGCTCGTAGAGCGCGCCCTCGTCCATGCGGGTGCGCGGCTGGTAGACGCCGGCGACCATCTGGTCGAGCATCAGCGTGGTGGGGTTCGGCGGTGCGCCGCCCTCTTCCGCTCCGCCGCCGTTGTTGTCGGAGGCGGGAGCGGCCGTCGGGCCGAGCAGCGCTTCGAGGCCGCGGCCCAGGCCCTTGGGTTTTTTGGTCACCATCAGTTCTTGTCTTTCGAAATGTCGTTCAGGAGTTTCCGACCCTCGGGCCAGTCGCCCAGGCCGGATTCGGCGTTCAGGTGGCCGCCCAGGCCGGCGTCGACGAAGCGTGCGCCCCAGTCCTTGGCCAGCTGGCGCGAGCGCGGGGCCTCGCAATACGGGTCGTCGTTGGCGGCAATCAGCACGGCCGGGAACGGCAGCGGCTGACGAACGATCGGTGCCCAGCTGGGAATCAGCTGGCGCAGATCGTCGCGCTCCAGATCGCCGGGTGCGACCAGCAATGCGCCGCGCACCTTGTGGGTGTTGCGCGAATGCGCGGCCCAGGCGGCGACGAGGATGCAGCCGAGGCTGTGCGCCGCGAAAGCCACCGGACCGGGCGCGGCCAGCACTTCTTCTTCGAGCCGCGCAGACCAGTCGCCGCGCAGCGGCCGCATCCATTCATGCTGCTCGACGCGGCGGTCGCCGTAGATCGACTCCCAGCGGGTTTGCCAATGGCCGGGGCCGCTGTTCTGCCAACCCGGCAGCAGCAGGATGCGGGAAGCTGTCATTTGCTACGAACTTGATAGCGCCTTGCCAATACCAGGCAAGCGTCAGAGGCTGTTTTCAGGGGTGGAATCGGATGCAGGCGCCGGGGCCAGCACATCCTGGGGAATGGTGAGATCCGGTGCAACGCGCTCGACCGGTGCGATCGGGGGCGCAACCGCGCCGGAGGCGAAGGCGCTTGCAGGCGGCAGCTTCTCGACCAGCTCCTGGGCGAAAGCGATGAAGGCCTGGCTGCCGCGGGCGGCTGGATCGAACACCACGCCCGGCAGGCCGTAGCTTGGCGCCTCGGCCAGACGCACATTGCGCGGGATCACGGTGTCGAACACCTTGTCGCCGAAGTGGGACTTGAGCTGCTCGCTCACCTGCTGCTGCAGCGTGATGCGCGGATCGAACATCACGCGCAGCAGGCCGATGATCTGCAGGTTCTTGTTGAGGTTGGCGTGCACCTGCTTGATGGTGTTGACCAGGTCGGTCAGCCCCTCGAGCGCGAAGTACTCGCACTGCATCGGCACGATCACGCCATGGGCGGCGCACAGACCGTTGAGCGTGAGCAGGCTCAGGCTTGGCGGGCAGTCGATCAGCACGAAGTCGTACTCCGCGCCCACGGCGGCCAGCGCAGTGCGCAGACGCTTTTCGCGACGGTCGAGCGCCACCATTTCCACTTCGGCGCCGGCCAGTTCGCGGTTGGCGCCCAGCACGTCGTAGCCGCAACCGCCTTCCACGAGCTTGTCGGCCTTCACGCGCGCCTCGGCCACGGAGGCCGACTCGAGCAGCACGTCGTACACCGTCAGTTCCAGCTGGCGCTTGTCGATGCCCGAACCCATGGTCGCATTGCCTTGGGGATCGAGGTCGATCATCAGCACGCGCTGGCCCACCTTGGCCAAGCCGGCCGCCAGATTGACGGTGGTGGTGGTCTTGCCGACGCCGCCCTTTTGGTTGGCAATGCAGAAAATCTTGACCATGTCAGTTCTGGAAGATCAGCGCGAGATTGCGAGCTTGACGCCGAAGGCGATCAGGAAAACCCCGGCCAGCTTCTCCAGCGTCCCCGAAATGCGGCGATTGGCGCGAATTCGCTCGGCCAGGAAGTGCGTGAGCAGTGTCGAAGTCAGGCCGTAGAGGAAGGTCGGCGCAGCGATCGTCACCGCCATGGCGCCGAAAGTGACCAAGCCTTGATGGCGGGCCGGGTCGACGAACAGCGGGAAGAAGGCCATGTAGAACACGATCGCCTTGGGGTTCAGCAAGGTGATCGTGAAAGTCTGGCGCAGGAAATGACTCGGCTTGATCTTGAGGATGGGTGCCGAACCGGGCTTGGCCAGCAGCATCTTGATGCCCAGCCACGCCAGATAGGCAGCGCCCAGCCACTGCACCGCCTTGAAAGCGGTGGGGGCGGCCAGCACAGCCGACACGCCAGCCACCGCGGCCCACAGCAGGCACTGGTCGCCGACAATCACGCTCGCCGTCGCCGCCAGTCCGCCACGAATTCCGCCTTTGCTGGTCGAGGTGATCAGCGCCAGATTACCCGGACCGGGAATCAGGAGGAACAGAATGATGGCGGCGACGAATGCGCCGTAGTCAGCGATGCCGAACATGGAATTTGCCTCGAAAAAAGAGCCAAGGGGGAGCCGTCGAGTCTAAGCGAGGCCGGCGCCGGAGAGGCTCTTCTGGCACCGGCTTTTGCCAGTGCTACCGCTTCTTTTGCGGATTACGCGGCCTCTTTGCGCGCCCAGACGATGCAGCGCTCGGCGTCCAGGCCGGGAACCGTCAGTTGTTCCACGTGAAACACTGCGACTCCGGGGGGCAACACGGCGAGTTCGTCGCTGGGAAGCTTGCCCTTCATGGCGAGCCAGACACCCTCTGCCGCCAGCAGATGCTTCGAGCCATTGAAGAAGTCCGGCAGCGATGCAAAGGCGCGGGAGCTGACGATGTCGTAGCTGCCTTCCAGCAACTCGACCCGCGCGTGCAGGCCGCGAAGATTCGGCAACTCCAGCTCGGCAGCCACTTGTTGGACGAAGGCCGCCTTCTTGGCGACCGCATCGAGGCAACTCACGTCGATGTCCGGGC
This sequence comes from Variovorax sp. YR752, assembly GCA_945860785.1. Lineage (GTDB taxonomy): Bacteria > Pseudomonadota > Gammaproteobacteria > Burkholderiales > Burkholderiaceae_C > Variovorax. Next base: position 7,899 of record CAMATD010000115.1, on the reverse strand, counting down.
GCAGGATGGCAATGATCACCCCCGGCAAGCCGGCGCCCGAACCCACATCGAGCAGCTTCCCCTGCCCCGGGTGCTCGCGGTACAAGGGCGCTATGACCGCAAGACTGTCGAGCAGATGGTGCGTCATCACCCCAGCCGGGTCACGCACTGCCGTCAGGTTGTAGCCCTTGTTCCACTTGAGCATCAGTGTGCCGTAGGCCAGCAGCTGTTCGCCTTGGCGGTCGGACAGCGTGACGCCGAGCGCGGCCGCGCCTTCGCGCAGCGTATCGATGGGCGCGCTCATTGCGCCGACTGCGGCTCGGTGGCTGCTTCCGTGGCGTCGTCGCGGGTGAAGGCTTTGTGCCCGCCCTTGCGCAAGTGAATCATCAAGAGCGAGATCGCGGCGGGCGTCACGCCCGAGATGCGCGAAGCCAGGCCCAAGGTTTCGGGCCGGTGCTTGTCCAGCTTCTGCCGTACTTCAAAGCTCAATGCCTTGACCTGTCCATAGTCGAAATCGGCCGGCAGGCGCAGGTTCTCGAAGTGCGCGGCACGCTCCACTTCGTCGTGTTGGCGCTCGATGTAGCCGGAGTACTTGGCCGAAATCTCGATCTGCTCGATCTCAGTTTCGGTCAGCGCCGACTCGGCACTGTACTTGCTGCCGTCCAGCGACATGAGCGTTTCGTAGTTCACATCGGGCCGGCGCAGCAGGTCGGCCAGGTTGTATTCATGCTCGATGGCCTTGCCCAGAACCCGCTCCGACTCGGCCGCCGGCAGGTTGCGCGGACTCACCCAGATCGACTTGAGGCGCTCTGTTTCACGTGAAACAGCGTCGCGCTTGCGGCTGAAAGCATCCCAGCGCGCGTCGTCGACCAGGCCCAGTTTGCGCCCTGCCTCGGTCAAGCGCATGTCGGCGTTGTCCTCGCGCAGCTGCAGCCGGAACTCGGCGCGGCTGGTGAACATGCGGTACGGCTCGGTCACGCCCTTGGTGATCAGGTCGTCGACCAGCACGCCCAAGTAAGCCTCGTCACGACGGGGCAGCCAGGAATCTTCACCCCTGCATTGCAGCGCGGCATTGATGCCGGCAAACAGGCCCTGCGCCGCCGCTTCTTCGTAGCCGGTCGTGCCATTGATCTGGCCGGCAAAGAACAGGCCCTTGACCGAACGGGTCTCGAAGCTGCTCTTGAGTTCGCGCGGATCGAAGTAGTCGTACTCGATCGCATAGCCCGGCCGCAGGATGTGAGCGTTTTCCAGCCCGGGCATCGAACGCACGAGCTGGTACTGGATGTCGAACGGCAGGCTGGTCGAGATCCCGTTCGGGTAGTACTCGTTGGTCGTCAGGCCTTCGGGCTCGAGAAAGATCTGGTGGCTGTCCTTGTCGGCAAAGCGGTTGATCTTGTCTTCGACGCTCGGGCAGTAGCGCGGACCCACGCCGTCGATCTTGCCGGTGAACATCGGGCTGCGATCAAAACCGGAGCGGATGATGTCGTGCGTGCGCGTGTTGGTGTGGGTGATCCAGCAGGGCATCTGCCGCGGGTGCATGTCGGCCCGGCCCATGAAGCTGAACACGGGCATCGGCCCTGCCCCACCGGGCATGCCGTCGCCCGGCTGTTCAGTGCACTTCGAGAAATCGATGCTGCGGCCGTCGAGCCGCGGCGGCGTGCCGGTCTTGAGCCGGCCTTGCGGCAGCTTCAGTTCCTTCAGGCGCGCCGACAGGCTGATGGCCGGCGGATCGCCTGCACGTCCGGCCTGGTAGTTGTCGAGGCCGACATGGATGCGTCCGTCGAGGAAGGTACCTGCGGTCAGCACCACCGTGCGTGCCCGGAAGGCGATGCCCACTTGCGTGACGGCACCGACCACGCGATCGCCCTCCACCATCAGGTCGTCGACCGCTTGCTGGAACAGGCTCAGGTTCGGCTGGTTCTCCAGGCGATGGCGGATCGCGGCCTTGTACAGAACGCGGTCGGCCTGCGCGCGGGTCGCTCGCACGGCCGGACCCTTGCTCGAATTGAGAATCCGGAACTGGATGCCGGCCTCGTCGGTGGCAATCGCCATCGCACCGCCAAGCGCATCGACTTCCTTCACCAGATGGCCCTTGCCGATCCCGCCGATCGACGGGTTGCAGCTCATCTGCCCCAGTGTCTCGATGTTGTGGGATAGCAGCAGCGTCTTGGCGCCCATGCGCGCGGCGGCGAGCGCGGCTTCGGTGCCGGCATGGCCACCGCCGACGACGATCACATCGAATTCTTCGGGGTACAGCATTTGAGAGAGGGGCGCACTACTGACGCGTGCGCTGCGCAAAGGGGCACCGATTTTAATCGGCGATGCCGCTCTGCGCCTGTTGTGTGGGCAAGCTAGGGGCCAATGCCAAACCGCCCGCCTCAACCCGTCATCATTGGATAGTTTGCTATGATTTTAATAGCAAACTATTCTTGTCAGCCGGCCGCTTCCACCGGTTGCACCACCGGTGTCGGCTTTTCGATGCCAACCAGCGCGCCGCTCGCAGGCGGTGTGGCCGACGGCATGAGGCTTTCGTCTTGCAGTTCGCGCCCCGTGAGCTTCTTGTCCGTCATGCGCACCGCGCCGAAGATCGTGCAGAAGGCCACGTCCTTGGCATCGCGCCCCGTGCCCACGCGCACCAGTCGATCGATGGGCGCCATGCGTGTCGCATCGAACAGCACCCAACGTCCGCCGAGCCAGGCCTCGAACACAGCATGGAAATCCTGCGGCGGTTCATCGAACCACACATAGCCCACCACCAGCCGCGCTGGAATGTTGAGCGCGCGGCAGAAAGTGATGCCCAGGTGCGCGAAGTCGCGGCACACACCCGCGCGTTCCACGAACACTTCGCGCGCGGTGGTGGTCGAGACGCTGCTGCCGGGCTCGTAGGCAATGCTCTCGTGGATCCAGTCGACGATGGCCTGCACGCGGCCGATGCCCTGCGGCAATTTGCCGAACAGCTGCTGCGCGCAACGCGACATCAGGTCCGACTCGCAATAACGGCTCGGCATCATGTAGTGCAGCACCTCGTCGGGCACTTCGCTGACCGGCACCTCGCGCAGGTCCGGAGGAACCTCGACATGCGAGCGCTGCACGCTCGCCTTGTAGCCGATCTTCAACGGCCCCGGTTTCGCATCGAAGCGAATGAAGCGGTTGCCGCTCGACTCGTCGCAGAAGACCTGCATCCCGGTCGGCGGCTCGATGGTCAACACCTCTTCGACCACCGCCTGCGCCCCCGAGCGCGCAGCCTCGATGTTGAGCAGCATGTGCGCGGGCGCCGACACCTCGTAGTCAAGCTGGGCTTCGATGTGGGAAATGTGCACGGGCGTTTTTCAGTCCAGCGCCTTTTTCACGGCGCCCACGCCCAATGCCGCGAGCACCACGAACAGCACGGTCAACACGAGGAACAAGCCGAACAGCAGCTTGGCAATGCCGGCCGCACCCGCAGCCACACCACCAAAGCCGAGCAAGCCCGCCACGAGGGAGACAACCGCAAAAATGATGGCGTACTTCAACATCCGAAACTCCTTCCAGCAGGCCTCGCCCACCGTGCCAGGAAGCTTAGACAGCACCCGATCCGGCCCCGATAGTCGCCATGCGCAAGCATCCGTAGGACAAAAACGCGATGCCCCCAAACCCGCTAGCATCCGCTTCGGTCCCATAGATCATTTCCCGCTATCCATTGGAGTTATTTCGCATGAAGCTGTACTACTCGCCCGGCGCCTGTTCGCTCTCGCCCCACATCGCGCTGCACGAAGCCGGCATTGCCTTCGAACCCGTGATGGCCAGCACCAAGAGCCACAAGCTGCAAGACGGCACGGACTACTACGGCATCAACCCGCTGGGCTACGTGCCCATGCTCGAGCTCGACGACGGCACGCGCCTGCGCGAAGGCCCGGCCATCGTGCAGTACATTGCCGACCTCGCACCTGCCAAGAACCTCGCGCCCGCCGCCGGCACGATGCAGCGCTATCGCCTGCAGGAGTGACTGACCTTCATCGGCACCGAGATCCACAAGGGCTACAGCCCGTTGTTCAACCCCGCCATGCCCGAAGAAGCCAAGACGATCTTCAAGGACAAGCTCAAGTCGCGCTACGAATGGCTCGACGGCCAGCTCGCCGACAAGCAGTACCTGATGGGCGAACACTTCAGCGTGGCCGACGGCTACCTGTTCACCGTGACCAACTAGGACCAAGCCGACCGGCGTCGACATCTCGCCCTTCGCTAACCTCCAGGCCTGGCATGCGCGCGTTGCAGCCCGTCCGGCCGTGCAGGAGGCAATGAAGGCCGAAGGCCTGCTGAAGTAAGCCAAAGCACGCAGAAGCATCGAAGCGGTCGGGCCGCCCTAGGGAAAACCCGAGCCGCTTCAGCCACAAGCCGCACGATGCGGCTTTTTCGCGTCACGCTACGGGCAGAACTCCAGAAGACCCAAGGAACCCAGCGCCATGGCCGAAACCCCTCCCCCCGTCGAACTGCGCGAAGAGATGCGCGGGCCCGTCATGTGGCTCACCATCGACCGCGAGGAGCGCCGCAATGCGATCAACGGCGCCGTGCTTGCCCGCCTGTCCGATGCACTGGCACGCGCCAACAGCGACCATGCCGTGCGCGCCGTGGTCATCACCGGCACCGGCACGCGCGCCTTCTGTGCGGGTGCCGATCTGCAAAGCGGCACCTCCTTCAAGTTCGACTATGCCGAGCCCTACCAGGGCTTCGCCAACCTGTTCCGCCAGGCCCGCCAATCGACCGTGCCGCTGATCGCGCGCGTCAACGGCGCCTGCATGGCGGGCGGCATGGGGATCATGGCGATGTGCGACATGGCGGTGGCCAGCAACCAGGCCGTGTTCGGCCTGCCCGAGGTCAAGGTCGGCCTCTTTCCCGCGCAGGTGCTCAGCGTGCTCGGCGGCCTGCTGCCGCGCCGCGTGCTGGCCGAGATGTGCATCACCGGCGAGCCCATCACCGCCGCGCAGGCGCTCGAACACGGGCTGATCAATCGCGTGAGCGACGACGTCGACGAAGGCGTCGATTGGCTGCTCGGCCGCATGCTCGACAAGTCGCCCGCCGCCATCCGCCGTGGCCTTTACACGATGAAGAAGATCGAGGCGATGGCCTTCGAGGAATCGATGGCGTTCACCGAAAGCCAGATCGGCCTCTTCGCACTCACCGAAGACGCGGCGGAAGGCCAACTCGCCTTCCGCGAGAAACGCAAGCCGCAATGGAGTGGTCGATGAACAGCAGCAACAATGGCAAGGAGCGCATCGTCCGCATCGGCGGCGCCTCGAACTTCTGGGGCGACAGCAGCGTGGGTGCGCCGCAGCTCGTGGCCAGCGGGCAGATCGACTACCTCGTGTTCGACTACCTCGCCGAACTCACCATGTCGATCCTTGCGGGCGCGCGGCTCAAGAAGCCGGAGCTGGGCTACGCGACCGACTTCGTTTCTGTTGCGATGAAGGCGGTGCTCCAGGATGTCGTGAAACAAGGCATCCGCGTGGTGAGCAACGCGGGCGGCGTCAATCCACAGGGCTGCGCCGACGCACTGGCAGCGCTCGCCGCAGAACAAGGCATCGCATTGAAGATCGCCGTGGTGAGCGGCGACGACGTGTCCCCGCTGCTGCCGCAACTGCGCCAGGCCCAATCGCCCGTGCGCGAACTGCAAAGCGGCGCCGCCCTGCCCGAGCGCGTGCTCACCGCCAACGCCTACCTCGGCGCCCGCCCCATCCAGGCCGCGCTCGATGCGGGTGCGCAGGTCGTCATCACCGGCCGCTGCGTCGACTCGGCCGTCACCCTCGGCGTGCTGATGCACGAATTCAAGTGGCAGTCCGGCGACCACGACCTGCTCGCAGCCGGCAGCCTCGCGGGCCACATCATCGAGTGCGGCTGCCAGGCCACCGGTGGCCTGCACATCGACTGGGACACGGTGCCCGACTGGCCCAACATCGGCTACCCCATCGTCGAATGCAGCGCCGACGGCAGCTTCGTCGTCACCGAGCCCGCGGACACCGGCGGCAAGCTCACGCCCGCGGTGGTGGGCGAGCAGATGCTCTATGAAATCGGCGACCCCGCGGCCTACCTGCTGCCCGACGTGACAGCCGACTTCACGCAGGTGCGCATCGAACAGGCCGGTGAACACCGCGTGCGTGTGCACGGCGCGCGCGGCCATGCACCGACCGCCAGCTACAAGGTCAGCGCGACCTACGTCGATGGCTTCAAGACTGCGGCGCAGCTCACCATCGTCGGTTCGACGCGGCCGCAAAGGCAAGGCGCACGGGCGAGGCGATCCTCGCGCGCACCGGCACGCTGTTCATGCAGCACGGCTTCGGCCCCTACAGCGGCACGCAACTCGAAGTGCTGGGTGCGGAGTCCTGCTACGGCCCGCATGTGCAGGCCCTGCAGTCGCGCGAGGTGGTGCTGCGGCTCGCGGTGACGCATCCGCGCAAGGAGGCGCTGGAATTGTTCGCCCGCGAAGTCGCGCCCGCCGGCACTTCGTGGTCGCCCGGCACCACCGGCGCGGGCGGCGGCCGGGCCTCGGTGTCGCCATCGATCCGGCAGTACGCCTTCCTGCTCGACAAATCGCAGGTCGAGGCGCGTGTGACCGTCGACGGGGAGCGCATCGACGTGCCGCGCACCGATGCGCCTTCAGCCGCCGACGCCCCCGCGCCACGGCCCCCGACGCCGCGAAACAGGAAGCGGCACCCCACGCTACCGACACCGTCGAAGTACCCCTCCTGCGCCTCGCCTGGGCCCGCAGCGGCGACAAGGGCGACACCTCGAACATCGGCGTCATCGCGCGCCACCCCGCTCTGCTCCCGTTGTTGCGCGAACAACTCACCGAAGCCCGCGTGGCCGACTGGCTCGCCCACCTCGTCAAGGGCCGCGTCACGCGCTACGAGGTGCCCGGCATCGACGCCTTCAACTTCGTCTGCGAACAGGCGCTGGGCGGCGGTGGCATGGCATCGCTGCGCAACGACCCGCTCGGCAAGGGCATGGGGCAGATCCTGCTCGCGGTGCCCATGCGCGTGAACCCCGCGCTGCTGGCCCTCTTGCCCTGACGATCCGGCGCCTAGCACCAATCGGGACAACCGTGCGACAGCAGGGTTGAGGCCGGGCGCTTAGCCTTGCGCCTCTCTCAACTCTGCCTTCATCCACGATGTCCACCCTTTTCGACCCCGTACAGGCCGGCGACCTGAAGCTCGCCAACCGCATCGTGATGGCGCCGCTGACGCGCAACCGCTCGCCCAACGCGATCCCGCCCGAGATCGCCGCCACCTACTATTCGCAGCGCGCCACGGCGGGCCTGCTGATCACCGAGGCCACCGCCATCAGCCACCAGGGCCAGGGCTACGCCGACGTGCCGGGCCTCTACGGCACCGAGCAGCTCGACGCCTGGAAGCGCGTGACCGAGGCCGTGCATGCCAAGGGCGGCAAGATCGTCGTGCAGCTGTGGCACGTGAGCCGCGTCTCGCACACCGAGCTGCAACCCGATGGCGGCAAGCCCGTCGCCCCCTCGGCCATCACCGCCAAGACCAAGACCGTGCTCATCAAGGGCGGCGTGCCGACCTTCGTCGAGACCTCGGAACCGCGCGCGCTCGACGCCGGTGAACTGCCCGGCATCGTCCATGGCTACGCGGTCGCCGCCCGCAGCGCGGTCGAAACCGCCGGCTTCGACCGCGTCGAAGTGCACGGCGCCAACGGCTACCTGCTCGACCAGTTCCTGAAAGACGGCAGCAACAAGCGCACCGACGACTACGGCGGCGGCATCGAAAACCGTGCCCGCCTGCTGCTCGAAGCCACGCGCGCCGTGGTCGACGCGGTCGGCGGCGGCAAGACCGGCATCCGCCTGTCGCCCGTCACGCCCGCCAACGACGTGCACGACAGCGACCCGCAGCCGCTCTTCACCTACGTGGTAAAGCAGCTCGCCACGCTCAA
>CAMATD010000114.1 GCA_945860785.1 Variovorax sp. YR752 | reverse complement strand
TCGCGCGCCAGCGCCATCCCGAGCGCGCCGCAAGCCGGCATTCCGCCCGCACCGAACGGCGAGGTGCGCAGCATCTCCTGCGTCATTCCGTGCTTCAACGAAGCCGCCAACCTGCGGCACCTGCTGCTGCTCGAAGACATCCTCTGGGCCACGCAGCTGCGCTGGGAGATCATCGTGGTGGACGACGGCAGCACCGACGACACGGCCGCAGTGGCAGAAGCCTGGTGCGAGCTGCCGGGCTTCCGGTGCATCTCGCTGTCGCGCAACTTCGGCAAGGAAGCCGCACTCACCGCGGGACTGGCGGCCGCCACCGGCGACGCCGTGGTCCTGCTGGACGGCGACCTGCAACACACGCCATCGCTCATCCACGCCATGATCGCCCAATGGATGGCCGGCGCGGAGGTCGTGTACGCCGTGCGCGAAGAGCACACGGACGAAAGCCGCTTCAAGCAGATCGGCAGCAGGCTCTTCTACAGGCTCGTCAATTCGTCGGACCGCTGCGCCGTGCCGAAGGATGCGGGCGACTTCCGGTTGATGGACCGCAAGGTCGTCGACGCCCTGATGAGCCTGCCGGAGCGCAACCGCTTCATGAAGGGCCTGTACGCCTGGGTCGGCTTCAGGGCCGTGGCGCTGCCCTACACGCCCGCGCCGCGCGCGGAAGGCACCACCACCTTCAATGCGAGGCGGCTGATGGCCCTGGCCATCGACGGGCTCACCGCCTTCACCACCTGGCCGCTGCGCATGGTCAGCGTGGTGGGCCTGCTGTTCGCCGTGCCGGCACTGGCCTATGGCAGCTTCGTGGGCCGTCGACCATCTGCTGTTCGGCAACGCCGTCTCGGGCTGGACCACGATCGTCGTGAGCCTGATGTTCTTTATCGGCATCCAGATGATCTTCACGGGCATCGTGGGCGAGTACGTCGCGCGCATCTACGAGGAGGTCAAGGGCCGCCCGCTGTACGTGGTTCGCCACCAGCGCGGCGCCGGGCTCGAGACCGAGAAGACGTGAAACGGTCCGACCCCTCCCGCCCCACCTGGTGGACCGCGCCTCACCCCCTGTGGCTCGTCGCGGGCCTCTTCGCCTGGCTGCTGGTGACGGCCTGGGTCCGACCGCTGGCGTCACCCGACGAGGGGCGCTATGCCGGCGTTGCGCTCGGCATGCTGCACTCGGGCGACTGGCTGGTTCCGCGGCTCGACGGCCTGCCCTTCTTCCACAAGCCGCCGCTCTTCTACTGGATCGGCGCGAGCGCGATGGCGCTGACGGGCCCGGTCGAATGGGCGGCCCGGCTGCCTTCCGTGCTGGGTGCGGGCACGGCGGCCGCGGCGCTGTTCCTCTTCCTGCGCCGCTGGTCGACGACGGGGCAGGCGCTGCTGTCCACCGTGGTGCTCGTCACCACGCCCTTCTTCTTCCTGGGCGCGCAGTTCGCGAACCTCGACATGCTGGTGGCCGGCTGCATTTCCGGCACCGTCCTGCTGGCGGCGGGTGCCGCCCTGGCCCGGGAGCGGGCCGAACCCTGGCGTGCGCTGCTGGCGGGCGCCTACCTGCTCGCGGCGGCCGGCCTGCTGGCCACGGGGCTGATCGGCCTCCTTGCCGGTGCTGGTGCTCGTGGCGTGGTACGCGGCGACGCGAAGGGCCTCCTCTGCGCTGCGTCTCTCGGTGTGACTGCCGGGATGGGCGATCCTGCTGGCCGTGGCCGGGCCGTGGTTTGTCGCGATGCAGATGAAGTACCCGGAGTTCTTCGACTACTTCGTGATCACGCAGCACTTCCGGCGCTTCGCGTCCTCGGGCTTCAACAACGAGCACGGGTTCTGGTTCTACCTGCCCGTGCTGGCGGGGCTGACGCTGCCGTGGTTCGCCTGGCTGCTCGTTCCCCGAAAGAAGGCAGCGCAGGCACGCCCCCGCCTCTCCGACATCGACTGGCTGATGTGGATCTGGCTCGTGGTCATCGTGGCCTTCTTCTCGATGCCGCGGTCCAAGCTCATCGGCTACGTTCTGCCGGCGCTGCCGCCCCTGGCCTACCTGATCGCGCAGCGCGTGCTGGCGGGCCGGTCGATGGAGACGATGCTGACCCGGGTCCGCTCCGTGACCATGGTGTCTGCGACGGTGTGCGTCGCCTGCATGGTGGCGGTCATGGTCTACGCGCCGACGTCGGGCGCCGGGCGCCAGGCTCCGGCTTCCGGCCGGGCAGGCCGTGGCCGCCGACGACCAGGTGCTGATGCTGGACAGCTACTACTACGAAATCCCCTTCTTCTACTAGCACCTGCGGAAGCCGGTGCTTGTCTCGGGCGACTGGAAGGCGGCCGAAACGGACACGCGCGACAACTGGCGCAAGGAACTGGTGGACGCGGCCCGCTTCGACCCGGCGCGCGCCTCCGGCACGCTGCTCGAACGGACACAGCTGGTGGCCACGCTCTGCGGCGCGCAGGCGACGTGGGTGGTGGGGCCGAACACCGCGCAGCTGGCCTACCCCTGGCTGGCCAATGCGCAGCTGGTCACGTTCAACAAGAGCACCGCCGTCTGGCGATTCGCGAGCAGTGCATCGCGCGATCCGCATTGCCTCGATGTTCCCTCTGGCGCACTCGTACCGCCGACCTCAGCTGCGACAGGAACGAATGGCAATGACTGAAGCTTCCGCCGCTCCCTTGCCGACGGCGCGCCACCTCTGCATCTGCGCGGACGATTTCGGATTGAGCCTCGGCGTGAATTCGGCCGTCGTCGACCTGGTCGAGACGGGCAAGATTTCCGCGACCAGCTGCATGGTGCGTCGCAGCGCCTGGGCCTCCGGCGCACGGACACTGCGGCGCATCAGCGCCGACCATCTGGATGCGGGCCTGCACCTCGACCTCACGCGCCCCGGGATCGTCGACGGCCCCGAACCCGGCCTGACGGGACTGCTGGCGCGGACGTACACGCGGACGATCTTCGTCCCGGTGCTTCTGGCGGACATCCGCGACCAGCTGACACGCTTCGAAGATGTCATGGGCCGTGCGCCTGCATTCGTCGACGGGCACCGGCATGTCCATCAATTCCCGGTTGTGCGGGAACTGTTGATCGAGGAAATCGCGCGCCGCTATCCCGCGGCACCGCCCTGGATCCGCTGCACCGCGCCGGGCCTGCGCCGCGGCGCCGACGGCTGGAAGGCCGGCGTCATCCATGCGCTGGGCGGCGCGAGCCTGGCCTGCCTTGCGACCCGACACGGCATCCCCGTGAGCCGTCGCCTCCTGGGCGTCTACGACTTTTCAGACGACGTGCTGGACTACCAGAGGCGCCTGTCCGAAGGGATCTCCGCCTGCCGAATGGGCGATGTGCTGATGTGCCATCCGTCCGCGGGCCTCCAGCCCAACGACCCCCATCGATCGGCCCGCATGCGCGAATACACCGCGCTGCGAGAGCTGGTGTTTCCCATGCGCACGCGCCTCGGCGAGATTTCCCTTGCTCCGTTGTCGCGGCTCTTCCAGACCGGCGAGCTGGCCCGCGACCTGGCTCCGGCGTAGGCCCGGGCGCGGGGGGGCCGGCGTCCGGTTGGGTAACATCCGCGCCTCCCTCCCCAGCGCCCTCATTCCCCCATGCCATCCCCGAAGAGCGCGGCTTTTCCCTCCGCCGCGCAAGCTGCGCTCCTGTTCGTGGCGCTGTTCCTGTGCGAGTTCGTGATTGCCCTCGCCCTGCGCGACGCCAACCGCTGGCTCGGCCTGAACAGCCTGCAGCTCGGCGTGCTCTCGACCGTGCTGGGCAACGGCTGCGTGTTCGCCGTGGTGATGCATTACCAGAAGCTCACTTACCGCGAACTGTTCCACCAGTCTCCGGCCTCGGCCAGGGCCACGCTGATGCTGGTCGTGCCGCCGGTGCTGCTGCTCGTGCCGGCGCTGATGGTCGCCTTGATGGCTGCGCTCGACCTGCTGGTGCGCATCGCGCCGCTCTCGGCCTGGGAAGAATCGATGTTCAGCCGCATGGCCGACGGCAGCGTCGCGGCCACGCTGGCGGTGTGCGTCATGGCGCCGCTGCTTGAAGAAATGCTGTTTCGCGGCATCGTGCTGCGGGGCTTCCTGCAGCGCTATTCGCGGTGGCTGGCCATCGTGGGCTCGGCCCTGCTCTTCGGGGCGGCGCACCTGAATATCTACCAGTTCGTCGTCGGCCTCGTGATGGGCACGGTGCTCGGATGGCTGTACGAGCGCACCCGCTCGCTCATTCCCTGCATCGCGCTGCACGCCGCCTACAATAGCGGATCGGTCTTCATCGGCGACTGGCCCGATGCGGCCTCGCCCGGCGAGACGCTGTGAGACCCTGCGCTGGTCCTGCTGGCGGCTGCGTGCGGTGTGCTGGCCTTGCGGCGCATGCTGGTGGTGCCCGCAGTGCGCAAGCCTGCACCCTGAAAATTACGGTCGCACGGGCGGCAGCGGCCGCGCATCCACCGCCTCGCCATCGACGATGAAGTGCCCGCCCGCCACATGGTGCAGCGTGCGCAACTCGTCATGGCCCGTGAAGTTCCAGCGCCCGTCGGCGAACACGCGCGCATCGGCCTGCGCCGCGATCACCTCGCCGAGGAACAGGTCGTAGCGCTGCTGGATCGGCGGTTCGGGCAGCAGCCGGCATTCGAGCCAGGCCGCGCAGTCTTCCAGCAGCGGCGCATCGGTCGCCACGCCCGCGAAGGTCGAAAGGCCATAGGCTGCGAACTTGTCCCGGCCGTCGCGTTCGACGATCTCGCGGCCCAAGCTGTTGCCCAGCGCCTCCGTCAGGTCGAGTTGCGCACGCGTGGGCACCTGCAGCGCGAAGCTGCCCGCGCCTTCGAGCAGCACGCGCGTCCAGGTGCTCTTGTCGAGCACCACGGCCACCTTGGGCGGATCGAAGTCCAGCGGCATCGCCCAGGCGGCTGCCATGATGTTGCGCTGCCCGTTGTGCGCGGCGCTCACGAGAACGGTGGGGCCGTGATTGAGCAGGCGGGAGGCCTTGGCCAGCGGAACGGGTCGACGGTGAGAAGCGTTCATGCGCGCCAGTCTAGCGGGACCGATGCTGTCAGGCCCAGGTCCGCCAGAACCTGCTAGCGTTCGTTGGTTTTGTCGCACAGCCTGTAGCCAAGGGAGGTCGATGTCCGAAGAAGAAGTCCGCCCAGTGAGCACCTCCGCCCGCCGCCCGGGCATCGCCGACCTCGTGGCGGGCCTGTCTATCGCGGGCCTGCTGCTGCCCGAGGCCGTGGCCTATTCGGGCATCGGGGGGCTGCCGCCGCAGGCGGGCGTGATCGCGCTGTTCGCGGGGCTGCTGGTCTACGGCCTCTTCGGCAGCAGCCGCTTCGCCATCGTCTCCGCGACCTCGTCGTCGGCCGCGGTGCTGTTCGCCGCCACCACCTCGATTCCCGGCGTCGATGCCGCAACGCGGCTGGCCCTGGGCGCCGGTATCGTGCTGCTGGCGGGCATCTTCTTCGTCATCGCCGGCATCGCGAAGCTCGGCGTCGTGTCGAGCCTGATCGCCAAGCCGGTGCTGCGCGGCTTCGCGCTCGGTCTGGCGCTGACCATCGTGGTCAAGCAGTTGCCGAAGGTGCTGGCGGTGCAGCCGGCGCACAGCGATTTCTTCCGACTCATCGCGGGCCTTGCTGCGGAGTGGCGGCACTGGAACCTTGCCGGTGCCGCCATGGCGCTGGTCGCGCTCGCGCTGCTGCGCGGCCTGGCACGCTGGCGTGCGGTGCCGGCGGCGCTGCTGGTGATCGTGTGCGGCATCGCGCTCGATGTGAGCGGCCTGTGCCACGCCTGGGGCGTGGCGGCGGTCGGGCCGATCTCGCTCGACTTCTCGCACGCCGGTGTGCCGCAACTCGACCGCGCCCAGTGGCTGGGCCTGGGCGAGCTGGCCTTTGCGATGGCGCTGATCCTCTATGCCAAGTCCTACGGCTCGATCCGCACCTTTGCGATGCGCCACGGCGACAGCGTCTCGGCCATCCGCGATCTGCTCGCGCTCGGCGGCGCCAACCTGCTCTCCGCGCTGTTCCGGGGCATGCCGGTGGGCGCGGGCTACTCGGCCACTTCGGCCAACGAATCGGCGGGTGCGCAAAGCCGCGCCGCCGGTCTCGTGGCCGGCACGGTGGTGCTGCTGGCCGTGCTCACGCTGCTGCCCTGGATCGCCCACACGCCCGAGTCGCTGCTGGCCGCCATCGTGATCCACGCGGTCAGCCACACGCTGAACCCGGCGGCGCTGCGCGCCGTACTTCCAGTGGCGGCGCGACCGGCTGGTGGCATTGGTGGCGGTGGCTGCGCGGTGCTGCTGCTCGGCGTGCTCGACGGCCTGCTGGCCGCCATCGGCGTCAGCCTGTTGTTGCTGCTGCGCGGCTTCTCGCGCACGACCGTGAGCTGGCTCGGCCGCCTGGGCCAGAGCCACGACTATGTCGACACCGGCCGCCATCCCGAGGCGGTGGTGCCGCCGGGTGTGCTGATCGCGCGGCCCGAGGTGCCGCTCTTCTTCGGCAATGCGGATGCGGTGTTCGCATCGATCCGGGCCCGCATCGACGCAACGCCGGCGCTGCAGCGCATGGTGCTGAGCCTGGAGGAATCGCCCGACCTCGACGCCACCGCCATCGAAGCCCTCTGCGACTTCGCCGCGTATGTGCGCGTGCGCGGCGCGCGCCTGTCGCTGGCGCGCGTGAAGGACGACGTGCGCGACCTGCTGGCCAAGGTGAATGCGCCCGACCTGTCCGCGACGGTCTATGCGCCGTGGAGCGTGGACGACGCGGTGCAGTGAGGCGCCGCAAGCCCTTTTGCCTGATACTTCGCGCCCCCAACCACGGAGCCACTCAGTGAAGCCATCGCAAGCCAGCCGAACCGCCCTGTCCACCGCCCTGATGCGCGCGCTCCATTCGCGCAGCGACCCAGCCCCGCTGCTGGACGACCCGTGGGGCGATCGCCTCGTTCCGGAAACCGCACGCGCGGCCCTGCGCGAACGCATGCTGGAGCGGCTCGGTCCGGCACTGCGGGACAAGGCCGGCGCATCGCCCGACAAGATGCTCGATGCCGCCCTGCGCGCGAGCCCGGCGTATGCCGCCGTCATCCTGCGCAGCCGCTACACGGAAGACGCGCTGAAGGCGGCCGTTGCAGAAGGCGTCACGCAGTACGTGCTCATCGGTGCCGGATTCGACAGCTTCCTCTGCCGCCGCCCGGACTGGGCCGAGGGACTGGCGATCTACGAAGTCGATCACCCCGCAACGCAGGGGCTGAAACGCGAGTGCCTGCGCAAGTGCGGCGTGGCCGAATCCGAGTCGGTGCATTTCGTCGCTGCGGACCTGTCCGTGGAAACGCTGGCATCGGCACTGGCACGCTCGCCCTTCGACGCGACGCAGCCCACCTTCTTCTCGTGGCTCGGCGTCACCGTGTACCTCACGCGGGAAGCCAACCTCGCCACCCTGCGCGCCATCGCCTCATGCGCACCGGCCGGAAGCGAACTGGTCTTCACCTACATCGACGAGGCCACCCTGCGCGGTGCCGACCATCCGGGCGCCGAAGCCCTCCGCAGCTTGCAGAGCACGGTCGCCTCGATCGGCGAAGCCTTCCTGTCCGGCTTCGATCCGGCGACCTTGAAAGCGCTGCTTCTCGGTACGGGCCTTCTGCTGACGGAAGACCTTGGCGGAGAACAGGTGCTCGCGCGGTATGACGCCGAGGGGGTCAACGGCCTGCAGCCGGGGCTCGCAGGGCACATCGCGCATGCACGCCTCGTCAGCGCTGCGTGGACTGCCGCCTGAACTCGCTCGGATCCCACCTGTGTGATCGGCGGAGTGACTTTGACGGTAGATGGCGTAGTGGGGATTGGCGCTCACAAGTCACTCGTGAAGTACATATGTGTCAGGGCGTGCGCTCTGACGCAGCATCATTCGACGACCGTGCGACTTCGGTGATCAAGTCACGAAACCCTGGCTCGCCTTCCATCAAGATCACACAAACTTTTGGGTGCCTGAAAAACGAAGAGATGCTGCGGGCACCGAAACCAAGATATTCGAAGAATTCACCCAGCGCCTCGTGACCGTCGAGTGATTTGAATTCCAGTGCGGGGGCTGCCCAGCAGGCTGGGCGTGGCGGCGCTGCTGATGAGATGATTCGCAACATGCAGACGCTCTCAGGTGCCAAGAATTACGAACGAATCCTTACCCCTACCCAACGAACGGCGTCTAACGTCTTGAAGAAGCGCGCCTTTTCTTCAAGCGGAAAGCACTCCGCAACAACCGTTGTTGACATGACGGAGCGCATAGCCGTCGCGCATTCCAAGAGGAAGCCATGAGCCCCACCTTGAGCTCCATATTCGATTTTTTCGGACGCAATTGACCATTGCTTGTAACTGCTGGCCTTTGGTAGCAGGGAACGCTTGGCGATGTAGTCCACAAGAGGTGGTTGAAGCAACAGGCGCTGCGTTTGCGAAGCGCGAGAACCAGCCTTGATGCCGGCCACCGCCTTCACGGCTTCGATCGATTTCCCATATGCGACAACCAATTCACGCCGATCAAATGCGGAAGCGTAGGGCGATTCCGGTTTGGGGCCTAGGTACCGTTCGATAACCACCAACCCTGAAACTTGACACGCAATCCGATCAGTTCCAGCAGCCAACATGGCGGGTGAGGTAGGGCACTCGGCAGGCACTCCGTCCGCCATGGCTGTGCGCCCCATAAGCGCAAACACAAGACAAAGAAGTGATTTACTAGATCGCATCATTCAAGCGACCCCAAATGCTTTTAAACGTAGTTTGTCGCTCTGCGTCGTGCAAAGGCACCTTGGTCGCACTGCCTCGATTAACGATCCCTCCTACGCGCGTGACATTTATTGCAGCTGCACCGGCGTCTGCGTCGACGTTCGCGCGCTCTCTCGACCAGTAGAAGCCTGATGCGTCACAGGCATTGAAATCGTCGGAGGCTAGTAGCAGTGGATTGGGATCGCTTGTGAAATCGCGACCTCGAAAAGTACCGTAGCTCGTGTAATTACGTCGTCCCGTGATCTGTAGAAATCCGCGTCCTCGGAATCTAGACCCATCCCCTGCCATGCCACCGGCGGCCGCGCTCACCAGTCCGTTGTCCATAGTCTTGGCCTTGGCGTCGACTGCCCCCGATCTGCGCGCAGCAGATGCCTGCTCGCTCTCCCCTTTTTGAACAAGATTGAGACGTTTGGCCAGTCCGGATTTATAGTCCGCCTCTGTTTCAGCAGTTGTGATTACTTCGTATAGCGTACGAAAGTGCTTTGCATTTCCGAGTTCCTCTCGATACAGCCACCATAGCGTTTCGTAACCAACCTGCGCGAGAAAATGCGCGGTCCGTTGACGACTGTTGACCACACCGTATTTGCGCAGCATTGCGTTCATGGGAAGGCGCAGCGCTTCCGCGCGAGTTTTGCCCTCGGCAGGGGCAGAACTGAGTGATCTTGCAAATTCGGTTGAGCTCAACCACCCGCATTTCCTGAAGTGATTGATGAATTCCCTGGGATGGAAGTGCCAGTGCTTAATCGTCAGCCGAGTCCTGTCTTCCTCGGGCAGGTCTTCCCAGAAACACAGCTTCTGCGCAAAGTCCGTCATCTCCGTGAAGTCTGTCTCGTCCTCCAGCGGGGACGGCATATAGGGGTTGCCAGTCTCCCGTGTCCACGCCCAGCGCTTGCGTACCTCATCCTTCGCCCATTCGGTCGGAAACTTGCAGATGGTCTTGGCCAATTTTTCCTGCACGTCGGACCTGCACAGGTTTTGCATGCGATCAGCTGTCTTCTGCGCTGGCGTGAGGACCGTCGTGGCACCGGGTTGGGGCGGTGAGGTCAGCATCGCATTGATCATGGCCGAGTCGCAGCGACTGTTGTCGTCGGTGATGTCGTCGTCAATCAGCTTCCAGCCTGCCCAATGTGGGAAATCAGCGTCGCTGAATTTCTTGGTGTTGATGGCATTCAGATTGATCCAGACCCCTCCTGGTTGGCCCGGTACGCTGACCTTGCGCCAATGGGCCGCATTGGCGGGCAGGGGGTCAGTGCCCAGATTGCGACCGAAGCGCAGCAACTCGTACCAGCCACTGGGGCTGGAACCCGCCGTATTGCGGTGATGGCGCGTGTTTGCTTCGGTGTAAAGGTCGTATTCGGTGTTGGTTTCCGTCAGTACTGCGCCGACGATTTCGCCCGTGAGCCTGTAGGTGGTGAGCGTGGCGTTGCCCGCCGCGTAGTGGATGCCAACGATCAAGTTCTCGCCACCGCTGTCACCAGCGGTAGCAGCAGGCAGCGAGGCGCCAGTCGGCTGGGCGCTGTAGCACAGAGTCTTGGCAGGCACCAGCACATAGATCTGACTACAGACCACATTGCTTCGGCCGTCGTCACTCACGTTGAGATTGCCGGTGCGACGGCCGATCAGTTTCATCGCATCGTCATCGCCAGCAATGATTTCCAGATGGATGCGGTCGCTCTCGCCGTGGATGGTGCCCGCCAGGCCCAGCTTGTCCTTGCGGTAGATGGCCCTGCCGACGGCGGGTAGGTCGTGATCCAGCTGCCGGAGATGTTGGGTGATGGAGTAGTAGGTGACAGTGACGGGTGTGGCGCCCTGTGCGCCGATCTCGGTGACGTGGCGGATAACAACGCAGCCGGTCGAGTGATCCTCGTTGTCGTAGCGCGCGTTGCCCCCGTCGCGCCTGAAAACCACGGTGCCGTCGGCAATGGCGCGCACGGGCTCTATGTTGGTCGGCGCATGGATGTGAAGCCCGCCGTGCCAGCCCATGGCCTGACTGACCGGGTAAGCGCCGCTGCCAACAATGCCACCGGGCATGACGTTCCTGGCGCACTGCCCGTCGTAAACGGGGATGTCGCTTAGCGAGAGAAAGGGAGGGCTGATGATCATGAGAGTCAAGCTTCAGATGGAGAAGCGGAACCTGCCGTGTTTCTTCGGCAGCACCTGGGGCGTGTCGAAGGAAATAATCGGGACTGGCAGGCTGTCTGGCCCGACAAGGCTGTGCGTGGCTGCATGCTCACGCCAAACGCCATTGGTGCCATGCACGATGCCCGAGGCATTCCACCGGGTGTAGCTGCTCCCCCCATTGATCAGGATCTCTTCCTTGGCGGTGATGCTGATCCTGTTGGCCTCCAGCTTGATGTCGAGCTTGGCCATGAGGTTGATGCTGTCCTGCAGTGCCACGATATCGATGCCTGCAGTGGCGGCCGTCAGGCGAATGGCCTTGTAGGCGAAGAGGCGCATGGCCTCCCGGACGCTGACCAGAAAGCTCTTGCCTGCGCTGATGCTGGTGTGCTCGCCACTGCTCAAGGCGTTGTGGGTGATGCTCGCGATGTGTGTGGCGGCGCCAGCGGTGCTGTGAATACCCGCCGGGCTGGCAAGCACCAGGTGGGGTTCGCTGAGTTCCGGAAACAGCCCCTCTTGCCTGCTGCCACCCGAACCCTTGATGGCATCGTTGTGCGCCTTGAGGATCTTCGTGACGGCATCCTGATCGCCAGCCTCGTGCGCCTTGGCCTCTTGGGCGGTTTGACTCTGACGCTCATGCAGATCGCGCGCTGCGGTCAGGCGCGCAACCGTCTCTCCCAGGTCGGTGATATGCGCCTGCGCGTTGGGTCTGGCTTCCGTGGTGACCAGCAAGCCCTTGGCGGCGCGGATGGCCCCATGGCCATCGGTACGCAGTTCGACGCCCTGGCCTCGGTCGTCCTTGCGGCCCGCCGTGTCCTCAATGCGTCCGATGTGCCCGAGACTCAGACTGCTGCTCTGGTGATCGCTCTTGAGTTGCGCCTGAATCTTGCCGGGATGGTCGTCAAGTTCGAGATGGTTGCCCCGTGCTCCCGGGCCACTGCCGTCCGCACTCAGCTCGCGGCTGCGAAAGCCCGAGAGATTCTTCTGTCCGGGCAATTGCCTGGGGGGCATGTTCAACCGGTTGTAGACCCGCCCGATGACGATCGGCCGATCCGGGTCGCCGTTCTCGAAGTCGACGATCACCTCCTGCCCGATGCGCGGAATGTGGATGCCGCCGAAGTTGGTGCCGGCCCAGGGGAAGGACACGCGAATCCAGCAGGAGGCGTTCTCATCCTTGGTGCAGTAGCGGTTCCAATGGAAGCTGACCTTGATGCGGCCGTATTCGTCGGTCCAGATCTCCTGGCCGCTCGGGCCGGTGACGATCGCGGTCTGCGGCCCCGTGGTGCTGGGTTTGGGCTGGGTCTGCGGCGAGCGAAAGATCTTGTTGGCGGGTTGAACCTCGAAGTCGGTGTGGCAGACGTAGTCGTCCTGGCCTTGGGCCTGCGTGCTCGCCTGCGCGCTCTCGTGCAGGCGCAGGGTGCTGGCGATGACCAGGTACTCGAGGTTCGCAATGTCCTGCGGGTAGTTGACCAGGGAGAAGGTGCATCCCGTCACGACCGCACGCAGGTTGCCGCTGCCCTAGCCACGGCTGCCGGGCGCACCGGTCGCTTCCATGCGCGTGCGCGCCAGGATCTGGCCTTCGTCCGGATCGCTGTAGTCGCCGGGCCACTTGTACAGTTCCTGCGCGTTGTTGCCGGTGTTGCGCGGCATCTTGGAGACCTGCCGCAGCCTCGCGCGCGGCTGGGTGAAGTCGAAATCGTCGGTGACCCACTGGCCCGATTCCAGGTTCTCGATGCTGCAGAAGTGGTTGCAGTACTCCTCGTCGATCTTGTGGCCCGGCGGGTAGTAGCTGATGGTGTGATACGCCTCGCTCTCGAATTTCCTGTGGGCCCCGACGTCGTCCACCAGCACCAGCTTGTGGACACCGTCCTTGTGCTCGAAGAAATAGTAGATGCCGAACTCCTGCATCAGCCGCGTGATGAACTCGAAGTCCGTCTCGCCGTACTGGACCTGGAACACCCGCTGGGGGTAGCGATGGGTGACGCGTTTCTCCATCGGAAAGCTGTAGTCGGCCAGCACCTCCTCGATGATCTCCAGCGGGGTCTTGTTCTGGAAGATCCTGTAGTCGCTGGTGCGTGTGGCCAGGATCAGCCAGGGCCGCAGGACGATCTCGTAGAGGCCCCGGCGGTTCTCGGACTGAACGAAGCGTGCGCTGGTCACGAGGCCGTTGATCTCGCGTGTGCCGGCACCCGTGCGAGCGGCGATGCCAAAGCCCTTGCCATCGAGCTCGATGCAGAGGCTGAACTCCTTGCCGATCAGCTGCTTGACCGGCACATTGGCCGTCACATACTCGGTGAGCCGCGGACTGTCGGGGGTCTGCAGCCGGACGGTGTATTCGAAGAGTTCACCCAACGCCTCGCGGCCGTCGAGTGACTTGAATTCCAGCGCAGGGCTGCCCAGCAAGCTGGGCATGGCGGCGCTGCCAACGGAGATGGTTCGTGAGATGGTGGAGGTGGGAGACACGCCTGGACCTTGATGAACGATCGTTCAAAAAGTCTGAGGCACGCGAGCCCAGCACCATTGCAAACAATAGTCAAACAGTCACGGTGTTGTGCAGTCGGTCTGAGAAACGCGAAAAATTCACGAGAACAAAAAGCGCTGCGCGAATCGAGAGGAGAGTGACGTATGGAGCTGTCAGCGAAAGATCAGACCAGCTTGACCCGCTCATGCGCCCTTTCCTTCAGACCTAGGCGCTCCTCGGATTCGAAAACTCCATCACCCCGTCATCCACCGCCCCGAAGCGCAGGCTGACGATGTCCCGCGCATAGTTCTGGTACAGCCGCCACGGCGCCCGCGAGCCCTGCTTCGGCAACTTGCCGACGGAGCGCTGCACATAGCCCGACGAAAAATCGAGCCAGGGTTCGGCGACCAGGCCCGGGTCGGTGTTGCGCGGCGTGCATTGCTTCCAGCCGAGCCTCTCCATGTGATTAAGCACCCTGCAGACGTACTTGCAGGTCAGGTCGCACTTGAGTGTCCACGAGGCATTCGTGTAGCCGAACGACGAGGCCAGATTCGGCACGTCGCTGTACATCATTCCTTTGTAGTTGAAGGTCGTGGCCGGGTCCACGCGCCGACCGTCCACGCTCAGTTCAATGCCGCCGAGCACCTGCAGGTCGAGGCCGGTGGCGGTGACGATCAGGTCGCCGTCGGGCACGAGGCACAGCCGCTGGTCCCACGGGTTGTAGCGCGGCGTGAAGTGCGTGGCGATGTCGTAGTCCGGCCCTAGGGCATGCCGCACGCCGCCGAGAAGCATCGCCTTCGCGCGCTCGGGCCTGCGCCGCGAGAGCCGAAAGAACAGCATGCTCAGCGTCACGTTCTTCCAGCGCGTGATGCCGTAGGCCCATCAGGCCGGCAGATGGCGGCGCAGCCGGTTGGCCAGGCGGTCCTCGGCCGGCCGCGCGATCACGTAGGTCGGCGAGCGCTGCAGCAGCGTCACATGCGCGGCGGTCTTCGCCATCTCGGGCACCAGCGTCATCGCGGTGGCGCCGCTGCCGATCACGACCACGCGCTTGCCCTTGTAGTCGAGGTCTTCGGGCCAGTGCTGCGGATGGACGATGCGCCCCGTGAAATCGGCGGTGCCCGTGAATTCAGGGGTATAGCCGGCGGTGTAGTTGTAATAGCCGCTGCACATGAAGAGGAAGTTGCAGCTCATGCGCACAAGCTCGCGGTCCGGTCCACGTTCGACGTCCACCCACCAGCGCGCCTCGGGCGTCGACCATGACGCACGCACCACGCGGTGATTGAAGCGGATCTTGCGGTCGATGCCGTTCTCCGTCGCAGTCTCGCGCACGTACTTCAGGATCGACGGGCCGTCGGCAATCGCCTTGGCCTGCGTCCACGGGCGGAACGAATAGCCGAGCGTGTACATGTCGGAGTCCGAGCGGATGCCGGGGTAGCGGAACAGGTCCCAGGTGCCGCCGCTACGCTCCCGCCCTTCGAGGATCGCGTAGCTGCGACCCGGGCAGTTCGCCTGCAGGTGATAGCTGGCACCGATGCCCGACAGGCCGGCGCCGACGATCAGCACGTCGAAGTGCTCTTGTGCTTCCACGATCACAGTCCCCTATTGTTTTTCAGCGGCCGGCTGCGCGGCAGGTCCTCCTCCGATCATCAGCCAGGCACTCAATGCACTCAGCACGGCCAGCCCTGCGCTCAGCAGCATCACCCAGCAGAAACCCACCACGAACGATTCGGCCACGGCGCGCTTGACGGAAGCGGCCGTGGCCGCATCGACGCCCGGTGGCATCGCCGCGTCGGCCAGCTTGCTGCGCTCGCCTTCCAGAAACGCCGACACCTGCGCCGATGCGCCCATTTCGCGCAGGTTGTCCGCCAGCACCGCATCGAAGGCCCAGGCCATGACCGCGCCAAACACCGCAATCGCCAGCACCGCCGCCGCGCGCGACACCGCGTTGTTCACGCCCGAAGCCACGCCGGCCAAGTCTGGGCCGACCGCGTTCATGACCGTGGTGGTGAGCGGCGCCACGGTCACCGTCATGCCGAAGCCCAGCACCACGACCGCGGGCAGAAATCCGCTCCAGTAGCTCGCCCCCACGCCCGGCACGGCAAACAGCGCGAAGCCCACCGCCGCGATCGCCGGCCCGATGACCAGCGGCAGACGCGGCCCGAAGCGATCGACCAGTTGCCCCGCCCAGCCCGAGAGCGCAAACATGATGAAGATGAACGGCAGCAACGCCGCACCCACCACCGTGGCCGAGTAGCCCTGCACCTGGATCAGGTTGAGCGGGAAGCAATACAGCCCGCCGCCCAGCGCGGCGTAGAGCAGCAGGGTCAGCAGATTCGCGCCGCTGAAGTTGCCGATGCGCAGCAGGCCCAGCGGCAGCATCGGCGTGCGCGCCTTGCGCTCCACCGCGATGAAACCCGCGCTCCCCACGATGCCGATGCCCAATGCCGCGAGCACGGCAGGCGAGTTCCATCCCTGCGTGGGCGCCTCGATGAAGGCATAGACAACGCCGCCCAATCCAGCGGTGGCCAGCAACGCACCCCAGAAGTCCAGCCCGCTGCTGGCCGACGCGCCGCGGCTCTCGGGCACATGCCGCCATGTGATCCACAGCACCAGCAGCGCCATCGGCACGTTGATGAGGAAAGCCCAGGTCCACGAAAAGTGATCGACCAGGAAGCCACCCAGCACCGGCCCCACAGCCGCCGTGATGCCGCTGAAGCCCGACCAGGTGCCGATGGCCTTGCCGCGCTCCTTCGTGGGAAACGCCGCGCTGATGAGCGCGAGGCTGCCGGGCACCAGCAAGGCCCCGCCGATGCCCTGGACCGCACGCGCGGCGATGAGCTGCTGCACATCGGCAGCCAGCCCGCAGGCCACCGAAGAGATCGCGAAGAGGCCGACGCCGATGGCAAAGATGCGGCGCCGGCCATAGTGATCGCCGAGCGCGCCGCCCACCAGCAGCAGCGCCGCCAGCAACAAGGCATAGGACTCGACCACCCATTGCGCCTGGCAGGCCGTGGTCTGCAGATCGGCCTGGATGGCCGGCAGCGCGACGTTGACCACCGTGCCATCGATGAAGGCCATGCTCGACCCCACGACGGCCGCGGCCAGCACCCAGGGTTTCGAGGCCTCGGGACAGGCACCCTCCTCTGCCCCAACTCCATGCAGGATCAGCGAGTCGTCGCAGGGCGCCTTGCCGATCTGTGCCATGGAGAGTCTCCGATCTATTCGATTCTTGTCTTGCCCCTTCCCCCTCTGGGGGAAGGTTGGGATGGGGGCTGCTCCCAACTTGGCGCCATGCACATACGAGCGCCGTCGTGCCCCCACCCCGGCCCTCCCCCAGAGGGGGAGGGAGAAAGAATCAGAGCGCGCACGCAGTCGCTCCCGGATTCGCGCGCGCCGCACTCACGCTGCGCGCCATCGCCGCAGCAGCCGCCGCAGTCACGCGCTGGGCGCCCTGCGCCACGGCGTCCATGCCGCCGCCCACAGCCTCGCCGACATTCAGCTGGCACACCAGCGTGCGCGCATCGTCGGAGCGCCGCAGCGTCCAGCTGAAGCCCGCATCGACACGGCCGCCATCGACCGCATCGAACTGCCGCAACTGCACCGCAATGCGCCAGACCGGTTGCGAGGTCTGCCGCCCGCCCTTGGTCACGTCGAGCGCGCCGAGCCGGCCGGCGATGCCGCTGGCGAGCGCATCGCGCAGCTCGTTCTCGAACGACGCGGCCCAGCGGTGATGCTCGAGCACCTCGACCTGCACGCAGCCTCCCGGCTGGCGCACCACCATCTGCGGCCGCGCGAAGCGCTCGGGCACAGCCACCGGCGCCAGTTCGATGTAGAGCGGCGCCGCGCTGCCCAGCGTCGAAGGCGCCGCATCGGCAACCGTGACCGGGCTTGCGAGCGTGTAGTAGTTGTCGGGCTTGCTCGCGCAGCCGGCGAGC
>CAMATD010000113.1 GCA_945860785.1 Variovorax sp. YR752 | reverse complement strand
GGAGCAGGCCAACGCGCACCTGGCCGAACGCCTGCGGGAACGCGAGGCCGAACTGGCCGTCAACTACGCGCAGTTGCGCGAGGTGCAGCAGCGCGAAACGCTGAGCCGCGAACGCCAGCGGCTGATGCAGGACATCCACGACGGCATGGGCTCGCAGTTGATCAGCGCGCTGAAGGTGGCCGAGGCCGGCAAGCTCAGCGAGCCGCAGATGGCGCTGGTGCTGCGGGAATGCATCGACGACCTGAAGCTCACGGTCGATTCGCTCGAACCGGTCG
Source organism: Variovorax sp. YR752 (assembly GCA_945860785.1). GTDB lineage: Bacteria > Pseudomonadota > Gammaproteobacteria > Burkholderiales > Burkholderiaceae_C > Variovorax. The sequence goes on along the minus strand of CAMATD010000113.1, from coordinate 16,978 downwards.
AGGCCGACCTGCTGCTGCTCGCGACGCTGCGCTACCGGTTGCTGCCGCGGCTGCGCGATTCGAGCCTGAGCTTGCGCTGGGAAGTGATCGACGTGCCGCCGCTCGAATGGCTCGATCCGCGCAGTGCGCTTCACATCCTGCGCATCCTCCAGGAGGGCATCTCGAACGTGATGCAGCACGCGGGCGCGACCGAGCTGCGTGTGGCGACAGCGCGGGAGGCGGACGGCGTGGCGGTGGTCCTGCTCGACAACGGCCGCGGCTTCACCGCGCAGCCCGAGGGCGCCACGGGGCACGGGCTGTCGAACATGGTGCGGCGGGCGCGGGCCATTGGGGGGAAAGTGACGTGGGAAGCGGCGCAAGGCGGGACGCGCTTCAGGCTGTGGCTGCCGTTGAAGGCGCCGCATCCAGGCGCGCCGCTCACGGCCGCGGATTCCGAGCCGGCTCCGCTGGGCTAGCTTTAGTTTCCCAAGAGGTTATTCACCTGAGCTGTCGCAGTTTTCACTTTCCGTGTCACCCGACAACGACAAGTGTCACACGTCGATATTCGCCACCCGCAGCGCGTTCTGCTCGATGAACTCCCGACGCGGCTCCACCTCATCCCCCATCAGCATCGTGAATACGCGATCCGCTTCGATCGCGTCGTCGACCTGCACGCGCAGCAGGCGGCGCACGGTCGGGTCCATGGTGGTTTCCCACAGCTGCGCGGGGTTCATTTCGCCCAGACCCTTGTAGCGCTGGCGCGAGGTGGCGCGTTCGGCTTCACCGATCAGCCACTTCATGGCCTGGCGGAAGTCGCTGACCTTTTCTTCCTTGGCGCGCTCGCCCTCGCCGCGGCGGACCAGGGCGCCCTCGTCGCTCAGCAGGTTCCGGAAGGTGTTGGCGGCTTCGGCCAGCGCGGCGTAGTCGGCGCCGTGCACGAAGTCCTGCGTGAGCACGCTGCTCTTGATGTTGCCGTGGTGGCGGCGGCTGATGCGCAGCAGCGGCTTGTCGGTGCGGGCGTCGAACTCGCTGCTCACCTTGGCCGGCACGCCGGTGGTGTTGAGTTCGCGCAGCTTGATTTGCAGCGCCGCGGCCGAGGCTTCGGCCGCGGGGGTGGTGTCGAGGTCGAGCGCCACGCCGTCGGCAATGGCGCGCAGCGCCTCGGCGTCCATGAAGTTGCGCAGGCGCGCGATCACGGCCTCGGCCAGCTGGTGCTTGCGCGCCAGTTCGGCCAGGGTGTCGCCCGCGAGCGTGGTCGACGCGCTGCCGCCGGTCTGGATGCTCGCGTCCTTCAGCGCCACCTTGAGCAGGAAGGCGGTGAGGGCGGTTTCGTCCTTCAGGTACTGCTCTTCCTTGCCGACCTTGACCTTGTACAGCGGCGGCTGCGCAATGTAGATGTGGCCGCGCTCGACGAGCTCGGGCATCTGCCGGTAGAAGAAGGTGAGCAGCAGCGTGCGGATGTGGGCGCCGTCGACGTCGGCGTCGGTCATGATGATGATGCGGTGGTAGCGCAGCTTGGCGACGTTGAAGTCGTCCGCGCCGCTGCCCGCGCTGGTGGCGCCGGCACGGCCGATGCCGGTGCCGAGCGCGGTGATCATGACCAGAATTTCGTTGCTGGTGAGCAGCTTCTCGTAGCGTGCCTTCTCGACGTTCAGGATCTTGCCGCGCAGCGGCAGGATGGCCTGGAACTTCCGGTCGCGGCCCTGCTTGGCGGAGCCGCCGGCGGAGTCGCCCTCCACCAGGTAGACCTCGCAGAGCGCGGGGTCCTTTTCCTGGCAGTCGGCGAGCTTGCCGGGCAGGCCCATGCCGTCGAGCACGCCCTTGCGGCGCGTCATTTCGCGGGCCTTGCGGGCGGCTTCGCGGGCACGGGCGGCCTCGACGATCTTGCCGCAGATGATCTTGGCGTCGTTCGGGCGCTCCTGCAGGTAGTCGGTCAGCAGGCGGCCGACGATGTCTTCCACCGGCGCGCGCACTTCGCTGGACACCAGCTTGTCCTTGGTCTGGCTGGAGAACTTGGGCTCGGGCACCTTCACGCTCAGCACGCAGCACAGGCCTTCGCGCATGTCATCGCCGGTGACTTCGACCTTCGCCTTCTTGGCGAACTCGTTTTCTTCGATGTACTTGTTGATGACGCGGGTCATCGCGGCGCGCAGGCCGGTCAGGTGGGTGCCGCCATCACGCTGCGGGATGTTGTTGGTGAAGCACAGCACCTGCTCGTTGTAGCCGCTGTTCCACTGCATCGCCACTTCGACGCCGATGTGGGTGCCGGGAATGCCGCCGTAGGTGTCGGCCGGCTTCTCGCCAGCCGCATAGAACGAGTTCGGATGCAGGACGGTCTTGCCCTTGTTGATGAACTCCACGAAGCCGCGCACGCCGCCGGCGCCCGAGAAGTCGTCTTCCTTGCCGGTGCGCTCGTCGAGCAGGCGGATGCGCACGCCGTTGTTCAGGAAGCTCAGCTCGCGCAGGCGCTTGCTCAGGATCTCGTAGTGGAAATCGGCGTTCTCTTTGAAGATCTCGGTGTCGGGCAGGAAGTGCACTTCGGTGCCGCGCTTGTCGGTGTCGCCGATGATCTTCATTGGCGAGACTTCGAAGCCCTTCACGGTGTCGAGCAAACGGTTCTGCACGAAGCCGCGGCTGAATTCGAGCTCGTGGATCTTGCCTTCGCGGCGCACGACCAGGCGCAGCTTGACGCTCAGCGCGTTCACGCAGCTCACGCCCACGCCGTGCAGGCCGCCCGAGACCTTGTAGCTGTTCTGGTTGAACTTGCCGCCGGCGTGCAGTTCGGTGAGCGCGATTTCGGCGGCCGAGCGCTTGGGCTCGTGCTTGTCGTCCATCTTCACGCCGGTCGGAATGCCCCGGCCGTTGTCGGTGACGGAGATCGAGTTGTCGCTGTGGATGGTGACGACGATGTCGTCGCAGTGGCCAGCCAGCGCTTCGTCGATGGAGTTGTCGACGACTTCGAAGACCAGGTGGTGCAGGCCCGTGCCGTCGGAGGTGTCGCCGATGTACATGCCGGGGCGCTTGCGCACGGCTTCGAGCCCTTCGAGGATCGTGATTGAGCCTTCGCCGTAGCTGGTGTCGGGCGGCGTTGTCTCGATCTCGGGGATGTAGACCGGCTCGGTGTGCGGCACTTCGGGCTTGTTATCTTCTGCACTCATTCGGATATTCCTCTATCTCTCACGGCATTCACGGGATTTCTCGGGCGCTCTGGGCCTGCTTTTCCTGCCTCTTGAAAGGAAAGCGCAAACCCGCGGAGGGCCGCGGGCTGTCTGCGCAAGGCGCTGTGTTTTCTTTCTGTCTGCTAGATACGCATCGGCATCACGACGTACTTGAAAGATGCGTTCTCGGGGATGGTTAACAAGGCCGAGCTGTTGGAGTCGGCAAGGTCCAGCTTGACCATGTCCTGGTCCATGTTGGACAGCGCGTCGATCAGGTAGGTGACGTTGAAGCCGATCTCGATGGCGTCGCCGCCGTAGTCGATGTCGAGTTCGTCCTGCGCTTCTTCCTGCTCGGCGTTGTTCGATGCGATGCGCAAGGTGCCTGGCTCGATGTTCAGGCGCACGCCCTTGAACTTCTCGCTGGTCAGGATGGCGGTGCGCTGCAGGCTGGCCAGCAGGGGGGCACGGCCGAGCGTGACGCTGTTCTTGTGGTTCTTCGGGATCACGCGGTTGTAGTCGGGGAACTTGCCCTCGACCAGCTTGGTGACGAACTCCATGCCGCCGAAGCTGAACTTGGCTTGATTGTTGGCGAACTGCATCTCGATGGCGCCTTCGGCGTCCGACAGCAGGCGCTGCATTTCAAGCACGGTCTTGCGCGGAAGAATGACTTCCTGGCGCGGCACTTCGACGTCGAGCGTGGCGGACGAGAACGCCAGGCGGTGGCCGTCGGTGGCAACCAGGCTCAGCTGCTTGCCTTCGGCGACGAACAGGATGCCGTTGAGGTAGTAGCGGATGTCATGCACGGCCATCGCGAAGGACACTTGCGAGAGCAGGTCCTTCAGCGTCTTTTGCGGGACGCTGAACACGGGGCCGAAGTTGGCGGCCTCCTGCACCAGCGGAAAGTCCTCGGCGGGCAGCGACTGCAGCGTGAAGCGGCTCTTGCCACCCTTGAGCACCAGCTTGCTCGCGCTCGACTCGAGGCTCACGGTCTGGTCGGCCGGCATGGTGCGCAGGATGTCGAGCAGCTTGCGCGCGCCGATGGTGGTGGTGAAGTTGCCTTCATCGCCGCCAAGCTCGGCCGTGGTGCGGATCTGGATCTCGAGGTCGCTGGTGGTCAGCTGGAGCTGGCCGCCGGTCTTGCGGATCAGCACGTTCGCCAGGATCGGCAAGGTGTGACGCCGCTCCACAATGCCCGCCACCGACTGCAGCGCGGCGAGGACTTTGTCTTGGTTTGCCTTCAAAACGATCATGTCTTCTTCCTCTTCTCTTATCTCTTTGAATCAGCTTGTAAGACGCCATTCTCCGCTGTCGCGAGGGGCGTTCCTGATGACATCCGGCTTCAGCCTTTGAGCGTCTGTTCGAGGACGTGGAGCTGCTGGTTGAGTTCGGTGAGCTGCTGGCGCTCGCCCGAGATCTTGCGCACCGCGTGCAGCACCGTCGTGTGATCGCGTCCGCCGAACAGTTCGCCGATTTCCGGCAGGCTTTTTTGCGTCAGCTCCTTGGCCAGGTACATCGCGATCTGCCGCGGCCGCGCAATGCTGGCCGGGCGTTTCTTGCTGTACATGTCGGCGACCTTGATCTTGTAGTAGTCGGCCACCGTCTTCTGGATATTTTCGACCGAGATCTGCCGATTCTGGATCGACAGCAGGTCGCGCAGCGCCTCGCGCGCCAGGGCGATCGAGATCTCCTTCTGGTTGAAGCGCGAATAGGCTAGGATCTTGCGCAGCGCGCCTTCGAGCTCGCGCACGTTCGAACGCACGTTCTTGGCGACGAAGAAGGCCACTTCCTCGGGCATTTCGGCCGATTCGGCGCGCGCCTTGTTGATCAGGATCGCCACGCGCATTTCGAGCTCGGGCGGCTCGATGGCCACCGTCAGGCCCGAATCGAAGCGCGAAACCAGCCGCTCGTGGATGTCGGCCAGCCCCTTCGGGTAGGTGTCGCTGGTCATCACGATGTGCGACTTCTTGGCGAGCAGGGCCTCGAACGCGTTGAAGAATTCTTCCTGCGTCCGATCCTTGTTGGCGAAGAACTGCACATCGTCGATCAGCAACAGATCGAGCGAGTGATAGCGCTCCTTGAACTCATCGAAAGTCTTGCGCTGATAGGCTTTGACCACATCCGACACGAATTGCTCGGCGTGGATGTAGAGAACTTTGGAATCGGTGCGGTCGGCCATCAGCCGGTTACCCACAGCGTGCATCAGGTGGGTCTTGCCCAGGCCGACGCCGCCGTAGATGAAAAGCGGGTTGTAAAGATGGCCCGGCATGCCCGCCACGTGCATCGCCGCGGCGCGCGCCATGCGGTTGGCCGTGCCTTCGACCAGGGTGTCGAAAGTGAGGCCCGAATTGAGCCGGTTCTTGAAGCCGGCGGCTGCGGGCTCCTCGCCCGGACCGGCCACGTCGCGCGGCACGTCGGTTTCGGTCATGACGGCCATGGGTGCAGAGCGCACGGGCGCTTCACGCGGAGCAAGCGCTAACTCGACGGCCACCGGCTGGCCGTACATCTTCTCGGCCATGGCGGCGATCTTGCCGGCGTACTGGGCCCGGATCCAGTCGAGCTTGAAGCGGTTCGCAACGAACACCGTCATGCGCGAAAGGTCGTCCGCGACCTGCGCTGTCAGGGGCTTGATCCAGGTGTTGAACTGCTGCTCGGACAGCTCCTGCGCGAGCTGGTTGACGCAGGCCTGCCAGAGGCTTTCGCCGATGCCGTCAGTCGACATGGGCGCTTGGAAAAGTGGTGAAACCCTCGGGCATTTTTTGGTATAGGTATTGTGGATATTCTCTGCTGGAAGGTGCTGCGCATTCTAACTTGTCAAAACCTTATCCACACGCTGCCGGCGGCGGCGAAAGGCCCGCAAATCCAGTCGAAGATTGTTCCGGGGCCGAATTTGCGATAATTGCGAATTTCCCTGAAAACCTCATTGCGTCTTTCGGGGGCCATCCGGAAACACGCTCCCCGCGCCCGCAGGTTCTTCCCGCGGATAAACAGCGCATACAGGGAATAAGGAAATCATCATGAAACGCACATACCAAGCATCCAAAGTCCGCCGCGCCCGTACCCACGGCTTTCTGGTCCGCATGAAGACCCGCGGCGGCCGTGCCGTCATCAACGCACGCCGCGCCAAGGGCCGCAAGCGCCTGGCCGTCTGACGGCAGCCCACCTGCCGTTGCCAGCAGCCGACCCGTCAGCGCAAGCTTTCACGGCGAGCGCTCCTGGCGTGTCCAGTTCGGCTCCCATGCAGCGGCTCAAGACCCGCGCGCAATTCCAGGCCGTCCTCGCAGGTGCCACCGTGGCGCGCACTGCTCATTTCGCATTGCACCGTTGCGCGCTCGATCTTGCATCGAGCGCGGCGCCGCTGTTCGCGTCCGACGATGTCTGGCTGGGCGCCATGGTGCCCAAGCGCTGGGCGCGCCGAGCGGTCACGCGCAACGCCATCAAGCGCCAGATCTATACCGTGAGCGCCGCCCCTGACGTCGGCCTGCCCCGTGCTGCGCACGTGGTGCGGCTGCGCGCGGGCTTCGACCGCAAGGAATTCGTGAGCGCCTCCTCGGACAAGCTCAAGGGAGCCGTTCGCGCCGAACTCCAGCAACTGCTGGCGCGGGCCGCGCGCTCGTTGTCGCCCTCTTCTTCCTCTTCCCCATGAAACGCCTGCTGATCGGCCTCGTGAAGGGCTACCGCCTGCTGCTGAGCCCCTGGCTCGGCCAGTCGTGCCGTTTCACGCCGACCTGCTCGGTGTATTCGATCGAGGCGCTCGAAGTGCATGGCGCGCTCAAGGGCACTTACCTCACCCTGCACCGCATCGCGCGCTGCCAGCCCTGGTGCCAGGGCGGCGACGATCCGGTTCCACCGAAATCACCGTGTCGCACTGACAAGTCAGGCTCGCTGTTTTCGTCTCTTCTCTCCTCCGACAAGAAGTCTTCGTCATGAACGATATCCGCCGCACGATCCTGTGGGTGATTTTTGGGTTCTCGCTGGTGCTGCTGTGGGACCAATGGCAGGTCTTCAACGGCAACAAGCCGACCTTCCTGCCCTCGAGCAAGCCGGCTGCCGTGGCCACCGCCCCGGCAGGCACCGCGCCCGCCGCCAGCAACGGCGTGCCGACCGCATCCGCTGCCAGCGGCAGCGCTGGCGCCGTGCTCACGCAAGCTGCCGCGGTCGCACCCCGTGAGCAGGTCAGCGTGACCACGGACCTGTTCAAGGCCACGATCGACAGCGAGGGCGGCACGGTCAACAACCTCGAGCTGCTGAAGTACGACGAGGCCGATCGCACCAAGCACGTGGTGCTGTTCGAGAACGGCTCTCCGGCCACGCGCTACGTGGCGCAGACCGGCCTGCTGAACCAGGTCGACACCGGCGACCGCTTCCCCAACCACCTGACGCCGATGACGCCGAAGGCCGGTCCGCGCGAAATGGCCGACGGCCAGAACACGCTGGAAGTGAGCTTCGAAAGCGCGCCCGTGGGCGGCCTGCAGTACACCAAGACCTATGTGTTCCACCGTGGCGACTACACCATCGGCGTGCGCCATGAAGTCGCCAACGTGAGCGACCAGCCGCGCGACGCGCTGCTCTACATGCAGCTGCTGCGCCACGGCACCGTGGCCGCCGGCACCATGTTCGGCACCAACACCTTCACCGGTCCGGCGGCGTACACCAACGAGAAGAAGTTCCACAAGCTCGACTTCAAGGACATCACCAAGGGCAAGATCGAACCGCCGCCGGCCGCCAATGACGGCTGGATCGCGATGGTCCAGCATTACTTCGTGTCGGCCTGGCTGCTCAAGGGCGACCCGGCCAGCGAACAGCTGCGCCGCGAGTTCCGCGTGAAGGACCTGGGCGACAACCTCTTCACCGTCGCCATGGTGGCCACGCTGCCGAAGATCGCACCGGGCGCCACGCAGGTCGTGAACAGCGCGCTGTTCGCTGGCCCCGAAGAAGAAAAGAAGCTCGAAGCCATTGCACCTGGCCTGGACCTGGTCAAGGACTACGGCATCTTCGCGATCATCTCCAAGCCGCTCTACTGGCTGCTGAACCAGCTGCACGGCATCATCGGCAACTGGGGCTGGTCGATCGTGGCGCTGGTGGTGCTGCTGAAGGCGGCCTTCTACTGGCTCAACGCCAAGGCCTATGCCAGCATGGCCAAGATGAAGGCCATCAACCCCAAGATCATGGAAATGCGCGAGCGGCTGAAGGACAAGCCGCAAGAAATGCAGCAAGAGATGATGCGGATCTACAAGACCGAGAAGGTCAATCCGATGGGCGGCTGCTTCCCGATCGTGATCCAGATTCCGGTGTTCATCGCGCTCTACTGGGTGCTGCTGTCGTCGGTCGAAATGCGCCACGCGCCGTGGATCGGCTGGATCACCGACCTGTCGGCACCGGACCCCTGGTACATCCTGCCGGTCGTGATGACGGCCACCTCGCTGTTCCAGACCTGGCTCAACCCGACGCCGCCCGATCCGATGCAGGCCAAGCTGATGTGGATCATGCCGCTCGCGTTCAGCGTGATGTTCATCTTCTTCCCGGCCGGCTTGGTGCTGTACTGGATCACGAACAACGTGCTGTCGATCGCGCAGCAGTGGTTCATCAACAAGCGGCTGGGCGTGCTGGGCAAGTAAGCAAGCCGCACCGGCGCTCCGCCACCCGCAAAGGGCCGCATCCGCGGCCCTTTTCCTTTTTGCTGAAAGAATCGCGTTGCCATGACGTTCGCCCGCACCACCGATCCCATCGTTGCCATCGCCACTGCCTCGGGGCGCGGGGCGGTGGGCATCGTGCGGGTGTCCGGCGCCCGGCTGGCGCCGCTGATCGACGCGATCTGCGGCCGCGCCCTCAAGCCGCGCGAAGCGACCTACCTGCCGTTCCGGGATGCCAATGGCGAGCCGGTCGACCACGGCCTGGCGATCCACTTTCCTTCGCCGAATTCCTTCACCGGCGAGGACGTGCTCGAACTGCAGGCACACGGTGGCGCGGTCGTGCTGCAGCTGCTGCTGGCGCGCTGTCTCGAAGCCGCCGCAGAGGCTGACCCCGTCACCGGCCGGCTGCACCTGCCCGGCCTGCGCGTGGCGGAGCCCGGCGAGTTCAGCCAGCGCGCTTTTCTCAACGGCAAGATCGACCTCGCCCAGGCCGAGGCGATTGCCGACCTGATCGACGCCAGCACCGAGGCGGCCGCGCGCAGCGCCGGGCGCTCGCTGTCTGGCGCGTTCTCGCGTGAGATCCACACGCTGCGCGATGCGCTGATCCACTTGCGCATGCTGGTCGAGGCCACGCTCGACTTCCCGGAAGAGGAAATCGACTTTCTTCAAAAGGCCGATGCGGCCGGGCAGCTGGTGAGGTTGCAGGCGCAACTGGCGGCCGTGCAGCAGCGCGCGAAGCAGGGCGCCCTGCTGCGCGAGGGCATCAAGGTCGTCATCGCGGGCCAGCCCAATGCGGGCAAGAGCTCGCTGCTCAATGCCCTGGCCGGGGTCGAGCTGGCCATCGTGAGCGCGGTGGCCGGCACCACGCGCGACGTGGTCTCGCAGACCATCCAGATCCACGGCGTGCCGCTGCATGTGGCCGACACCGCGGGCCTGCGCGAGAGCAGCGACGAGGTCGAGCAGATCGGCGTGGCGCGTGCATGGGGCCAGATCGAAAACGCCGACGCCGTGCTCTTCCTGCACGACCTGACGCGCGCCGACATGCCCGACTACATGGCCGCCGATGCCGAGATCCTGCGCGGGCTCCAGGGCAAGCTGCCCGCGAGCGTGCCGGTGCTCGATGTCTGGAACAAGCAGGACGCGGCGCCGACGGCCAGCCACGCCCAGGGCATCGCGCTGTCCGCGAAGACCGGCCTCGGCATCGAAGCATTGCGCGAACAACTGCTCGCCATGGCTGGCTGGCAGGCCGTGCCCGAGGGGGTTTATCTGGCGCGGGCCCGCCACGTGCAGGCGCTGAGCCGGGTCGAGACGCACCTGGCGCTGGCCGCCAGCCACCTGGCAGCGCAGGCCCAGTTGCTCGACCTGCTGGCCGAGGAGCTGCGCCTTGCCCAGAACGCGCTCAACGAGATCACCGGGGAGTTCGGCGCCGACGATCTGCTGGGCGTCATCTTCTCGCGCTTCTGTATCGGGAAATAGCGACAGATGGCGGCGTGCAGCCTCGGAATTCGTAAACAGTTGTAGCCGAACCCCATGGCCTTCGCGGATACTTCGGCGCACATGCGGGGGTCGAGAAAAACATGTCCATCCAGAACCTGAGCCGCGCCATCGCGGAAAACACGAGCACCGATGCCTTTACGTTGACCTTCAACGTACAGCAATGGGAAACGCTGGCGGGCTACCTGCAGCCCATCGAAACCGGCGTTGGCGACGTGTTGATCGAGCAGGACACGCCGGACCGCTCGGTGTTCTTCATCGAGAGCGGCGCCATCAGCGTGCACCGCGTGAGCAGCAAGGAGCAGATGCGGCTTGCCGCGCTCACGCCCAGCTCGGTGGTGGGTGAAGGCGCCTTCTTTTCGCGCCAGCCGCACTCGGCCAACGTGGTGGTCACCGGCGCGGGCCGTGTCTGGCGTCTCACCGCCATCCGCTTTGCCGAAATGTCGAACCGGCAGCCCAACATGGCGCTGGAAATCGCGATGGCGCTCGGCGCCGTGATCGCCAAGCGCATGGCGCATCGCTCCAAGCGCGTCGCCGTGACCTGAGGCCTTCCCGGCACGCAGCCAGTCTCCGAGACGCAGGCCACGCAAACAGCCAGTTCTTGTTTTTGATTCCGAGAGTAGTTAGTAGTAAGCCATGGCCTTGATCTGTCCGATCTGCAGCACGGAAAACCGTGAGGGCGCGAACTTCTGCAGAAGCTGTGGCGTCACGCTGTCCGCGACAGCCCCCCGGATTCCCCATCCGCCCGGCCCGGCCGACCGCGAGTGGGCGACCACCGCACCCGCCCAGTTGCGCGCGCCGACGATCCCGGCGCCGCTCTTCGAGCCCGACGAGCCCGTGGCGTTGCGCTCGTTCTTCGGCAAGGCGCCTGCTGCGCCGCCGGCCGACGAGAGAACCGTGATCATGGCGCCCGACCAGCCGCCGCGGCCGCCGCGGCCGCCCTCGCCGCCTTCATCGTCGTCCCGGAGCGAGAGGGCCGAGCGCAAGAGGACGCGGGTCAAGGTTCCACGTCCCCCGGAACCCGCCGAACCGCCGCTGCGCGCGCGCCCTCTGGCTCTGGCTCGGCCTGCTGGCGGTCGCGGTGGTGATGATCGTCGCGGGCTGGTATGGCTACGGGACCCGCAAGGCGACCGAGCCGGTCGAGGTGCCGCCGCCCGTTGCTGCGCCCGCGCCTGCCGTTGCACCGCCGGTGGTCGAGCCGCCGGCGCCCGCTGCACCTGCGGCAGCAGAGACGCCGTCCGTCGAGCCATCTGTCACAGACGCCGCACCGACCCCGCCGGTTGCAGCCCCCAAGCCCACGCCTGCCGCCAAGCCGAAAAAGCAGGCGAACGCCGCACCCCAGGCAGGGACCCCCGAAGCACCGCCCCAGCCACCGCGGCGGCCCCGTCGCCGCCGACTCCGGCCGCTTCCGCCGATCCGCAGTCCATGTGCGGCGACCGCAACTTCATCGCCAAGGCGCAGTGCATGGCGGCCCAGTGCCTCAAGCCCGAGTACAAGGCCCATGCGCAGTGCGAGGCGGTGCGCCGTCAGCAGCGCATCGAAGAAGAAAAGCGCAACCCGACACTTCTGAACTGAGAAGCCGGGCTGAAAGTTCAGCCCTTTTGCAGGTGCTCGATCGCGTTCGCCAGCGCGGCCGGCTTGCCGGACAGCACCAGCGTGTCACCGTCCATCAGCACCGTGTCGTCGCCGGGCACATGGGCCTGGCCGTCCTGGCGCCGCAGGTTCGCGACGCGCACCCCCAGCATCAGCAGTGCCATCCGCTCCAGGGTCTGCCCGATCGCGCGGGCGCCGGGCGTGAGGGTGAAGCTGTTGAGCCGCTCGTGATCGATCTCGTCGGCGTTGTCGTCGTCGGCGCCGTGGAAATAGCCGCGCAGCAGGTTGTAGCGCGCGTCGCGCTGGTCCTGCACCACGCGGATCACGCGCCGCATCGGCACGCCGACCAGCGCCAGTGCATGGCTCGCGAGCATCAACGAGCCCTCGATGGCCTCGGGCACCACCTCGGTGGCACCGGCGGCCTGGAGTTTCTCGAGGTCGTGGTCGTCCTGCGTGCGCACGATCACCGGTACATGCGCGGCATGGGCGCGGGTGTTGGCCAGCACCTTCATGGCGCCCGGCACGTCGAGGTAGGTCACGACCACCGCGCTGGCGCGCGCCAGGCCGGCCGCCATCAGGGCCTGCAGCCGCGCCGCGTCGCCGAACACCACCGAATCGCCGGCGGCCGCGGCCTGGCGCACGCGATCGGGATCGAGGTCGAGCGCCATGTACGGAATGCCTTCGCGCTCGAGGATGCGCGCCAGGTTCTGGCCGCAGCGTCCGTAGCCGCAGATGATCACGTGCTTCGCGGTGTTGATGGTCTTGCGCGCGATGCTCGTCATCTGCAGCGATTGTTGCAGCCAGTCGCTCGCCACCAGCTTTCGCACGATGGCGTTGCTGTACATGATGATGAACGGCGTGGAGAGCATCGACAGCACCATCGAGGCCAGCACCGGGTTCGCGAGCCAGGGCGGCAGCAGGCTGCGCTCCTGGGCCAGCGTCAGCAGCACGAAGCCGAACTCGCCGGCCTGCGCGAGATAGAGGCCGGTGCGCAGCGACACGCCCGACGTGGCGCCCAGCACGCGCGCCAGCACCGTCACCAGCGCCAGCTTGAACGCCAGCGGCACCAGGAGCAGCACGCCCACCAGCAGCCAGCGGTCCACCACGATGTGCCAGTCGAGCGACATGCCGACCGTGATGAAGAACAGCCCCAGCAGCACGTCGTGGAAGGGCCGGATGTCGGTCTCGACCTGGTGCTTGTATTCGGTCTCCGACACCAGCATGCCGGCGATGAAGGCGCCCAGCGCGAGGCTCAGGCCGGCCAGTTCGGTGAGCCAGGCCAGGCCCAGGGTGATCAGCAGCACGTTCAGGATGAAGAGTTCTTCGCTGCGCCGCCGGGCAACGATGGTGAGCCACCAGCGCATCACGCGCGGTCCGCCGTAGAGCAAGAGGCCGATCAGGAAGGTCGCCTTCAGCAGCGCCAGGCCGAGCGCCTTGGCCAGCGCCTCGGGCGGTGCGCCGAGCGCGGGAATCAGCACCAGCAGCGGCACCACCGCCAGGTCCTGGAACAGCAGCACGCCCATCACACGCTTGCCATGCTCGCTCTCGAGCTCGAGCCGTTCGACCATTAGCTTGACCACGATGGCCGTGCTGCTCATGGTGAGCGCGCCCGACAGCGCCAGCGCCGTCTGCCAGCCGAGGCGCCAAGCCGGCGGCAGCTGCGTGGCGATGACCAACGCGCCCACCGTGGCGATGGTCATCGTCAACAGCACCTGCAGCAGGCCGAGCCCGAACACGTGCTTGCGCATCGCGCGCAGCTTGGGCAGGCTGAACTCCAGCCCGATCACGAACATCAGGAACACCACGCCGAACTCGCCCAGGTGGCGGATGCCTTCGGAGTTCTGCGCCAATGCAAATGCATGCGGACCGATCAGCACGCCGGCCGAGAGATAGCCCAGCATCGGTGGCAGCTTGAGCGATCGGCAGACCACCACGCCGATCACCGCGGCCAGCAAATACAACAGCGTGAGATCGAACGAAGACATGGGTGCCGATGCTAGAGCAATGTCCGTGCCCCGGGCTTCCCCGGGCCATGCGGCCAATCGACTCTGCCCCGCCCGTAAAATCAGCCGATGAGCTCCCGCCCCGCCCCGGCCCCAGTGGTCGACCCCGAAGCCATCCTCGCTCGGGCACGCCTCACCTTCGACATCGAAGCCGAAGCCGTCCTCGGTCTGAAGAACCGGGTCGGCCCCAGCTTCGTCGATGCGGTGCGCAAGATCCTCGAAGTTCGCGGCCGGGTGGTCGTGATGGGCATGGGCAAGAGCGGCCACGTCGGCCGCAAGATCGCCGCCACCCTCGCCTCCACCGGCACGCCCGCGATGTTCGTGCACCCGGCCGAGGCCAGCCACGGCGACCTCGGCATGATCAAGTCGGTCGACTTGGTGCTTGCGATTTCCAACAGCGGCGAGGTCGACGAACTCACCGTCATCCTGCCGGTGGTCAAGCGCCAGGGCGTGCCGCTGATCGCCATGACCGGCCGCCTCGAATCCACCCTCGCGCGCCACGCCGACATCGTGATCGACGCAGGCGTTGCCAAGGAAGCCTGCCCGCTCAACCTCGCCCCCACCGCAAGCACCACCGCCCAGATGGCGATGGGCGACGCGCTGGCGGTGGCGCTGCTCGACGCGCGCGGCTTCGGCTCCGAAGACTTCGCGCGCTTGCACCCGGGCGGCGCGCTCGGGCGCAAGCTGCTCACCCATGTGAGCGACGTGATGCGCTCGGGCGACGAAGTGCCGCGCGTTGCACCCACCGCCACCCTGAGCGAGCTGATGCGCGAGATGAGTTCCAAGGGGCTAGGCGCCACCGCCGTGGTCGACGGCACCGGCCGCGCGATCGGCATCTTCACCGATGGCGACCTGCGCCGGAAGGTCGAGACCGACGCCGACCTGCGCGTCCTGACAGCCGCCGATGTCATGCACGCCAGCCCCCGCACGCTGCGCGCCGACGCACTGGCCGTCGAGGCGGCCGAGCTGATGGAAGACCACCGCATCACCAGCGTGCTGGTCATCGACGCGGCGGGCTTCTTGATCGGCGCGTTGACCATCAACGACCTGATGCGCGCGAAGGTCATCTGATGCCGCTCGCGTTCCAGGCCGAAACATTGCTCGCCGCGCAGGATGTACGCATCGTCTTCTTCGACATCGACGGCGTGCTGACCGACGGCGGCGTCTACTTCACCGAACACGGCGAAACGCTCAAGCGCTTCAGTATCCTCGACGGCTACGGCCTCAAGCTGCTGCGCCTGGCCGGCATCACGCCGGCCGTGATCACCGGGCGCGATTCCAAGCCGCTGCGCGTGCGGCTCGAAGCGCTCGGCATCGAGCACGTGCGCTACGGCACCGAAGACAAGCTGCCGGCCGCCGAAGCCATGCTCGAACAGCTCGGCTTCCCCTGGGCGCAGGCCGCGGCCATCGGCGACGACTGGCCCGACCTGCCGGTGCTCACGCGTGTCGGCTTTGCGGCGGCGCCGGCCAATGCGCACGTCGAAGTGCGCGGCATTGCGCGCTACGTCACCCAGGCACGCGGCGGCGAAGGCGCGGCGCGTGAATTCTGCGACCTGCTGTTGACGGCCTGCGGCCAGTACCGGCACCTGCTCGACGCCGCGCGAGGCCCGACCCGATGAACAACCTAAAGAGCGCATGGGGCCTGGTGCGCGACGTCCTCGACCGCGCAACGATCTACCTGCCGATCATCCTGACGGCGGCTGTCGCGCTCGGCACCTACTGGCTGGTGCGCAATGCGCCCAAGCTGCTGGAGCCCGCAGCCAAGGTCGCGCCCACGCACGAGCCCGACTACTTCATGCGCGACTTCGTGATCAAGAACTTCCTGCCCAACGGAGACCTCCGCAGCGAGCTGCATGGCAAGGAAGGCCGGCACTATCCGGACACCGACACGATGGAAGTGGACCAGGTGCGCATGCGCTCAATTGCGCCCCAGGGGCTCACGACCCGCGCCACCGCCAATCGCGGGCTGTCGAATTCCGACGGCAGCGAGATCCAGCTCTTCGGCAATGCCATCGTTATCCGCGATCCCGCCACGGGGCCCAATGGCAAGCCCACGCCGCGTCTCGAGTTCCGTGGCGACTTCCTGCACGCCTTTCTCGACACCGAGCGGGTGACGTCGAACAAGCCCGTCACGCTCATCCGCGACAACGACCAGTTCACCGCCGACACGCTCGACTACGACAACCTGAGCGGCGGGGCCAATCTGAACGGCCGGGTGCGCGGCATCCTGGTGCCGGCGGCGGCCGCCGCAGCGGCCGGCAAGTCGCGCTGAAGAAGAAGACATCCGGAAACTCACGCACGCATGACCACGTCCCCGCTTGTTTTCATCACCGGCGCATCGAGCGGTATCGGCCAGGCCCTGGCTGCGAGTTTCTACGATGCGGGCTACCGCCTGGCGCTGGTTGCCCGGCGCACGGCGGAGATCGAATCCTGGGCCAGCGCCCGTCAATTGGACGCTAGCCGCTATCAGATATATAGCGCCGATGTGGCGCAAACCGACAGCATCGTGGCGGCGGGCACCGCCTGCATCGAGCGCCAGGGCCTGCCCGACGTGGTGAT
This sequence comes from Variovorax sp. YR752, assembly GCA_945860785.1. Lineage (GTDB taxonomy): Bacteria > Pseudomonadota > Gammaproteobacteria > Burkholderiales > Burkholderiaceae_C > Variovorax. Next base: position 562 of record CAMATD010000113.1, on the reverse strand, counting down.
CACCAACGCCGGCATCAGCGTCGGCATCGACACGACGGAGCGTGCGGACATCGACGTGATGGCCCGCACCTTCGCGACCAACAACGTCGGACTGATGGCGACCTTCCATCCCTTCGTGGCGGCGATGAGGCAGCGCGGCAGCGGCCGGCTGGTCGGCATCGCCAGCGTCGCCGCCATTCGCGGCCTGCCGGGGCACGGGGCCTACTGCGCCAGCAAGGCCGGCGTGGTCGCGTACTGCGAGAGCCTGCGCGGCGAACTGCACAACAGCGGCGTCAAGGTCGTCACGCTTTGCCCGGGCTACATCGACACGCCGCTGACGCAGGGTAACCGCTACGGCATGCCCTTCCTCATGAAGGCCGAGGATTTTGCCGACCAGGCGCTGCGCGCCGTCGAGGCCGGCACCAGCTATCGCGTGATTCCCTGGCAGATGGGTGTGATCTCCAAGATCATGCGCATGCTGCCGAACGCGCTGCTGGATCGTGCCGTGCAAGGCCGCGCTCGCAAGAAGCGCAGCGGGGAAGGCTGAGTCCCTCGCCGCACGCACCGAACGCACCAATGAAAA
>CAMATD010000112.1 GCA_945860785.1 Variovorax sp. YR752 | reverse complement strand
TCGAGACCGAACTTGTCGAAGGCCTTGGCCAACACCTGGTCGAGCGTGGAGATCTGCTGCGTGTCGTCCGACTGCATGGTGTGGATGTGCAGGTCGCCCACGGTCCAACGGCCGGCTGGCGCGGCCGGTGGGGCGGGAGGAGGAGGAGGAGGAGGCGCGGCGGGCGAGGGGGCCGGTGCAACCGGAGCAACGGGCAGCCCGACGATCGACGGGCCGCGGTCGGAGCCGCCGCCGCAAGCCGTCAGCATGACGGCGCCGAGCGCGAGTGTGGAGAAAAGAGACTTGCGAAAGCGGGGAGCGGAGGGTTGGGATTTCATGGCGACAAACACGGCGACGGCCAGCACATGGCTGGCCGTCGCTTCAGGGTTTCAATGGACGGAACGCGTTGTGGAACGCATCCGTCGGAGAACCCTGGAGTCTGAAATCCCGTCGTGACGCCGCGATGAAAGGAAGATGAAAGTTCGCGCCCGAGGGCACGAGCCTTCAGCGCTTTCAGGCCAGCAGATCGCTCAGCGTGCGCGCCACCACCTTGGTCGCGCGGCGCAGGTCTTCGAGCACCACGCGTTCATCGCTGCGCTTGGCATGCGACTCGAGCACGGTGCGCGGACCGGCCCCATAGATCACGCCCGGAATGCCGGCTTCGCCGTAGAGGCGCACGTCGGTGTACAGCGGCGTGCCCATCGCCTTGATCGGCTCGCCGAACAGTTCGGCGCCGTGCTTCTGGATCGCATCGACCAGCGGTTTGTTGCCCGCCAGCGGCTTCATCGAATTGGCCAGCAGCAGGCGCTTGAGCTCGACCGTGATGCCGGCGCTCTCGGCGGCCGCTTCGGCGATCACCTTGCGGATCGTCGCCTCGACCTCGACCGGGTTCTCTTCGGGAATCATGCGGCGGTCGAGCTTGAACGTCACCTTGCCGGGCACCACGTTGGTGTTGGTGCCGCCTTCGATGCGGCCCACGTTGAGGTACGGGTGCGTGATGCCCTCGACCTTCGACGTGACCTGCTGGTAGAGCGTGTTCTGCGCATAGAGCGCATTGAGGATCTTCACCGCGCCTTGCAGCGCATCGACGCCGGTGGTCGGAATCGCGGCGTGGGCCATCTTGCCGTGCACCGTCACTTCCATCTGCAGGCAGCCGTTGTGGGCGGTGACCACTTCATAGCTGAAGCCGGCCGCGATCATCAGGTCGGGCTTGGTCAGGCCCTTCTGGAGCAGCCAGCCCGGGCCGAGGATGCCGCCGAATTCCTCGTCGTAGGTGAAGTGCAGCTCGACGCTGCCCTTCGTTGGTTTGGCAACAGCTTCGAGGGCGCGCAGTGCGAAGGTGAAGCTCGCGAAGTCGCTCTTGCTGACCGCGGCGGCCCGGCCGTAGAGGCTGCCGTCGGCGATCTCGCCGCCGTACGGGTCGTGCGTCCAGCCTTCGCCCGGGGGCACCACGTCGCCGTGGGCGTTGAGCGCCACGGTGCGGCCGCCGCTGCCGTACTGGCGGCGCACGATCAGGTTGGTGATCGATTCGAGGCCGTAGTCCTTCACTTCCTGTGCGGGCACGGCGTGCTTCTCGGCATCGAGGCCGAAGTCCTTCAGCAGCTCGGCAGTGCGCTCGGCGTGCGGCGCGTTGTTGCCGGGCGGTGTGTCGGTGGGCACGCGCACCAGTTGCTGCAGGAACTGCACTTCCTCGTCGAAGTGGGCATCGATCCAGGCGTCGAGCTTGGCGTAGTCGGTCATGGTTTTTCTTTTCAGTGGGCTTGTTCGGCGGCGAGGTTGTCCAGCAGCAGCTGGAAGGCCTGCACCGCGAGCTGGATGTCGTCGTTGGTGCTCGATTCGAGCGGGTTGTGGCTGATGCCCGAGTTGATGCCGCGCACGAAGAGCATGGCCTGCGGCATCACCTCGTGCAGCTTCATCGCATCGTGGCCGGCGCCGCTGGGCATGCGGAAGAGCGGAATGCCGAGCGCATCGACCGCCTTCTCCCAGCGCTGCTGCCAGGCGGGCGCGCTCGGTGCGGCGGAGGCACGCATGCTTTCCTCGATCTCGTAGCGCACACCACGGCGTTCGCAGATGGCCTTCAGTTCGGCGATCACATCGACGGCCAGTGCATCGCGCTGCGCGTTGTTCGGCGCGCGCAGGTCGAGGCTGAACTTGCAGCGCCCCGGCACCACGTTGATCGAGCCGCTGGGCACTTCGAGCATGCCGACAGTACCGACCGAGTCGCCGTCTTTCGCGGCGCGCTGCTCGGTGTAGAGGATCAGCTCGGCCACCGTGGCGGCCGCATCGCGGCGGCGGTCCATCGGCGTGGTGCCGGCGTGGCTGGCCGTGCCGATGACCTCGCCCACGTAGCGCACGCCGCCGTTGATGGCCGTGACGATGCCGAGCGGCAGGTCGAGCTCGGTCAGCACCGGGCCCTGTTCGATGTGCACCTCGACGAAGCCGAGGTAGCGTGCCGGATCGCGCTGGATCTTCGGAATGTCTTCCTGCTTCAGGCCCGCATGCTGCATGGCCTCGCGCATCGTGATGCCGTCGGCGTCCTTCTGGTCGAGCCAGCGTTGATCGAAGTGACCGATGAGCGCGCCCGAGCCCAGGAAGGTCGCCTTGTAGCGCTGGCCTTCTTCTTCAGCGAAGCCGACCACCTCGAAGGCGAAGGGCAGGCGCTTGCCTTGCCGCTTGAGTTCGCGCACGCAGGCCATCGGCACGAAGATGCCGAGCCGCCCGTCGTACTTGCCGCCGTTGCGCACGGTGTCGTAGTGCGAGCCGGTGAGCAGCGTCTTCGCATCGGGCGTCGCACCTTCGTAGCGGCCGACCACGTTGCCGACTGCATCGATGTGCACCGAGTCGAAACCGCAGTCGCGCATCAGGCCCGAGATCTGCGCGGCGCAGGCGCGGTGCGCATCGGTCAGGTAGGTGACTGTGAGCTGGCCTTTCTCGGCATAGCCGAGGTCGGTGTGCACCGAGAGCTGTTCCTGCCAGTCCCACACGTCGTTGCCGAGCGTGACGTCGGCGGCGAACTTGTCGTCGAGGCGGATCTCCGCGATGCGGTGGATGTTGCGCAGTGCTTCGCCGAGTTCGAAATCCGGGTGGTTGTACAGCCGGCGCTCGAAGGTGTCGATGATCTCGCGCTTGGCCAGGCCCGTGCCGCGCGGGCCGCGCACCGCGAGGATGAACGGAAAGCCGAACTTCGCGTTGTAGTCGGCGTTGAGCTTCTGGATCTTTGCGAACTCTTCGAGCGTGCAGTCGGTGAGGCCGGCCTTGCTCTGTTCGTTGGTCGACTCGGCCGTCAGCGTCTTGCTGACCATGGCCTTGCCTGCCAACTCAGGGTGGGCGCGGATCAGACCGATCTGCTCGTCGTTCGACGACGCGGCCAGCGCCTGCACCAGCGCATGCTTGAGGTGCGCGAGCGAACGGAATGGGCGTGCGGGCAGCGCGCGTTGCGCGATCCAGGGCGAGTGCTCGTAGATGCCGTCGAGCAATGCGACGGCTTCGGCCGGCACGGCGGCGTTGAGTTGGGCAATGGTGAGGCTCATGGTCAGTTTCCCGTGGCGGCCGATTCGAAGGGATGCGTTTGCTTCCAGTGCCGCGCGATGTCGACACGGCGGCAGACCCACACGCGGTCGTGCTGCGCGATGTGGTCCAGAAAGCGCTGCAACGCGGTGATGCGGCCGGGCCGCCCGAGCAGGCGGCAGTGCATGCCGATGCTCATCATCTTGGGGCTGTTGTCGCCGCTCGCGTCGCCTTCGGCATACAGCGCGTCGAAGGTGTCCTTCATGTACTGGAAGAACGGGTCGGCGTGCGAGTAGCCCTGCGGCAGCGCGAAGCGCATGTCGTTGCAGTCGAGCGTGTAGGGCACGATGAGCTGCGGCACCACGCTGCCGTCGGTCTTCTGCACCTTCATCCAGAAGGGCAGGTCGTCGCCGTAGTAGTCGCTGTCGTATTCGAAGCCGCCGTAGTCGGCCACCAGGCGGCGGGTGCGCGGGCTGTCGCGGCCGGTGTACCAGCCCAGGGCGCGTTCGCCGGTGAGCTTCTCGATGGCTTCCATGCCCAGGCGCATGTGCTCGCGCTCGGTGGCTTCGTCGAGGTTCTGGTAGTGGATCCAGCGCCAGCCGTGGCAGGCGATCTCGTGGCCCAGTTCCTTGAAGGCCGCGGTCAGCTCGGGGTAGCGCTCCAGCGCCATGCCGACGCCGAACACGGTGAGCGGCAGGCCGCGCTTCTCGAACTCGCGCAGGATGCGCCACACGCCGGCGCGCGAGCCGTATTCGTAGATGCCTTCCATGCTGATGTGGCGGTCCGGGAAGCTGGCCGGATTGAACATCTCGGAGAGGAATTGCTCGGAGCCCGCGTCGCCGTGCATCACGGCGTTCTCGCCGCCTTCTTCGTAGTTCAGGACGAACTGCACCGCGATGCGCGCGCCGCCGGGCCATTGGGCGTGCGGTGGGTTGCGGCCGTAGCCGACGAGGTCGCGCGGGTAGGGCAAGGTGGTGTCGTAGACGGTCATAAGGCTTTTCAGGACAGCGCGAGGGAGATGTCGTTGGTCGGAACCTTGCGGTCGAAGGTCAGGTTGGCCTCGACGTGTTCCAGGTGTTCGGTCATGAGGCGCACGGCGCGCTCTTCGTCGCGGGCGGCCAGCGCCTTCACGATGTCGGCGTGCTCGTCGTTGGAGTGCTCGGCGGCGCTGGTGCTCTGGTACATCAGCGTGATGAGGGCGCAGCGCGAGATCAGCTCGCCGAGGATCTGCGCCAGCACCTGGTTGCCCATGAGCTCGGCCATGCGCACGTGGAAGTCGCCGAGCAGCTCGGTGCGGCCGGAGATGTCCTCACCCGACACGGCGGATTTTTCAAGCGCGACGTGTTCCTTGAGCGCCTTGATCTTGGCCGGCGTGACGGTGCGCACGAATTCGCGCGTCATTTCGGCCTCGAGCATGCGGCGCACCTTGAACACCTGCTTGGCCTCGTCGACCGCCGGCGCGGCCACGAAGGCGCCGCGCGCGGGCTCGAGCCGGATCAGCTTGTTCTGCGAGAGCCGGAACAGTGCCTGCCGCACCAGCGTGCGCGACACGCCGAAATGGTCGGCCAGCTTCTGCTCGGCGAGTTTGGTGCCGGGCTGAAGCCGGTGCTCGACGATGGCCTTGGTCAGGGCATCGACGATCGAACGGGTGGTGGAGGACTCCATGTTTTTCATGATAGACTCAAAGTCGGTAATTGTATACACTTTTGTCCACCGGAATTTCCCGCACCCGATCCTCTCTTTGAAGGAGCGCCCCATGGGCTTGAGCACTCACGTACTGGACACGATGCACGGCGGCCCCGCTGCCGGCATGGAGGTGGCACTGTACACCACCGAAGGCGACGCCGCGACGCTGGTGAAGCGCTTCACGCTGAATTCGGACGGCCGCAGCGACGGGCCACTCTACGACAACAACTCGCTGAAGGCCGGCACCTACCGGCTGGTGTTCGATGTGGCGGGCTACTTCAAGACGCGTGGCGTGAAGCTGCCGGAGCCGAATTTCCTGAACAGGGTGTCGCTGGATTTCGGCGTGGCGCACACCGACCAGCACTATCACGTGCCGCTGCTGGTCAGCCCGTGGAGCTACTCCACGTACCGCGGGTCTTGATGTCAGTCGCCCGGCTGTTGGCCTTCGGTGAGGGTGTCGAGTTGGAAGCGTCCGCTCTTGTCCCACAGCCAGGTGTCCGTCCATGTCACCGCACCGAGGCGCGTGGCGGCAGGGAAGGGCGCGGCCTTCAGCACGGCACGCTCGATCTCGGCGATGACCTCGGGCGCATGCTGGGGTGCGCGCAGCCAGTGCATCGACACCACCTTGCCGCCGGCATCGAGGTTCACCTGCAGGGTGCCGACCGCATAGAGCATCGGCGGCAGCTGGCCGCCGTAGATGCGCGACCTGTTGGCGTCGTAGATGTGCCGCGCCGCGTCGCGGCGGTAGTCGCGCGCGGTGGCCGCATTCGATGCGCGCGGCACGGCGCCGGACCCACCCCGTTCGGCCGTGGCCCCGCTCAACTGGCCGGGAACGGCCCCGGGGCTCCCGCAACCGGCGAGCCAGAGTGCGGAAGAAAGAACGGATGCCGCCAGTGCAAGGCGGCGCGGCGTAAGCTGACTGTTCATCGCCGGGTTTATACCGTGAGTCTTCACAGGCCCGGCAACCGCAGGTATCGGCAATGAGTGGTGTGGTCGACCAACTGCTGGCGCGTCTTCGAAATGAAGACGCGGTGCTGGTGCGCGTCGAATCCACGCAAGGCTCGGCGCCGCGCGAGGCCGGCACCTGGATGGCGGTGTGGGCCGATGACCTCACGGCCACCATCGGCGGCGGCCAGCTCGAGTTCCAGGCCACGCAGGAAGCGCGCGAGTTGCTCGCCGGCAAGCGTGCCATCGACGGCATCCAGCGCTATCCGCTCGGCCCCAGCCTAGGCCAGTGCTGCGGCGGCGTGATGTTTCTTTCGTACCAACGCATCACGGCGGCCGACGCGCCAGCGTTGCAGCGCGAACTGGTCGCGCTGCTCAAGCCCGTGGCGCTGTTCGGCGGCGGCCATGTGGGCGCCGCGCTCGCGCGCCTGCTGGCCGCGTTGCCGTTCTCGGTGCGCTGGATCGACAGCCGCGACGGCGTGTTCCCAGACGCGCTGCCCGCCCAGATCGACACCGAGCATTCCGAGCCCGTGCAGGACGCCGTGGCCGCGCTCGCGCCGGGCAGCCGCGTGCTGATCATGAGCTTCAGCCATGCCGAAGACCTCGACATCGTCATCGCCTGCCTCAAGCGCCTGCGCGCCCGCGACGACCTGCCATACATCGGCCTCATCGGCAGCAAGACCAAATGGGCCACCTTCAGCCATCGCCTCGAAGCCCGCGGCTTCACCGCCGACGAGCTGGCCCGCATCACCTGCCCGATCGGCGTGCCCGGCATCACCGGCAAGGAGCCCGAGGTGATCGCGGTTGCGGTGGCGGCACAGTTGTTGCAATCGCTGGGCTGAACAGGGTTTTCCCGGCGGCGACGCCCCAAAAAAGCATCCCGCCCCTTGCCAAAACTGTATACATTTTCGGTCTACAACAAGCCGCAGCGGAGCGAGGCCCATTTTCTGGAGCCTGCGTTCGCGGCACTTTCTCTGCTTACAGCGCCCGCAGTGGTGAGCAGGCTGAAACCCCTCGTTGGCGCCCCACGCGTCTAGAGGGTTGCGAGAGAGCACATGGAAAGCTATTACCTCGACTGGGCCAACCTGCTGCTGCGCTGGGTCCACGTCATCACCGCCGTCGCCTGGATCGGCGCCTCCTTCTACTTCGTGATGCTGGACAACAGCCTCGAGAAGCCGCAGGACCCCGAGTCGCTCGACAAGGGCGTGGGCGGCGAGCAATGGGCCGTGCACGGCGGCGGCTTCTACAACATGCAGAAGTCCCTGCTGGCGCCCAAGAAGCTGCCGGACCACCTGCATTGGTCGTACTGGGAAAGCTATTCGACCTGGATCACCGGGTTCACGCTCTTCACCATGTCGTACCTGTGGAACGCGAGCACCTACCTGATCGACAAGTCGAAGATGGACTGGCAACCCGGCGCCGCCATTGCCGTGGCGCTGGCCTTCTTCGTCGTGTTCTGGATGGTCTACGACGGCATCTGCCAGATCTTCGGCCGCCGCAAGAACGGCGACACCATCGTCGGCGTGCTGATCGCGATCTTCATCGTCTTCGCGACCTGGCTGGCCTGCCAGTGGTTCGCGGGCCGCGCGGCCTTCCTGCTGGTGGGCGCCATGATGGCCACCACGATGAGCGGCAACGTGTTCTTCTGGATCATCCCCGGCCAGCGCAAGAACGTGGCGGCCCTGCGCGAAGGCCGGCCGGTCGACCCGGTGCACGGCCAGCGCGGCAAGCAGCGCAGCGTGCACAACACCTACTTCACGCTGCCCGTGCTGTTCACGATGCTGAGCAATCACTACAGCTTCACCTACACGCACAAGTACAACTGGATCGTGCTGTTGCTGATCATGCTCGGCGGCGCGGCGATCCGGCAGTTCTTCGTGGTGCGCCACCGCTTCAAGCTCGGCAACGCGGGCAACCCCTTGCCCTATGCGCTGGTCGGCATCGTGGTGCTGGGCCTCACCATCGTCTGGATGAAGCCCGAGCCGGCGGCCGCACCCGTGGCCGCAGCGGCTGCGCCCGTGGTGGCGTTCAAGGACGTGCAGAAGGTGCTGGAGCAGCGCTGCTTCATGTGCCACGGCGCGGCCGTGCAGATGAAGAACGTGCGCGTCGATTCGCCCGACCAGGTGACGGCGCATGCGCAGGCGATCTACCAGCAGGTCGTGGTGACCAAGATCATGCCGATGAACAACGCGACGGCCATCACGGATGAAGAGCGCGCGCTGATCAGCCGCTGGTTCCAGGCCGGCGCCAAGACCAACTAGCCCGCAAACTAGACCGCGGTCAAGAGGGCGGGCCACCGCTCCCCGCACAATCGCCGGATGGAGACAAAGCAAGCCATGACCGCATCGAAGCCGCCCTTGGTGCCCGCACCCGACCCGCGCGAAGCACCGCGCGCCTTCCTCGAACACCTCTACCGCGTCGCGGTGGACCGCGCGCTGCCGCTGTCCACGCTGGGTGCGCATCTGCCGCCGCCGCCCAAGGGCCGCACGCTGGTGCTGGGCGCCGGCAAGGCCGGCGGCTCGATGGTGCAGGCGCTCGAAGCCCTGTGGCCGGCCGATGCGCCGCTCTCGGGGCTGGTCGTCACGCGCTACGACCACATTCCGCCGCGCCCCGAAGGCGTGCCGCAGCGCATCGAGATCGTCGAGGCCGCGCATCCGGTGCCCGATGCGGCCGGGCAGCAGGCGGTCGAGCGCATCCTGGCGCTGACGCAGGGACTCACGGCCGACGACCTCGTGCTGTGCCTGATTTCGGGGGGCGGCTCCTCGCTGCTGATGCTGCCGGCCGAAGGCCTGACGCTGGCTGACAAGCAACGCATCAACAAGCAACTGCTCGACAGCGGCGCCGGCATCGGCGAGATGAATTGTGTGCGCAAGCACCTCTCGCGCATCAAGGGCGGCCGTCTTGCCGCCGCCTGCGCGCCTGCGCGCGTGGTGACGCTCACCATCAGCGACGTGCCGGGCGACGACGCCGCAGTCATTGCCAGCGGCCCCACGGTGCCCGATGCGACCACCTGCGCCGATGCGCTCGCCATCCTCGACCGCTACGGCATCGAAGTGCCCGCGCCCGTGCGCGCACAGCTCGAAAGCGGTGAGCTCGAAACGCCGAAGCCGCACGACGCGGTCTTTGCGGGCCACGAGACCCACATGATCGCCACGCCCCAGCAGTCGCTCGAAGCCGCCGCCAAGGCGGCACGCGAAGTCGGCATCGAGGTGCACATCCTCAGCGACGAGATGGAAGGCGAATCGCGCGAGGTCGGCAAGGTGCACGCCGCGCTGGCCCGCGCCGTGGCGCACCGCGGCCAGCCGTTCGTACGGCCCTGCGTCATTCTTTCGGGTAGCGAAACCACCGTCACGATCCGACCACGACAGCCGGGCCAGGCCAAGGGCCGGGGCAGCCGGGCCGGCGAGTTCTGCATGGGGTTGGCCGGCGCGCTCATGGGCCAGCCGCAGGTCTGGGCGCTGGCCGCCGACACCGACGGGATCGACGGCGTGGAGGACAACGCCGGCGCCTTCGTCACGCCCGATACGCTGACGCGTGCGACCGCCGCCGGCAAGAAGCTGTCGGACTACCTCGATCGCAACGATGCCTACGGCTACTTCGACGCCATCGGCGACCTGTTCGTGACCGGGCCTACGAACACCAACGTCAACGACTTCCGCGCACTGCTGGTGCTGTAGACGGCGAAGGGGTGGTTTTCCCCTCCCAGGCGGGCCTGGCGAACTCGGGTTAATCTATGCATCCGGCGGCAAATTGCCGCCGTTGTCGCAAGCGCATCTTCCGGGGTGCCGCGCCGCACACCCAGATTTCCCCTCTTCATCATCCAGTCTCCGAAGGAAAAGTTCGCCATGACCGCCACTTACACCGACACCCGCCTGCTGATCGACAACGAATGGGTCGACGCCACCGGGGGCAAGACCCTGGACGTCGTGAACCCCGCCACCGGCAAGGCCATCGGCAAGGTGGCGCATGCCAGCATCGCCGACCTGGACCGCGCCCTGGCCGCCGCCCAGCGCGGCTTTGAAAAGTGGCGCAACACGCCGGCCAACGAGCGTGCCGCCGTCATGCGCCGCGCCGCCGGCCTGATCCGCGAACGCACCCTCGAAATCGCCCGCCTGCTGACGCAGGAACAAGGCAAGCCGCTGGCCGAAGCCAAGGGCGAGACGCTGGCCGCCGCCGACATCATCGAATGGTTCGCCGACGAAGGCCGCCGCGTCTACGGCACGCATCGTGCCCTCGCGCAACCTGGCTTGCGCAGCAGCTGGTGCTGAAGGAGCCGCTCGGCCCCGTCGCCGCGTTCACGCCGTGGAACTTCCCGATCAACCAGATCGTGCGCAAGCTCGGCGCCGCGCTGGCCACCGGCTGCTCGTTCCTGGTGAAGGCGCCCGAAGAAACCCCGGCATCGCCCGCTGCGCTGCTGCAGGCTTTTGTCGATGCCGGCATTCCACCCGGCACCGTGGGCCTCGTGTTCGGCAACCCCGCCGAAATCTCGAACTACCTGATCGCCCACCCGATCATCCGCAAGGTCACCTTCACCGGCTCCACCCCGGTCGGCAAGCAACTGGCTGCGTTGGCCGGTTCGCACATGAAGCGCGTCACGATGGAACTGGGCGGCCACGCACCGGTGATCGTGGCCGAAGACGCCGACGTCGCGCTGGCCGTCAAGGCCGCCGGTGCCGCCAAGTTCCGCAATGCGGGCCAGGTCTGCATCTCGCCGACCCGCTTCCTGGTGCACAACAGCCTGCGCGAAGAATTCGCCCGCACGCTGGTCAAGTACACCGAAGGCCTGAAGCTCGGCGACGGCCTTGCCGAAGGCACGACCATTGGTCCGCTGGCCAATGCGCGCCGCCTCACGGCCATGGCCTACGTGCTGGAAGATGCACGCAAGAAGGGCGCGACCGTGGCCGCCGGCGGCGAACGCGTTGGCGATTCGGGCAACTTCTTCGCGCCCACCGTGCTGACCGACGTGCCGCTCGACGCCGACGTGTTCAACAACGAACCCTTCGGCCCGATCGCCGCGATCCGCGGCTTCGACACGCTCGAAGAAGCGATCGCCGAAGCCAACCGCCTGCCGTTCGGCCTGGCCGGCTATGCCTTCACCAAGTCGATCAAGAGCGCGCACCTGCTGAGCCAGAAGCTCGAACTCGGCATGCTGTGGATCAACCAGCCCGCCACGCCGTCGCCGGAAATGCCTTTCGGTGGCGTGAAGGATTCGGGCTACGGCTCGGAAGGCGGCCCCGAGGCGCTCGAGGCTTACCTGAACACCAAGGCTGTTTCGATCATGGGCGTTTAATCCTCGGCGCTGGCGTTCCAGAAGGCCTGCTGGACGCCGCTCAGCGCTTCGAGTTCTGTAATCACCTGGTCGAGCTCCAGCGGCTCGACCGCGGTGGCGTACAGCGTTGCTTCGATCTCCGTGTCGGCCGACCCGAAGGCGTGCTGGTCGACATCGCGCACCGGGTAGTTCGCGGCCTCCAGCAACAGCAGGAGCTGGTCCATCACGTCGGGCCGGGCCGCCCGCGAGCAGATCACCCGCACGACGTAGGTTGCCTCGCTCGATTCTTCCTTGATCGGGCGGCGATTGATGCGGTTGACCACCGGCAGCAGCAGCGTGTTGCTGGCCAGCACGAACAGCGCCGCAATCATCGCTTCACCGATCAGGTCGGCACCTGCGCAGGCACCCACTGCCGCCGACCCCCACAGTGTGGCCGCCGTGTTCAGGCCCGTGATGTTGGTGCCTTCCTTCATGATCGCGCCCGCACCCAGAAAACCGATGCCCGAGACCACGTAGGCCGCCACATGCACGGCCCCGTCGTGACCGTGCAGCCGGTTCGCCATGTCGATGAACACCGCCGCACCCACCGCGACGAGCGTGTTGGTGCGCAGGCCCGCGGCGCGCTGCCGTATCTGGCGCTCCAGACCGATCAGCGAGCCGAGCACGAAGGCGATCGCCACGCTGACGAAGGTGTCGAGCAGTGAGAGCAGGTTGAAGTTTTGAATGGCTTGCATCCGATATGTCTTTCGATATTCGCGACAGTTTGCGGGGTTTGGGTGTCGTCTGCGTGTAGCTTTGTTCAGGGCGCGCTCACGCCGACGGTGTGCTCTGCTCCGCGAATGTCCCCCGCTTCGCTCCTCCTTTATTTCGCTGCGGGGGACACCCGGTGCCCTGTGCACGCACCCCGAACGTTCACCCCCGGGGCTTGTCACTGCCACCCATACCGCCGCGCGTACCACCCCTTCACCGTCTGCGTCAGCACCGCATAGCCGACCAGCATCGCCACCAGCCACGGGAAGTACATCAGCGGCAGCGCTTGCAGCTTGAAGTAGTGCGCCAGCGGCCCCATCGGCAGCCAGATGCCCACCGTGGCGATCGCCGCGCCCATGATCAGCAGCGGCCAGGCGGCGCGGCTTTGCAGGAACGGGATCTTGCGCGTGCGGATCAGGTGCACGATCAGCGTCTGCGACAGCAGCCCTTCGATGAACCAGCCCGACTGGAACAGCGTCTGATGCTCCACCGTGTTGGCGGCGAACACGAACCACATCACCGTGAACGTCAGGATGTCGAACACCGAGCTCAGCGGCCCGAAGAACACCATGAAGCGTCCCAGGTCGGCCGGGTTCCAGCGCTGCGGCGACTTGAGGAATTCCTCGTCCACGTTGTCGAACGGAATCGCGATCTGCGACACGTCGTACAACAGGTTCTGCACCAAGAGGTGCAGCGGCAGCATCGGCAGGAACGGAAGAAACGCGCTCGCCACCAGCACCGAGAACACATTGCCGAAGTTCGAGCTCGCGGTGAGCTTGATGTACTTGAGCATGTTGGCGAAGGTGCGGCGACCCTCGACCACGCCTTGCTCCAGCACCATCAGGCTCTTTTCCAGCAGGATGATGTCGGCCGATTCCTTGGCCACGTCCACCGCGCCGTCCACCGAGATGCCGATGTCGGCCGCGCGCAGGGCAGGCGCGTCGTTGATGCCGTCGCCCATGAAGCCGACCACATGCCCGTTGGCGTGCAGCGCATGCACGATGCGCTCCTTGTGCGCCGGCGTGAGCTTGGCGAACACCTGGTGCGTTTCGACCACCACGCGCAGTTCGTTGTCGCGCAGGTCTTCGATGTCGCGGCCCAGCATGATCTGGCCGACCTCGATGCTCACGTCGCCGCAGACCTTGCGCGTGACCAGCTCGTTGTCGCCCGTCAGCACCTTCACCGCCACGCCATGCTCGGCCAGCGCGCGCAGTGCGGGCGCGGTCGACTCCTTCGGCGGATCGAGAAAAGCCACGTAACCCAGCAGCGTGAGCGCCGATTCGTCGGCCACGCTGTAGGCCGCCTTGCGGGCCTCGGCCTTCAGCGTGCGGCTGGCCACGGCCACCACGCGCAGGCCTTGTGCATTGAGCTCCGAAGCCACGCGATAGTTAGATGCGCGCGAGCAGCTCGGCGTCGAGCGTCAGCACCTCGGCGCCCCGCTCGACCGCGGTGCTGACCGACAGGATCTCTTCCAGCGCACCCTTGCAGATCAGCAGGTGCTCGCTGCCGCCGTTCTCCACCACCACCGACATGCGGCGGCGCGAGAAGTCGAAGGGCACTTCGTCGATCTTGCAGTAAGCCGTCTGCAGGCGCGTCTCGGGTTGCATCTCGGCGTGGCTCAGCACGGCCTTGTCGAGGAGGTTCTTCAAGCCCGTCTGGTGAAAGCTGTTCAGGTAGGCCAGCTGCAGCACGTGGTTCGAGCCTTCGCCCCAGGCATTGGTGTGACGTTCGAGCACGATGCGGTCCTGCGTGAGCATGCCGGTCTTGTCGGTGCACAGCACGTCCATCGCGCCGAAGTTGTGAATGGCTTCGAGCCGCTTCACGATCACCTTCTGGCGCGACATCACGACCGCGCCCTTGGCCAGCGTGGCGGTCACGATCATCGGCAGCATCTCGGGCGTGAGGCCGACCGCGATCGACAGCGCGAACAGCGCCGCCTCCCACCAGTCGCCCTTGGCCACGCCGTTGATCACCAGCACCAGCGGCGCCATCACCAGCATGAAGCGGATCAGCACCCAACTCACGCGGTTGATGCCGGCCTGGCAGGCGCTGGTGCCGCGGTCGGTGGCCGTCACGCGCTGCGCGAGGGCGCCGAAGAAGGTGCGGTCGCCGATGTGCACGATGAGCGCGGTGGCGGTGCCGCTGATCACGTTGGTGCCCATGAAGAGCAGGTTCTCGCGTTCCAGCACGCCGGCCTCGTGGTCGCCGCGGTCGATGGCGAGTTTTTCGACCGGCATGGCCTCGCCGGTCAGTGCCGACTGGCTGATGAACAGGTCCTTGGCGGTCAGCACCCGGCAGTCGGCCGGGATCATGTCGCCGGCCGAGAGCGCGATCACTTCGCCCGGCACCAAGTCGCGCATCGGCACCTCGACGCGCACGGTGCCCGCATGCGTGGTGTCGAAGCCTTCGTCGCCCGCGGCGCCGGCCTTGCGGCCCGGTGCGGGCCGCAGCACCGTGGCGGTGTTGCTCACCATGGCCTTGAGCCGGTCGGTCGCCTTGTTGGAGCGCGACTCCTGCAGGAAGCGCAGCACCGTCGACAGCACCACCATGCTGCCGATCACGAGCGTGGCCTTCATGTCCTCCGTGACATAGGAGACCAGCGCCAGCACCGTCAGCAGCAGGTTGAACGGGTTGCGGTAGCACTGCCACAGGTGCGTCCACCAGGGCAGCGGCTGCTCGTGGCGCACCTCGTTGCTGCCGAGCCGCTTGCGCAGCACCTGCGCATGGCCTTCGCTCAGGCCCCGCGGCGAACTGTCGAGCCTGAGAGCATTTCGCCGGCATCGGTGCGCGATGCCGTGGCCAGTGCCTTGGCGATATCGGGCGGCATGCTGGCGGAGGCCACGCCGATGGGCTTCGAGCCTAGCATCGTCTGCCAGCGCTCGAAGTGATGCAGCATGCGACGGCTGCGCAGGAAGCTCTCGAAAAAGGACTTCAGGACGTTCTTCATTTTTTTCTCCTTCGCGGCGCAGGCCGCGAAGGAAAGAACGCCCACGCGTCATCGACTAGACGTGCGAGGCCCTCCGCAGCACGGCGCGCTGCACTGTTGCAATCGATCGAAGCGGGTAGGGCGCGCAGGGGCGCCGATGAGGGGGCTGGGTCCATGGAGGCCTCCTTCGTGATGTGCGGCCGGGCGTCAGCGGTGCGTTGTGCGCAGCGGCTGCTCGAGCAGCAGGAAGAAGCTGCGGATACGGCGCGTGGTCCAGAGCGCGGCGGCCCGGTCCAGCGTTTCGTTCTCGACGTCCTGCGCCGTGACGGCGCGCGCAGGCACGTGCGCCGATGGGCGAACGGGTGGCTGCGTCGGCTGCTGTTGCTGCTGACGAAGTTGAATTTGGCGCATGACAAGGCTCCTTCGCGATGAAGGGCCTCGTGCACGGACGCACGCAAGCTGACTGAAAAAGTCAGTGACGAGAACGACGGGATTCGGGAGGGGAGAACCGTTTGCCGGGAGGCACAAGGGTCACGCTGCGTGCACGGCGGCTACAGCGCGCAAGAAGCCTGCGCTAGAGGGCCGGATGTGTCACGCCTGCCGAGGCACGCGTCTTGTCACTGATCCAACTGGCACTGTCCACGCACGGGGCTCCGAAGTAAAGATGCGGGATTGTTGCAGCGCATCACAAAGATGCGTCAATCTTTATGGCTATGTCCTGCGAGGCCATCAGGGTCATTATCGCCTCAATGTTGCGATTCCGCCTCGGCCCGCTGCGCAACCTTTCAACCCGCTTTCATTTCGCCTTGGCTGGATCGCCGGGATGACTGCGCACCACTGCGCCGATAGCCTGCTACCAGCGTACGCGCATGCCCAGAGACGCGTTGATCGAACTCTTCACGCGTGCCGCGCCGCCCGAGGCCCACAGCTTGCCGAGCTCCCCGTAGAGCGAGGTGCGCTCGCCGAGAGCGAGCGTCACGCCGCCGGCCACTTCGGTGCTGGTCGAGCCCGTTTCGCTCTGGATGGCCGTGCCGCCGCCAAAGTTCAGGAACTGCGTCACGTCGGCACCGCCAGAGGCGTGGAACACATTGATGCGCCCATAGGGCTGCAGCGTCCCGGCGCCGGTGGCGACCTCACCCTTGATGCGCACGCCCGCGCGCACGATGAGTCCGTCATGCGGGTCCTGTGTCACCGCGGCGCCGGAGATGCTGGTGTCGTCCATGCGCAGGCGCTGGTGGATGAGCTGCAGCTGCGGCTCCACGGTCCAGCCGCTGCCGATGTCGAAGGCCTTGCCCACCTCGATGGAAGCCAGCAGGCTCTTGCCCTTGCCCGAGCTGACGAAGGTCGCGAACGGCTGCACGTTGTAGCGGTGCTGGCCGGCCTGCAACACGGCATCGGCGTACCAGCCCTCGTCGCCGTGCCAGGTGGCGTAGGCGCCGAGGTAGCGGCTGCGCAGGTCGTTGGAGCCCGTGTCCAGCCCCTGGGTGCCGCGCGCGAAGCCATTCACGCGGATGTTGCCTTCGAGCTGGCCGACGTAGACGCCCGCGTTCCAGCGGGTGTCGGCCCAAAGGTCGGTGCCGGCCTGGAAGCCGTTGAGGCGACCCTTGCTCTGCGCGTTCGCGGTGCCACGCTGGCTCGCGTCGATGTCGGTGCTGATCACGCGGCCCCAGGCGCGGCGGCCGGGAGCGCTGCCACCGCTTGCCGCAGTGAGCCGCGTGTCGTCGCCGCCGCGCAGGTGCAGATTGCCCAGCATCTCGAGGTTGCCCTGGCGCAGCTGTTGCGCCAGCGCGGCATACAGCGGTACTTCGATGCGGTAGGTGGGCAACCCGCCCGGTCCACCCGGCCCGCCCAGTGTTCCCGGAAGGCCGCCGCCGGTGGTGGAGCGCAGGTACCAGTTCTCGCCGCTGCCGCTGGCATCCGCGGCGTACAGCCGGTACTCGTACGCGCCCGCGTCGACGTGGCCGCCGGCCAGCGAGAAGGCGTCCCTGGTGGTCTGTGCGGTGGTGGTTGCGCCGTTGAGGGCGCTGATCACCTCGATGCCGTTGCCCGTCGTCAGTGCGCCCAGTCCGCCGAGGTTGACGATCTGCACCGTGGTGCGCCCGCTCGCGGTCGCACCGGCGCCATCGAGCACCAGCCGGTCCGAGGGGCCGGTGGCATTGAGCACCGCGCCCAGCCGCAGGATGCCGTTGTTGCCCGTGTAGGGCCC
>CAMATD010000111.1 GCA_945860785.1 Variovorax sp. YR752 | reverse complement strand
GCTGCAGGCTGCCGGCGTGCTGGCCGACGGTGCCAAGACCACGGCCTTCACTTACCTCGGCGAGCAGATCACGCACGACATCTATTGGAACGGCTCCATCGGCGCCGCCAAGAAGGACCTGGACCAGAAGGTGCTCGGCATTCGCGAGGGGCTCGCGGCCAAGGGCGGAGACGCGCGCGTCTCGGTGCTGAAGGCGGTCGTGACGCAGGCAAGCTCCGCCATCCCGATGATGCCGCTCTACCTGTCGCTGCTGTTCAAGGTGATGAAGGCGAAGGGCACGCACGAAGGCTGCATCGAACAGGTCTACGGGCTCTATGCCGAGAGCCTCTACGGCAGCGCGCCGCACATCGACGAGGAAGGCCGCCTGCGCGCGGACTACAAGGAGCTTGCCCCCGACGTGCAGGCGCGCGTGGTGGAACTCTGGCCCCAGGTCACGAGCGAGAACATCCACGAGCTCACCGACTTCGCGGGCTACAAGACCGAGTTCCTGCGCCTCTTCGGCTTTGCGGTCGAAGGCGTGGACTACGAGGCCGACGTGAATCCCGACGTGGGGATTCCGAACCTCGTCCAAGCCTAGAAGGCGCACAGAGGGATACTCCCGCCCATGCAGATTCAAGAAAAGCCGCCCGCCGGCACGCCCTTCGAGTAGATCGGCGGCGAACCGAAAGTGGAGGCGCTGGTCGAGCGCTTCTACGACCTGATGGACCTCGAGCCCGCGTATGCGCAACTGCGCGCCGTGCACGGCACCAGTCTCGACAACGCACGCCAGCGCCTGTTCTGGTTCCTCTGCGGCTGGCTCGGCGGCCCGCAGCACTACACCGACCGTTTTGGCCATCCGATGCTGCGCGCGCGCCATCTGCCGCAGAGCATCGGCGGCCACAGACAGCATCGGCATCAAGGAGCGCGACCAGTGGCTGGCCTGCAGGGACCAGGCGATGGGCGAGACCGGCGTGCCCGATGACTTGCGCGCGCGGCTGCGCGACTCCTTCTTCCAGACGGCCGACTGGATGCGCAATCGCGGCGAATAAGACAGACACCGACTCCGAAAGACTTTCCCTCATGAATTCCATCGTCATCATCGGCGGCGGCCACGCCGCGGCACAGCTTTGCGCCGGCCTTGCAGAGGCAGGGCAGGGCGCGCGCGTGCACCTGGTCTGCGAGGAGGCCTGCGAGCCGTACCACCGGCCGCCGCTGTCGAAGGCATTCCTCAAGAGCGCCGACGAAACCACGCAGCCGCACAAGGCGGCCGACTGGTATCGCGAAGCGGGCATCACGCTGCACCTGGGCGATGCGGGCGTGGCCATCGATCGCGAGGCGCACACCGTCACGCTGCGTTCTGGCGCGGTGCTGCCCTGGGAGCGGCTGGTGCTGGCCACCGGCACGCGCGCTCGCCAGATGCCCGACCTGCCGCGGGGACTGGAGAACGTCGCGAGCCTGCGCGCCGCCGATGAAGCGCATCGCCTGCGCTCGCGGCTGGCCGATGCGCAACAGGTCACGGTGCTGGGTGGCGGCTTCATCGGGCTCGAAGTCGCGGCCACGGCCAAGGCGCTCGGCAAGACGGTGCAGGTGATCGAAAGCGCGCCGCGCCTGCTGGGCCGTGCCGTGTCGCCCGAGCTGTCGGCGCATGTGCTCGCCACGCATCGCGCGGCGGGCATCGACATCGTGCTCGGCGCGCAGACGGGCGCGTTCGAGGTCGAAGGCGATCGGCTGCTGTCGATCCAGGTCAACGGTGTGAAGCAGCCGGTGGACCTGCTGCTGCTCGGCATCGGCGCCGTGCCCGAAACCGCGCTGGCGCAGGCCGCAGGCATCGAATGCGCCGACGGCATCGTGGTCGATGGCCACATGCAGACCAGCGCAGCCGACGTGCTCGCGGTGGGCGACTGCACGCGCTTTCCCGATCGCCGCGCGGGCCGCTCGCTGCGGCTCGAATCGGTGCAGAACGCCAACGACCAGGCGCGCACGGCGGTTGCCACGCTGACCGGTACCGCGCGCACGCACGATGCGGTCGCATGGTTCTGGTCCGACCAGGGCAGCATGCGGCTGCAGATGGCGGGGCTGATACCGGCCGAGGGCACGCCGGGCCTGGCCAGCGTGCGCCGCCCCGGTCCCAAGCCCGAAGCGTTCTCGCTGTTCCACTATGTCGACGGGCAGCTCGCGTGCGTCGAATCGGTCAACGCGCCGGTCGATCACATGATGAGCCGCAAGCTCCTCGAAGCAGGGCGCAGTCCCGACGCCGTGGCGATTGCGGATGCGTCAATACCACTAAAGAATCACCTGTCGTAGCTGCGCTGCATGACGGGGTCGATTCACCACCCTGTCATTCGCCTTTCAGAGACTGCGTCTTCCTAAATCCGAGGGAGACGCCCGATGAAAAGTTCAGCGGCTGCGGCGCTTTGGCGCCTTGCACCCATGTCCACCTGTGCCGCCGTGATTGCCACCGTGCTGACCGCCTGCGGCGGAAGCGGGAGCGGTGGTGGCGTGGTGTTTCCGTCGGCCGCGCCGGCACCTGCCCCAGTCCCGGCGCCCGCACCGGCGCCCGTGGCCAAGGACACGCGCACCACGGTCGCCCTGCTGGAGACGACCGACCTGCATTTCAACGTGCTCAGCTTCGACTACTTCAAGCTGGCCGAAGACAAGTCGTACGCTACGAGCGTGCCGCCACGCTGATCAAGGCCGCGCGCAAGGAGTTCGCGAACACGATGCTGTTCGACAGCGGTGACACCATCCAGGGCACGGCGCTGGCCGACTACGAGGCGCTGATCAACCGCATTCCGTGCACACAGCCGCTGTCGATGTACAAGGCCATGCACGCCGGCGGTTTCGATGCCGGTACGCTGGGCAACCACGAGTTCAACTACGGCCTGGAGTTTCTCAACCAGGCGATCGGCGGCGGCCTCGATGTCGATGGCGTCGATGCCTCCAAGAAATGCGTGGGCCCGAATTTCCCGCTGGTGCTCGCCAATGTGCAGAGCGTCAAGACCGGCAAGCCGCTGCTCGCGCCCTACGTCATTCTGGAGAGGCAGTTCACCGCGACCGGGCCCGACGGCAAGAGCGTCACGGTGCCGATCAAGGTCGGTGTGATCGGCTTCACCACGCCCGGCATCATGACCTGGGACAAGCGCTACCTCGAAGGCAAGCTGCGCGTCGACGGTACGATCGACGCGGCCAACAAGTACATCCCCGAGCTGCGCGCCAAGGGCGCCGACATCGTGGTCGCGCTGCAGCATGGCGGGCTCGACGGCTCGTCCTATTCGCCGACCATGGAGAACTCGGCCCTGTACCTGTCGAAGGTGCCCGGCATCGATGCGCTGATGATGGGCCACCAGCATGCGCTCTTCCCCGATCGCGTCTCGGCGAAGCCCGGCTTCACGCAGACCGGCGTGGACAACGCGGCCGGCACCGTCAACGGCGTGCCCGCCGTGATGGCGTCGTCGTGGGGCAAGACGCTCGGCCTCATCAAGCTCGAACTGGTGTACGACGGCAAGGCCTGGGGCGTGGACAAGAGCAAGACGCTCGTCGAGGCGCGCTCCACCCAGACCGGCAAGGACAGCGCCAACAAGGCGGTGTACGTCGACGCCGACCCGACGGTCGCGCCGCTGATCGACACGCAGCACCAGGCCGCGATCACCTACGTGAAGACGCCGATCGGCAGCACCGACTTCCGCATGAACACCTTCTTCGCCGACGTGGGCGACCCGGGCGCGATCCAGATCGTGAACCAGGCGCAGGCCGACTACGTGAAGAACTACATCCAGGGCAACCTGCTGCAGTACGCGAGCCTGCCGGTGCTGTCGGTCAGCGCGCCGTTCAAGTCGGGCTTCGAGGGCGGGCGCGACTACACCGACGTGGCCGTGGGCAACCTGGCCATCTTCAGTGCGGCCGACCTCTACCTGTACCCGAACACGGTGTATGCGGTGAAGGTCACGGGCGCCGAGATCAAGGGCTGGCTCGAAGTGGCGGCCAAGCGCTTCAACACGATCGACCCGGCCGCAACGGCGGACCAGCAGCTCATCAGCACCTTCCCGGACTACAACTTCGACATGTTCACCACGCCGGATGTGCAGTACGAGATCGACGTGACGCAGGCCGTGGGCAGCCGCATCAAGAACCTGACGTACCTGGGCGCGGCCATCGATCCGACCAAGGAGTTCGTGATCGCGACCAACAACTACCACCGCGCGACCAGCGGTGCGAGCTTCATCCCGGCGCTCGACGGCCGCGCGACGATCTATGCGTCGCCGGATGCGAACCGCGATGTGCTGATCGAATACATCAAGGCCAAGAAGACCATCACGCGCGTTGCCAACGGTGCGGCGCACAGCTGGAGCTTCACCAAGGTGACGACGGCGGGCAACGTGGTGTTCACGTCGGGGCAGGGGCAGCTCAGTGCGGCGACGGATGCGGGCCTGACGAACATCTCGCTGCTGACGGCAGATGACGGCAGCGGCAAGGGCCGCTCGGTCTACAAGGTCGATCTGAGCAAATAACCCTCGGTCTTGTCCCCTCTCCCCTTGGGGAGAGGGTTAGGGTGAGGGCGATCGGCGATCGAAGAGGCGCGGCGTTGAAGTGAACGCCGCATGCCCTCACCC
This sequence comes from Variovorax sp. YR752, assembly GCA_945860785.1. Taxonomy (GTDB): domain Bacteria; phylum Pseudomonadota; class Gammaproteobacteria; order Burkholderiales; family Burkholderiaceae_C; genus Variovorax. The sequence goes on along the minus strand of CAMATD010000111.1, from coordinate 12,940 downwards.
CAGCCCTCTCCCCAAGGGGAGAGGGAGCAAGTCAGCGCCGCGCCGGCGCCAGCAAGACCACCAGCGCGCCAGCCCCACCCTCGGCCGGCTTCGCCTGCACGAACGCAATCACCTCGTTCTTCTGGATCAGCCAGCGCTGCGTCTTGGTCTTGAGCACCGGCTGCTTGCCTGGCGAGCCCAGCCCCTTGCCGTACACCACGCGCACGCAGCGCAGGCCCTGCTTGTACGCATTGCGGATGAAGCCGCCGAGCGCTTCGCGCGCCTCGTCGCTGCGCAGGCCGTGCAGGTCGACCTGCGCCTGGATCGACCAGTCGCCCTTGCGCAGCCGCGCCGTCACGTCTGTGCCGATACCGGGGCGGCGGAAGCTCATGGCGTCGTCGACGTCGAGCAGCGTGGTCACGTCGAACTCGTCCGACAGCGATTCGCGCAGCACGCGCTGTTCGTCGAGCTGGTGTTGCACCGGAATCGGCGCCGGCGGCTCGGGCGCGAGCGGCACGGCGGCCTTGCGGCGCAGCGGTTCGGTGGCGCCGATGGCGCGCGCGAACAAATCTTTTTCCGCCGCGCGCCTGCGTTCGGTCGCGGCCCTGGCCTCTGCCTCGGCCGCTTCGCGCTCGCGGGTTTCGGCCAGCGCGCGCTGCACCTGCTTGAGGTCGGCAAGGTTCTTGAGCGAGGGGGGACGCGAGGCCATCAGAGCAATCCTTTTTCGGCCATCGAGAAACTTTGTCCCGGGCTGACGATGACATGGTCGATCACGCGCACGTCGACCAGCGCCAGCGCGGCCCGCAGCGTTTGCGTGAGCGATTCGTCGGCCCGGGAAGGCTCGACGCTGCCGCTCGGGTGGTTGTGCGCCAGCACCACGGCCGCGGCTTGGTGGTGCAGGGCCCGCGTGACGATTTCGCGCGGGTAGACGCTGGTCTGGGTGAGCGTTCCGCGAAACAGCTCCTCCAGCACGATCAGCCGGTGCTGCACGTCGAGGAACAGCACCACGAACACCTCGTGCAGGCGCGAGCCGATGTGCAGCTGCAGGTATTGCTTGACCGCCTCGGGCGAGTCGAACACCGCGCGCTCCCTGAGCTGCTCGGCCATGGCGCGGCGCGCCAGTTCGAGCACCGCGATGAGTTCGGCGCGCTTGGCGTCGCCGCCCACGCCCTTGACCACCTTGAGGTCCTCGGCGCCGGTGTGCAGCAGCCCCGAGAGGCCACCGAAGCGCTCGAGCAGTTCCTGCGCCATCTGCAGCACGTTCTTGCCCGGCACGCCGGTGCGCAGCAGCAGCGCCAGCAGTTCGGCATCGGCCAATGCGGCGGCGCCCCGTGCGATGAGTTTTTCGCGCGGGCGGGCGTTGGCGGGGAATCCTTGAAAGCCATCGAAACCTCGGGAAACCTTGGAAGAGACGGGTGGAAGTCCCCCGTCCTTAAAATGCAGTCCAGTTTATCGGGACACTCACCTTGTCTTTGCTCACCTCTGCTGCCCCCATGTCCCACGTCGTGACTTCCGGCTCCTTCCTGACCCTGCACTACCGGCTGGCCGGGCCGGCGGGCGACATCATCAACACCTTTGCCGACAAGCCCGCGACCCTGTCGCTCGGCACCGGCGAACTTTCGCCTGCCATGGAGCAGCGCCTGCTGGGCCTGGAAGAAGGCACGCACGCCACCTTCGAGCTGCCGGCCGGCGAGCCCTTCGGCGACCGCAACCCTGAAATGCAGCAGTGGGTGGCCAAGAAACTGCTCGCGCAGATGGGCGATCCCGACGAGCAGTACGCGACCGGCGACGTGGTGCAGTTCCCCACGCCCGACGGCACGGGCAGCTACGCAGGCGCGGTGATCGAATCGAACGAGACCGCGGTGCGCTTCGACTTCAACCATCCGCTGGCAGGCCAGCCCGTCACCTTCGAAGTGAAGCTGATCGGAGTGCTATGAATCCGAACATCGAGGAAGTCATCCTCGCCGAGCCGCGCGGCTTTTGCGCCGGCGTGGACCGTGCCATCGAGATCGTCGAGCGCGCCATCGCCAAGTTCGGCGCGCCGATCTACGTGCGCCACGAGATCGTGCACAACACCTACGTGGTCAACGAGCTCAAGGCCAAGGGCGCGATCTTCATCGAGGACCTGGCCGACGTGCCGCCCGGCGCCACGCTGGTGTTCAGCGCGCACGGCGTGAGCAAGGCGGTGCAGCAGGAGGCGCGCGACCGCGGCTTCGATGTCTTCGACGCCACCTGCCCGCTGGTGACCAAGGTGCACGTCGAGGTCGCCAAGCTCGCCAAGGAAGGCTACGAGTTCATCATGATCGGCCACAAGGGGCACCCCGAGGTCGAGGGCACGATGGGCCAGCTCACGAGCGGCATCCACCTGGTGGAAGACGTGGCCGACGTGGCGAAGGTGTCGCCCTCGCAAACCGACAAGCTCGCGGTCGTCACCCAGACCACGCTCAGCGTGGACGATGCCGCCGAAATCGCGGCCGCCGTGCGCGCGCGTTTTTCGAAGGTGCGCGAGCCCAAGCAGCAGGACATCTGCTACGCCACGCAGAACCGCCAGGACGCGGTGAAGATCATGAGCCCGCAGGTCGACCTCGTGATCGTGGTCGGCAGCCCCACCAGCTCCAACAGCAACCGGCTGCGCGAGCTGGCGCAGCGCCTGGGCACCGAAAGCTACATGGTCGATTCGGCCGACGAACTCAGGCCCGAGTGGTTCGAGGGCAAGGGCCGCGTCGGCCTCACGGCCGGCGCCTCGGCGCCCGAGGTGCTGGTGCGGGAGGTGATCGAGCGCGTGCGGTCGTTCGGTGCGGTGTCGGTCCGCAAGATGGACGGCATCGAGGAAACCATCAAGTTTCCGCTCCCCAAGGGCCTCAAGCTCGACGACATTCCCCCTCCAGGACACATCTCTTGAACAAAGCAAACACCAACTGGCGCTCTGAAATAGAGAGCGCCTCCCGCAGGCTGCGCGAGCAATCGGGCCACTTCCTTCGCGAAACACCGCTCTGGAAACTGCCCGCGGCCGCCTTCGGCCTCACGGTGCCGGGCGTGGAGGTCTGGCTCAAGCTCGAGCACATGCAGGTCAGCGGCAGCTTCAAGGCCCGCGGCATGATGAACCGGCTGCTGGCCAACGACATTCCCGAGAGCGGCGTGGTCGTCGCCTCCGGCGGTAATGCCGGCATCGCCACAGCGGCCGCTGCCGAGGCGTTGGGCGTGCGCTGCCAGGTGTTCCTGCCGGGCGTGTCGCCCGAAGCCAAGCGTGCGCGCCTCAGGGCGCTGGGCGCGGAGGTGGTCGTGGTCGGCGAGCTGTATCCCGACGCGCTGGCCGCCTGCCTCACGCGACAGAAGGAAACCGGCGCCTTGCTGACCCATGCCTACGACCAGCCCGAAGTCGTGGCCGGTGCGGGCACGCTGGGGCTCGAGATCGAAGCGCAGGGCGGCCTGCCGGATTCGGTGCTGGTGAGCGTGGGCGGTGGCGGCCTGATCGGCGGCCTGGCCGGCTGGTTCGAAAAGCGCGCCCGCGTGGTGGCGCTCGAGCCCGAGAAGGCGCCGACGCTGTTCCGCGCCCGTGAAGCCGGCGAGCCGGTCGATGTGGACGTGAGCGGCATCGCCGCCGATTCGCTCGGCGCGCGCCGCATCGGCGTGATCTCCTGGGAGATCACGCAGCAGCAGGTGCAGGACGCGCTGCTGCTGGCTGACGAATCCAGCCGCGCCGCCCAGCAGTGGATGTGGAAGGAAATGAAGCTCGCCGTGGAACCGGCTGCCGCGCTGCCGCTGGCGGCATTGCAGACCGGTGCCTACGTGCCGCGCGAAGGCGAGAAGGTGTGCCTGATCGTCTGCGGAGCGAACGTGGATCCGGCCACCGTCGCCTGACGTCGCGGCCTTACTTCTCGCAGTTCACCATCCACGGCACGCCGAACTTGTCGGTCAGCATGCCGAAGCCCGCGGCCCAGAACTGCGGGCCATAGGGCATCGTGACCTTGCCGCCGGCGGCCAGTGCATCGAAGATGCTTCTTCCCTTCGTCCACGTTGTTGCCCTGCACCGACAGCGAGAAGCCCTTGTAGCCCTCGAAAGGCCATTCGGGCGGGGCGTTGGAGGCCATTAGCTGGTGGCCGCGGGCTTCCAGCGTGGCGTGCATGATCTTGTCCTTGTAGGCGGCGGGTGTGTCGCCGCCCATCGGGCTTTCGCCGAAGGTCATGCTGAAGGTGATCTTTCCGTCCAGCGCCTTGGCGTAGAACGCGAGCGCTTCGGCTGCATTGCCGTTGAATGTCAGATAGGCTTGCATCGCTTTTTCCCTTCGAGGTGGGTTGGTGGGAGCGCGATGCTACGCCCACCTAAAATCACCCCATGCTTGACATCACCCTGCTCCGCAAAGACTTGGCCTCCGCTGTGACCGGCCTCGAAAAACGCAAGAAGAACCAGCCCTACCTCGACGTGTCGGCGTTCACCGCGCTCGAGGCCGAGCGCAAGACCCTGCAAACTCGCACCGAGGAAATCCAGGCGCGCCGCAACACGCTCAACAAGCAGATCGGCCCGCTCAAGGCCAAGGGCGAGTCGACCGATGCGCTGATGGCCGAAGTCAACGCGCTCAAGGCCGAGCAGGAATCGCAGTCCAAGCGCCTCGAAGAACTCCAGCCCGAGTTGCAGGCACTGCTGCTGGCCGTGCCCAACCTGCCGCACGCCAGCGTGCCGGTCGGCGAGGACGAAACCGGCAACGTCGAAATGCGCCGCTGGAGCCCGCAAGGCGGCGCCGGTGCAGACGCCACGCCGCTGGGCTTCGCTGCGAAGGACCACGTGGACCTCGGCGCGCCGTTGGGCCTCGATTTCGAGATGGGCGCCAAGCTCGCGGGCTCGCGCTTCACCGTCATGAAGGGGCCGATCGCCCGGCTGCACCGCGCGCTCGCGCAGTTCATGCTCGACATCCAGACCGAGAAGCACGGCTACATCGAGTGCTATGTGCCCTACATCGTCAACGCCGCCACGCTCAGCGGCACCGGCCAGTTGCCAAAGTTCGAAGGCGACCTGTTCGCCGCGAAGAAGGGCGGCCAGGACGGCGAGCCCGCGCCTGACCACTCGGCGCTCTACCTGATCCCGACCAGCGAAGTGCCGCTGACTAACTTCGTGCGCGACGAGGTGGTGGCTGAGTCGCAGCTGCCGATCAAGCTCACGGCCCACACGCCGTGCTTCCGCTCCGAAGCCGGCAGCGCGGGGCGCGACACGCGCGGCATGATCCGCCAGCACCAGTTCGACAAGGTCGAGATGGTGCAGATCGTCCACCCCGAGAAAAGCTACGACGCGCTCGAGCTGATGACCGGCCACGCCGAAGCCGTGCTGCAGGCGTTGGAACTGCCGTACCGCGTGGTGCTGCTGTGCACCGGCGACATGGGCTTTGGCTCGACCAAGACCTACGACCTCGAAGTCTGGCTGCCGGCGCAAAACACCTACCGCGAGATCAGCTCGGTCTCGAACTGCGAAGCCTTCCAGGCGCGCCGGCTGCAGGCCCGTTTCAAGAACGCGCAGGGCAAGAACGAACTCGTGCACACGCTCAACGGCTCGGGCCTGGCGGTGGGGCGCACGCTGGTGGCGGTGCTTGAAAACCATCAGAACGAAGACGGCTCGATCAACGTGCCCGCGGCGTTGCGGCCTTACCTCGGCGGACTCGAATTGCTGCGCGGCTGAGGCCGAGGCGGCAAAAAGATCCGCTATAATCGAAGGCCCAACAGCACCGGAGAGGTGGCAGAGTGGTCGAATGTACCTGACTCGAAATCAGGCGTACGTGCGAACGTACCGAGGGTTCGAATCCCTCCCTCTCCTCCAAGAATGGCCCCGCAAGGGGCTATTTTTTTTTGCCCATTCCCCACCGAAACCTACACAGTATCAAGGCCTTAGCCGTTTCTGTGCCCTGCGTTCCGGTCGATTCCCCACCGTTAAAAGCCGTCCCACACCGGCAATCGGTAGGCATCGAGCGGCATCCGAATCACGATGCCTACAAACACTCTCACCGATCACCTCTGCAAGACCGCGAAGCCCTCGGAGCCATTCGCCGTCGACCTCGTCGGCGCACAGTTCATGGAAAGCATTCCCGAACTCGCGTCGCCAGGCTTCGCGATTGGTCAGCGCCTCACCAGCGATCTCGATGGGCTGGTCGGGCTTCCACATGGGCGAAAGCTACTGCGGCTCAACCGTTCTGAATGTCGGTGCCGAATTTCGCCACAACGTAGGCCCGCATAGCAGCAGCCAGCGGTGTTGGATCCTTCGATCCACGAGCCGTTTCCAGTGGTCGCCCGGTCCTTGATTCGGCCCAGTGATATCGCGCACCAGGTAGAGCCTTTGGCGGGCATGGGCGCAATCTGGATGCCTTCGCGATCAATGATTGGACCGCCCTGGCTCCAGTCGGTCGACGGCATGAATTTCAACTGTGTGTCTACGCTAGGTTCGGTGCGCTCAGCCTTCGCGACCCAGCGATCGAGTTCCAGGCAGTTCGGAAACCCCCATCTGACACCTCCGCTTCCATGAATTGCAGCCTTCGTACCCGCATGAATGCTGAGATTCGAAGAGCGTCATAACGATTTGTTGGTGATTCGACAGGAATCGAACCTCTCTTTGGCTAGGTTTCGGCCCTAGCATCGAGAATTAAAACGTCCACGATCTCAATCTTTGTTCTGGTCCAGTCCAATGTGTTAATTTTTCCTTGCCACCAATCAACCAAACAAATAAGGCAAAATAAAGTACGATCTGCCTCGTGCGCGCCTAGTGGAATTCTACTGTTATGGGACGCGGCGTTTCTCCATCGCAGCATTTCGTTTAAATTTTCCAAAATCTTTTTGGGAAATATCTGGCGGCGCTGTTGAGGTTTTACAATTTTCTCAATGCGACGTGAAAAATAGTTTCGATCGTCCTTGATGTTTGAAAGAATGTCTCGAAGCAATGAGTGAAGTTCCGCCGAGTGACCTAAGTTGGCTGCGTTCACTTTCTCATATAGACTATCCAAAGCGATAAGATTCTGTCGGGCCGAAGGATATAGGTCTTGGATCTGACTGTTAATACGGTCAATGGTTTGCCCTAGGGTCATGCCGCTTGCGAGAGGCTCGCGGAGAAGCGTGGTGTAGATTCTCTGGAGATAGTCTTCTGCAATTAGACCTAAGGTGCTGATACAGTGTTGAAAATCATTCGCTTGGTAATAATCAAGCGATTGCGCAAACGTTCGATAGCTCCGCTCGTCGTCGATTAAGCGTGGAAGTGCCGCTGAAACGAACGCGAAGTAGGGCTTGAAAAGCGCTTCGTCTGGGGCAAAGACGCGTTGTATCGAGGCATGTTGGATGTACCCTAGAGCACTGTAAAATCGTTCCCACGGATCTAGTGAGGATTTGCTTGTAGAAATTAGATCTATAACTCTGTCTTTTGGCGAGGCAAGAATGTACGAGAGTCCATTTTTCCCTTGAAGAAATCCATCGTCAATCGCGCTATCAATGTAATTGGGCAAGATTTCTTGTTTGAAAATGTTCCAAGCTTCTGGGAAAGTCGATTTAAGCTCGGCTGGATCAATCTTTTCAATCCACTCATCTTCTTGCTCAAGTTCGACTTCCGTCGATCCGTTGTCCAGTAATTCAATTGAAAATTGAAACAATGTATTTATTGAGGAAAGACGGCTTGTGGTTCTAAGCAATTCCTCGTGTTTCTCATCCGGAAGTCGACGCCTCAAACCTATGCCGCTTAGGCGTATTTCGTCTTGGACCTCATCCAGGGCGCTGAGTGTTCCGAGTTTTCCGAGTAGATAGACCGATAGAGTAGAGGATCCAATCCAGTCTGCGCGGAGTTCCCAGTGACCTCTTTCATAAGGAGAATGCAGGAAATCAATGACTTGCGTTACGTCATCCCACTCCAGCGCCATTCGACGCGACGTTCGACGAATTACAGTTTCGTCTCTCGACGCGAGTTGCTCGACTGAGTTGACGAGACGGTTAATTTGTAATTCGTTAATCATTCGAACTATTGGTAAATAAAGATTCGAATTGTAATATTTTGAGTGTGCACTTGTGGATGAGGTGTAAACCCTTACGAACATTAGCCTGTCAGGCCGACGGCGTGCTTGGGGCACGCCGCGAACGCACCGACAGGGGATGGAGGGAGAGGGGTGCAGCCATGACACGTTGTGTGACTACTGCGCGGCCCGTGCGGGCAAAGGACGAGCCACTAGAGCGAGGAGCGCGTTGTTGTAGCGAGACGAAGATCGGAATCGGCAAGTAGGCATCCCCGTAGGCATCATCCGAAATCTGGACTCGCAGCCCGCATGGAATAAGGCAGTGTGACTGCCTCCCTCTCCTCCAAATACGCTAGCCGTTGATTGGTAAAAGCCCCTTGGCTTTTTGTTTTTTTGCTGCCGCCAGCGATCGATTTCTCCCGGCGCCAGGCCTGCATCGCACGTGAGTCGATGCGCACGGTGCCGCTACCCTCTGACCCGCCAAATCATAGGTTGTGACTATTGATGAATTGAGATCATTCAATTTCCTCATTGCATACCCGTTGCATATTCTTGCCGCTCACCTAACCTTCATCCACCACGAAAAAGGCAGAGACCCATATGTCAACCGAAGCAAAGTGCCCCTTCAATCACACCGCTGGCAACGCCACGACGAACCGGGACTGGTGGCCCAATCAATTGAAGCTGAATGCCCTGCACCAGCAGTCGACCCTGTCCGATCCCATGGGGACGGAATTCAACTACGCCGAAGAATTCAAGAGCCTGGACCTCGCGGCAGTGAAGAAGGATCTCCTGGCGCTGATGACCGACTCGCAGGACTGGTGGCCGGCCGACTTCGGTCACTACGGCCCTCTCTTCATCCGCATGGCCTGGCACAGCGCCGGCACCTACCGCACCGCCGACGGCCGCGGCGGCGCCGGTGCGGGGCAGCAGCGCTTCGCGCCGCTCAACAGCTGGCCGGACAACGGCAACCTCGACAAGGCGCGGCGGCTGCTGTGGCCGATCAAGCAGAAGTACGGCAAGAAGATCTCCTGGGCCGACCTCATGATCCTCACGGGCAACGTCGCGCTGGAGTCGATGGGCTTCAAGACCTTCGGCTTTGCCGGCGGGCGCGAGGATGTCTGGGAGCCGGAAGAACACGTCTACTGGGGCTCCGAGAAGACCTGGCTCGATGACAAGCGCTACACCGGCGACCGGGAGCTCGAGAACCCGCTCGGGGCCGTCCAGATGGGCCTGATCTACGTCAACCCCGAAGGTCCCAACGGCAATCCGGATCCGCTCGCTGCGGCCAGGGATATCCGCGAGACCTTCGCCCGCATGGCGATGGATGATGAAGAGACGGTCGCGCTGATCGCCGGCGGCCATACCTTCGGCAAGACGCACGGCGCCGGCGATGTCAAGCATGTAGGCGCTGAGCCGGAAGGCGCAGGCATCGAGGCACAAGGCCTTGGCTGGGCCAACAGCTTCGGCACCGGCAAGGGCGGCGACGCGATCACCAGCGGCCTGGAAGTCACCTGGACCCAGACGCCGACGCAATGGAGCAACTTCTTCTTCGAGAACCTGTTCGGCTTCGAATGGGAACTGACCAAGAGCCCGGCCGGTGCGCACCAGTGGGTCGCCAAGGGTGGCGCGGGTGCCGGCATCATTCCGGATGCCCACGACCCGTCCAAGCGTCGCGCGCCGACCATGCTGACCACGGACCTCTCCCTGCGGCTCGACCCGGCCTACGAAAAGATCTCCAGGCGCTTCTTCGAGAACCCGGACCAGTTCGCCGACGCGTTCGCCCGTGCCTGGTTCAAGCTGACGCACCGCGACATGGGACCGCGCCCGCGCTATCTTGGCCCTGAGGTCCCGACGGAAGAACTGCTCTGGCAAGACCCCATCCCCGAGGTCGATCACCTGCTGGTCGATGACAAGGACATCGCAGCCCTCAAGGCCAAGATCGCCGCTTCGGGCCTGCTGGTTTCGCAGCTGGTGTCGACCGCCTGGGCGTCGGCCTCCACCTTCCGCGGCTCCGACAAGCGCGGTGGGGCGAACGGTGCGCGCATCCGTCTCGCACCGCAGAAGGATTGGGCCGTCAACCAGCCCGAGCAACTGGCGAAGGTGTTGAAGACGCTGGAAGGTATCCAGAGCGAGTTCAACGGCGCGCAGTCCGGCGGCAAGAAGATCTCGCTGGCCGACCTGATCGTGCTGGCCGGTTCGGCCGGTGTGGAACAGGCGGCGAAAAAAGCGGGTCACGCCGTGACGGTGCCCTTCACGCCGGGCCGCATGGACGCCTCTCAGGCGCAGACCGATGTGGACGCGTTCGCCGTGCTCGAACCGGTTGCGGATGGCTGTCGCAATTACCTGAAGGGCAAGTACAGCGTTTCGTCCGAGGCCTTGCTGATCGACAGGGCGCAACTGCTGACGCTGAGCGCGCCGGAACTGACGGTCCTGGTGGGCGGCCTGCGTGTTCTGAACATCAACGTCGGCCAGTCCCAGGACGGCGTCTGGACCCAACGGCCCGAAGCGCTGAGCAACGACTTCTTCGTGAACCTGCTCGACATGGGCGTGCAGTGGAAGCCGGTGTCGGCGGACCAGGACGTGTTCGAAGGGCACGATCGCAGTACCGCTCAACGCAAGTGGACCGGCACGCGTGCCGACCTCATCTTCGGTTCGCACTCCCAGCTGCGAGCCCTGGCCGAAGTCTATGGAAGTGCCGATGCAGAGGCGAAGTTCGTCCGTGACTTTGTCGCGGCCTGGACCAAGGTGATGAACCTGGATCGCTTCGACCTTGCGTGATCCCGGCGGGTAGAACCCGGATCAGGTCGTCGCAGCGTTCGACGACCTGATGCCCTGATGTCCTGAGAAGAAAAAAAAACGAGCCGCGGCAGATCATGCCTGGCCATGGAGACAATTCATGAAAGCGAACGAGCCGGCGCTGATTGAAGAAATAGACATCGAGTCGTGGCTGCACTTGTTTGCCCGTCTCGATGTCACGCTGATGGTGGTCGGCGGTGCGAAAGCCCAGCGGATTTTCCGCGCCCAGGGGCCGCAGCGGCGAGCCCACGCGCAGCAGCACCTGCTGCTCGAGCGGCAGAAGCTGGTCCTGGAGATGCAGGGCATGGGCGTGTGCCCCCTTCTTGAAGAGAGCGCATCCCTCGCCTCGGGCTTGCCTTGTGAAGGAGCCCTGGACACCCACTACGAGCTCTTGGCCCAGGCCTATGCGCGCTGTGTGCCGGTCGCAGAGCGACTGGAGAGGTTCGCGCTCAGGCAATGGCTGCTCGACCGGGCACACATGCACCGGCAGCATGCGCTGTTCTTCTTGACCTGAAGCATCACGAGTCCCCAAATGCCTTCAAAAAAATAGAAGGCCAACAAGGATTTGGAAGCCGATTGAATCGATCGCCCATTGGTGGGGCGGGTCCGATCGCATTCTGATTTTGGCAAGACAAAGTACGTGCGAACCCCGATCCGGCCGTGCTGTACCCGGTTCTAGACTTGTTCGTGAAACAGTCTTGAAGCAGGTGTCTGATGCAAAGAAAACACAGAATCGCCGTCATCCCGGGTGACGGCATCGGCGTCGAAGTGGTGCCCGAAGGTCTTCGCGTGCTCGACGCCGTGAGCCGCAAGTTCGGCATCGAGTTCAGCTTCGACCATTTCGACTGGGGCTCCGACCACTACCTCCGCCACGGATTGATGATGCCGGCCGACTGGGCCGACAAGATTCAGGGCCATGACGCCATCTACTTCGGTGCCGTGGGCGCGCCCGACAAGGTGCCCGATCACACCGCCGTCTGGGGTCTCCTGATCAAGATCCGCAGGGAGTTCGACCAGTACGTGAACCTGCGTCCCGTGCGCCTGATGCCCGGCGTGCCCGGACCGCTCGCGCACCGCCAGCCCGGCGACATCGACTTTCTGGTGGTGCGCGAGAACACCGAAGGCGAGTACACCTCGGTGGGCGGCCGGCTGTTCGAAGGCACGCCGCGCGAAATGGCGATCCAGGAGGCCGTGTTCACGCGCCACGGCGTCGACCGCATCCTCAAGTACGCCTACGAACTCGCGAGCAAGCGCCCGCGCAAGAACCTCGTGGCGGCGACCAAGTCGAACGGCATCTCGGTCACCATGCCGTACTGGGACGAGCGGCTGGCCGAAATGGCGAAGCGCTACCCCGACATCGCCACCAGCAAGTACCACATCGACATCCTGTGCGCGCACTTCGTGCAGCACCCCGATTGGTTCGACGTGGTCGTGGCCTCCAACCTCTTCGGCGACATCCTGTCCGACCTGGGGCCTGCGTGCACCGGCACCATCGGCATCGCGCCGTCGGCCAACCTGAACCCCGAGCGCAAGTTTCCGTCGCTGTTCGAGCCGGTGCATGGCTCGGCGCCCGACATCGCCGGCAAGGGAATCGCCAACCCGATCGGCCAGATCTGGTCGGCCGCGCTGATGCTCGACCACCTGGGCAACGACGACCCCGTGTACGCACAGGCCTCGGCTGCCGTGCTCTCGGCCATCGAGACGGTGCTGAGCGAAGGTCCCCGGACCCGCGACATGGGCGGCGCCGCGTCGACCGTGGACGTGGGGCGCGCGATTGCCGACTGCATCTCGGCATGAAGCCCTGCTTTTCGGTTCGTCGCGGTGTGCGTTTGGGGCGCTGCTGTTCAGGGCACGATCACGCCGACGGTGTGCTCTGCTCCGCGAATGTCCCCGGCGCGGCCTAAGGCCGCATGCCTCCTCCTTTATTTCGCTGCGCAGAGCACACCGCCGGCGTGATCGCTCAGAGCGGTTGTTGATCGGCCAGCACTACAGCTGCGCCCCGAACAAGAGTCCACAGCGGAGCCACTGAAATGGGCCTGTTCCTGCTCAAGCGCACCCTGACGTTGATCGGCACGCTGATCGGCGCTTCGGTCATCGTGTTCCTGGTGCTGGAGATTCTTCCGGGCAATGCGGCGCAGATGTTGATGGGGTCGGATGCAGCGCCTGAAGCCGTGGTGGCGCTGGCTGCGAAG
>CAMATD010000110.1 GCA_945860785.1 Variovorax sp. YR752 | reverse complement strand
GACCGCCTCTTCACCGGCGCGCAGGGCATGGCCGGCGAGATCGGCCACACCATCCTCGAACTCGACGGCCCGCTGTGCTCGTGCGGCCGGCGCGGTTGCGCCGAAGCCTTCTTCGGTTCGCGCACGCTGGAGCGCGAGGGCGTAGACATGCATCGCGCCGCGGCCTTCTTCGGCGTGCTGCTGCAGAACCTCTGGGTGACCTTCAATCCGCGCGCGATCGTGCTCGGCGGCAAGTCGTCGGCGGCGCATCGCGGCTTTGCGCAGGCCGCGTTCGAGAGCGTGAAGCGCCACGCCGATGGCGCCGGCATGCCGGCGCCCGATCTGCGCACCGCGCGCTATGAAGAACTCGCACCCGCGGTCGGCGCCGCAGCGCTGGCATTGCACGAATACTTAAGGCCGCTGCAACCCGATGCCAGGACGCGGCGCGCGCGCGCCGAACGGGTTCTGGCCACCGCCTGAGCCTTCGGCCTACGCGCGCGGCGCGGTCGATGCCCTAACGTCTGGACTCCGCCTCAGGGAGTCCAGGTCATGACGCGTTCCTCCGCCCAGTTCACCCAGCCCGCCGAGTCCTCGCCGCATTCCGCATTGCTTGTCGTGACGGCCGTGGTCATCGGCCTCGCGGGCCTCGCGCTCACTGTGGCGGGTGCGTGGCTCATTGCACTCGGCGGCTCGTGGTACTACCTCGTTGCGGGTCTCGGGCTCATCGCTTCGGTCTGGCTGCTGAAGCGCGGCGGCGGCATCGGGCTGCTGTTCTATGCGGCGGTGGTCCTGCGCACGCTGGTCTGGGCGTTGTGGGAAGTGGGCTTCGACTGGTGGCCGCTGGCCGCGCGCGGCGACGTGTTCTTCGTGTTCGGCCTGTTCCTGCTCACGCCCTGGGTGGGGCGTGCGCTCGCGCGCCGGGACGCCACGGGGATCGGACGGACGCGCGCCGTTCTCGGCGCGGTGCTCGCGGCCTTCCTGGTCGCCGCGGTGTTCTCGTGGACTCGCGAGCCCGGCCGCATCGACGGCATGGCGCCGCTGCCCGATGCGCCGGCCAACGCGGCAACCACGGCAGCCGCGCTCGCCAGCCCGCCACCGCCGAAGGACGATTGGACGGCTTACGGCGGCACGGGCTTCGGCCAGCGCTACTCGGCGCTCGACCAGATCACGCCGGCCAACGTCGGGCAGCTCGAAGAGGCCTGGCACTTCCGCACCGGTGACGTGCGCGGCCAGCCCGGCGACCCCGAGGAGACGACCTTCGAGGTCACGCCGCTCAAGATCGGCGAGCGGCTGTTCCTCTGCACGCCGCACCAGGCGGTGATCGCGCTCAACGCGACCACGGGGGAGCAGCTCTGGCGCTACACGCCGGAGATCAAGCGACCGCTCGCGCTGCAGCACCTGACCTGCCGCGGCCTCTCGTACCACGCGGGCAGCGCGGCGCAGCCCGCCGCGCAGTCACCGTCGCCTTCAGCACCCGCAGGTGACTGCGACGCCAAGCTCTTCATGCCCACAGCCGATGGCCGCGTCATCGCGCTCAACCCTGAAACCGGCAAGCCCTGCACGCGCTTCGGCGGCGGCAGCGGCCAGATCGATCTCTGGAAGAACATGCCCAACGTGAACGCGGGCTCGTACTACTCGACTTCGCCGGTGGTCGTGACGCGCTCGCTCATCGTCGTGGGCGGCACGGTGCTGGACAACGCCTCGACCAAGGAAACCTCGGGTGTGATCCGCGCCTTCGATGTCAACACCGGCGCGCTGGTGTGGAACTGGGATTCGGGCAACCCCGACGAGACTGCGCCCATCGCGGCAGACCGAACCTACACGCCCAACTCGCCCAACAGCTGGTCGATCTCGAGCGTGGACGAGGCGCTGGGGCTGGTCTACGTGCCCACGGGCAACCAGCCGCCCGACCAGTGGGGCGGCAAGCGCACGGCAGGCGCAGAACGCTATTCGTCGTCGGTGGTGGCGCTCGATCTCGCGAGCGGCCGCGTGCGCTGGAGTTGCCAGACCGTGCACCACGACCTCTGGGACTACGACGTGCCCGCGCAGCCCAGCCTCATCGACCTGCGCGTCAGCAGCGAGACCATTCCGGCGCTCGTGCAGCCCACCAAGCAGGGCGAGCTCTTCGTGCTCGACCGCCGCAACGGCAAGCCCATCGTGCCGGTCAACGAGCGGCCCGCGCCGCAGGGCGCGGCGGCGGGCGACCGGAGCGCGCCTACGCAGCCGGTGTCGGGCCTCTCCTTCGATCCGCCCGCACTCACGCCGGCCGATATGTGGGGCGCCACGGTGTTCGACCAGCTGGCCTGCCGCATCGCCTTTCATCGACTGCGCTACGAGGGCCGGTTCACGCCGCCGTCGACGCAGGGCTCGCTGATCTATCCCGGGAACTTCGGTGTCTTCAACTGGGGCGGCATCGCGGTCGATCCGCAGCGGCAGATCGCCTTCACCACGCCAGCCTTGCTGGCCTTCGTGTCGCAGCTCGTGCCGCGCGCCGACGACACCTCGCTGTATGTGCAGGGCAAGAATCGCCCGAACGACAGCCTGCCCACGCTCAACGAGAACTTCGGCGCGCCCTTCGCGATCAAGCTCAGCGCGTTCACCTCGGTGCTCGGCCTGCCCTGCCAGGCGCCGCCCTGGGGCAACGTGGCCGGCGTCGACCTGCGCAGCGGCAAGGTCATCTGGAAGCACAAGAACGGCACGGTGCGCGACAGCTCGCCGGTGCCGTTTCCTTTTGCGATGGGTGTACCGAACCTCGGCGGGCCCGTCATGACGGCGGGTGGCGTGGCCTTTCTGTCGGGCACGCTCGACCAGTATGTGCGTGGCTACGACGTCGGCAACGGCAAGGAGCTCTGGCGCAGCCGCCTGCCGGCCGGTGGGCAGGCCACGCCGATGACCTATCGGGGCAGCGATGGGCGCCAGTTCGTGGTGGTGGCTGCCGGTGGGCATGGGTCGCTCGGTACGCGCACCGGGGACCATGTGATCGCCTACGCGTTGCCGAAGCGCTGAAGTCCGTTTGTTCAGGGCGGGTGCACAGGGCACATGGGCACGCTGCCAGGAATTGAGTTCTTCAAATGCAGCTCGCACGGGCATTCGAAGCGCGCGTGACACCACAGGATTGACGATCGATATCCCGAGTCCTGTGCCGACCATGGCGCATATGGTTGTTGCATAAGGCGTTTCGATGGCAAGAATTCTCGAACTGCCGTTGAAGTGGCGGTCGATCGCAGCGCGATTGACCGAACCTCGCGCGTCTTCTACTCGATCGAGATGTTCGCTCGTGCGACCACGTCTTTCCAGCGTGCCAGGCTCTCCTGGATCACGCGCACGACCTCCTCCGGGCCGCTGGATTTCACCGCGTAGCCCAGGCGTGCCAGGCGTGCGCTCAGGTCCGCGTCGAGCGCCTTGCGCGTGGCGCCGCGGATCGTCGAGAGCACGGGCGTGGGTACGGCGGCGGGGGCCAGCAGGCAATACCAGACCTCGTAGTTGACCGGCGGGCCGCCGATCTCCTTGAGGGTGGGCACGTCGGGCAGCTGCGTGCTGCGCTGTTCGCCGAACACCGCGATGCCGCGCAGCTTGCCGGCCGCGATCTGGGTGGCGACCGAGGGCGAGGTCGCATAGACCATGTCGATCTGTCCGCCCATCGCATCGTTGACGGCCGGTGCCGTGCCCTTGTATGGCACATGCAGGGACTTGAGCGGAGAGATCGAGGAGAGGTACTCGCCCACCAGATGCGGCGAGGTGCCCGCACCGGGCGTTCCGTAGCTCAGCGACTTCTGCTTCGAGAGCGCGACCAGCTCTTCGAAATTCTTCGCCGGGAAATCGGGCCGCACCGCCATCACCACCTGCGTGGTGCCGATCATGCTCACAGGCACGAAGTCCTTGAGCGGGTCGTAGCGCACGTTGCGGTTCACGCTCGGATTGGTCGCGAGGTAGTCGTTGGCAAACAGCAGCGTGTAGCCGTCGGCCGGCGCGCGGGCGACGACATCGGTGCCCATGTTGCCGCCGCTGCCCGGGCGGTTGTCGACGATCACCGTTTGCCCGAGCAGCTTGCCGAGCCGGTCCGAGAAGGGCCGGGCAATGGTGTCGAAGCCGCCGCCCGGCGGGAACGGAACCACCAGCGAGATCGGCCGGGAAGGAAAGTCCTGGGCCCATGCGCGCAGCACCGGTGACCCCGCCAGGGCTGCACCGAGCCCGAGAATCGTGCGGCGGCGCCGGCCGTCGAAGTGGCGATCGGCCATGCTCAGAGTCTCGGCAACTGGATCTGGAGAAGCTGGCTGGCAACGTCGACCGCCATCGCGCTCGCCGCCTCCCCGCTGTACAGCGAGGATCGCAGCTCCCAGTCGCCATCGCCCGCCTTGCCCTTCCCCTCCAGCACGAACACGATGGTGTTCGGCGGCACCTCGACTTCGGCGTCGGCCGTCAGCCCGATCAGCGAGAGCGTGGTCTGCGCCTCGGAGAACGTGCCCAGGTGCTTGCGCGACACGCCGGGCCGTTGTGCATCGGGCACCCAGTCGGCCGCAGCGGGGCGGATGAAGATCGGCTTGTCGTAGCGGCTTTCGGGGTAGTGCAGCTCGCGGCCGTTCATGTGTTCCCACACGGCTTCGTAGGCATCCTGGTTGCGCGTGCCGCCCCCGGGCTTGGCCACCTTGTAGACGCCCGCTTCGAAGCGCCCGGTTTCCTTCAACTCGCTGATGCCATGCTGGAACGCCGCTTCGGAAAGGTAGCCGCTGCGGCTCGCACCGCCGAATTGCAGCACCAGCGTGAGCGACTCGCCCGAGATGCTCTGCGGACCGTAGAAGACGCCTTCGGGAAAGTAGCCGATCGTTCCCGGCTTCATGACGCCATCGCGCGTGAAGTCGGCATCGCCTTCGAGCTGCACCCGCACCTGGTCGAAGTTGTGGCGATGGCGCGGCGAGTCGAAGTCGTTGAAGGTGTTGGAGAGCTGGAGGAAGAAGTTGCCCGCGCTGCCGTCCCGGCCGGACAACAGCGGGTAGTAGCGAAACCGCCCGCCGCGGGCGTGGACGCGCTCGATCATCGTGAGATCGCGCAGGTTCAGAATCTGCTGCATGAATGACTTGTCTCTGTTGGAATGGCTCGCATGCTGACGCAGTCCCTGCCGCCTGCCCAGCGACATTTATGCATAACAGCGTTGCCGTCGCGGCAACACCAGCCTCCGAACCCATGAAACTTCGACGCCCCCTGCTGGACCATCTGAACCTTGCGACCTTGAAGCTCATCGCGGCGATCGAGCACGAGGGAAGCCTGTCGCGCGCAGCGGCAACCCTGTACATCGTTCCTTCGGCTGCGAGCCGCCGCATCACGCAGCTGGAAGCGGCCATGGGCACGGCGCTGCTGCACCGCACCGCGCGTGGCGCCGGACTGACCGCTGCCGGCCTGTCGATCGCACGCTACGCACGCGCGATGATGGATGACGTCGAGGCGCTCGATGCCGAGTTGCAGAACCTGCAGGCCGGCGTGTCCGGCCGCATCCAGCTCGTCGCCTCGATCTCGGCCATCGTGCAGCACCTGCCGCAGGACCTGGCGCTGTTCCTGCGCCAGCATCCGAGCATCAAGATCGAACTGGCCGAGCACACGAGCGCGGAGATCGTCGAACTGCTGCTGCAGCAGCGGGCCGATGTCGGCGTCTTCGTTGCCGACGGAGAAATCCCGGGCCTGACGCTGCAGCCCTATCGCACGGAGCGGCTGGTCGTGATCCTGCCCGTGAACCATCGGCTTGCGAAGCGCAAGCGCCTGCGTTTCAAGCAATTGCTCAAGGAAGAATGGGTGGAGCTGCCGCCCGGCACCGCGCTCGCGAGCCGCGTGGCCAAGGAGGCGCTCAAGCATGGCGTTCGCCTGCGAACGCGCATCCAGGTCAAGGGCATGGACTCGGCCAGTCGCATGGTGCAATGCGGGCTCGGCATCGGACTTCTTCCCCAGGCCAGCCTGGAGCAGCAGGCGCAGTTCCCGAACCTGGCCTTCGTGCCGCTCGACGAACCGTGGGCACACCGGGTCAGCTATCTGGCCGTGCCTGCGCTCGCCGAGCCCACGCCGGCGAGCCGGATGCTCCTGCAGGCGTTGATGCATCTCTGAAGGTATGCAACGGGGCTGGATATCACGATGAGTCGCAGGGGGGCTCGCGCCAGCCGCGCATGCGGCGATAGAGCGTGCCGCGCGACACGTTGCCGCCGTGCGCCGCGAGCGTTTCCTCGATCAGCTTGCGGCTGTGTTCGCGCAGCGTTGCGGCGTGCGGTGCCGGTTCGTTGTCGTCGGTGGTCGTCGCTGTGCAGTCTTCGGTGGCGGCCGTGTCCGCCGAGTGTTCGACAGACGCCGGTGCGTGAACGCCCGGCATCGCCACCGCATGCTTGAAGTCCACGCCGTCCGCGCCCTTCAGGTGCGCCTGCACCCACACGCCGAGCCCGCTCGCCAGCCGCAGCGGCTGCGCGGATTCACGGCGGCCCAGCCGCAGCAGGCTCGCGAGATCGTGGCCCAGCAGGTATTCGACATCGCGCTCGTCCGCCGCTTCGGGCAGCCGCCCCAGCAGCCGCGCGCCCGCGTTGTTGAGCCAGGCGATGGTGCCGTCCGGCGCAATGCCAGCGAGTGCTTCGAGCGGCGTGCCGAGCAAGGTCGGGCTGGCCTGGAAGCGCAGGATCAGGTGGTCGCGCGACTGCGCCTGCAGCAGCCGGTTCTCGATCGTCGTCGCGTAGAGCGACACCATCGACGCCGCATCGAAGCCGAAGCGCCGCGCCTCCACTGTGAGGTCGAGCACGCCGGCCAGCCGACCGGTCACGTCGCGGATCGGCGCCGCTGCGCACTGCATCTCGCACAGCACGTCGAAGTAGTGCTCGGCGCCGTCCACGGTGCAGGCCTGCCCGGTGCTCGTCACGATGCCCGGCGCCGTGGTGCCCACGATGCGCTCCGAGATGTTCACCCCCACGCGCGCGGTCTTGCGCAGCACCGGCTGGTGCGCGGCAGAGGGCTGCTGCGTGACATGCACCACCACGCCCTCGCGGTCGGTCAAGATCACGCGGCAGTCGGTGCCGGCGAGCGTGTTCTCCATTTGCACGCGTTCCTGTCGCGCCACCTCGAGCAGTTCGCGGTTGCGTGCGAGCGTGGCATGCAGGCGGCTCGGCGTGACGGCATCGAAGGGGACGATGCGCTGCCGGTCGGCGTGGGTGCGGCTGCAGCGCATCCACGACTGCAGCACCGCCTCGCCGATCAGGCCCGAGGGGCGCACACCTTCCTCGAAGAACTGCCGCCGCGCGAGCGCCACGCGCTGCGCCGGCGTGCTGGCGAAGAGTTGGCGCGGCGCATCCGCCGTGCCGAGCCGGTCGAACTTGTCGAAGCTCTCGATGGCCATGGTGTTCGATGCCTCCCAGGATTCGGGGACCACAGCGAATGTGTTCCGCAATGGAACAAGGCTCGATTGGGGAAATCCCGGGGGTGAATGCAAGGCCCGTGAGAACGATCCTTGTGCCACAAGGAGACCCACGATGAAAAAAACCACCACCGGGCTGCGCATGCTGGCCGGCGCATTGTTGTGCTTGGGTGCGGCGATGGCCACGGCCCAGAGTCCGCAGGACCGCGCCGCCGCGGCCACCAGGAAGGTCGACGGCAGCTTCGTGCGCGCCAACGCGGCGCAGAAAACACCCGACTGGTCCAGCATCGGCCTCGACTATGCCGAGTCGCGCTTCAGCAAGCTCGACCAGGTGAACGCGGGCAACGTGAAGCAGCTCGGGCTGGTCTGGTCGTACAACCTCGAATCGACGCGCGGCGTGGAAGCCACGCCGCTGGTGGTCGACGGCATCATGTACGTCACCGCCTCGTGGAGCGTGGTGCATGCGATCGACACGCGCACCGGGCAGAAGCTCTGGACCTTCGATCTGCAGGTCGATAGATCCAAAGGCTACAAGGGCTGCTGTGACGTGGTGAACCGCGGCGTGGCGCTGTACGAAGGCAGGGTCTACGTGGCCGCCTACGACGGCCGCCTGATCGCGCTCGATGCCGCCACCGGCCAGAAGGTCTGGGAGAAGAACACCATCGAGGGCTAGAAGGGCAGCTACACCATCACCGGCGCGCCGCGCGTCTTCAAGGGCAAGGTCATCATCGGCAACGGTGGTGCCGAGTACGGCGTGCGCGGCTTCGTCACGGCCTACGACGCGAAGACGGGCGACCAGAAGTGGCGCTGGTTCGTGGTGCCCGGCGATCCGGGCAAGCCTTTCGAGGACGAGTCGATGGCGCGCGCCGCCAAGACCTGGGACCCGAGCGGCAAGTACTGGGAAGCCGGCGGCGGCGGCACCGCGTGGGACAGCTTGGCCTTCGATCCCGAGCTCAACCTGATGTACGTGGGCACCGGCAACGGCTCGCCCTGGGCTGCCAAGGCGCGCAGCCCCAAGGGCGGCGACAACCTCTACCTCGGCTCGGTGGTGGCGCTCAACCCCGACACCGGCAAGTACGTGTGGCACTACCAGGAGACGCCCGGCGACAACTGGGACTACACCTCCACGCAGTCGATGATCCTGGCCAACGTCAAGGTCGACGGCAAGGCGCGCAAGGTGCTGCTGCACGCGCCGAAGAACGGCTTCTTCTTCGTCATCGACCGCACCAACGGCCGCTTCATCTCGGCGAAGAATTTCGTCGACGTGAACTGGGCCACCGGCTACGACAAGAACGGCCGGCCCATCGAGATCGCCGCCGCGCGCCAGAACGAGAAGCCCGGCGACAGCATCCCCGGCCCCTTTGGCGCGCACAACTGGCACCCGATGTCGTTCAACCCGCAGACGGGCCTCGCCTACCTGCCCGCGCAGCATGTGCCGCTCAACCTGATGGACGACAAGGACTGGAAGTTCGACCAGAACGCGCCGGGCCGTCCGCATGCGGCGCTGGGCTGGAACACGGGCAAGTTCGCCAACGTCGAGCCGCCCAAGAGCAAGCCCTTCGGCCGGCTCGTCGCGTGGGACCCGGTGGCGCAGAAGGAAGCCTGGGGCGTCGACTACGCATCGCCATGGAACGGCGGCACGCTCACCACCGCCGGCAACCTCGTGTTCCAGGGCACGGCCGACGGCCGCCTGCTGGCCTACAACGCGAAGAGCGGCGAGAAGCTCTGGGAGACGCCCACCGGCACGGGCGTGGTCGCCGCGCCTTCCACCTACATGGTCGACGGCAAGCAGTACGTGTCGGTGGCCGTGGGCTGGGGCGGTGTCTACGGCCTCGCGCAGCGCGCGACCAAGAAGCAGGGGCCGGGCATGGTCTACACCTTCGCGGTCGGCGGCACCGCCAAGATGCCGGACTTCGTGCAGTACCGCATGGACAAGCTGGTGCAGGGCGTGAAGTACGACCCCGCCAAGGTGCAGGCCGGCACCATGCTCTACGTGAGCAACTGCGTGTTCTGCCACGGCGTGCCGGGCGTGGACCGCGGCGGCAACATCCCCAACCTCGGCTACATGGACTCGGCCTACATCGAGAACCTCGACAAGTTCATCCTGAAAGGCCCGGCCATGGCGCGCGGCATGCCCGACTTCACGGGCAAGCTCTCGGGCGACGACATCGAGAGCATCAAGGCCTTCATCCAGGGGACGGCGGACGCAATCCGGCCGAAGTAGCAAAGAGACTGCAGGCGCCGCGCCGTTTCTTTCTTACCGGCCGCCGTACCAGTAGTTCGTGTTGGCCGCCCAGGTCGAATCGGGATAGTTCGTATGCAAGGCCTGCAGGCCCTTGCGCGACCAGTCGCCCACCACCTTGTCCTGGCAGGTGTAGCGGGCCATCTTCACCGCCACCGAGAGTGCCTGCGGTACCAGCGGATCGGTGCGCTTGCGCGCCATCAGGGCCAGGCTCTCCTGAGTGAAGTAGACCGAGTCCTGCGGGATGCCGCGCAGCTTCTCGACCAGCGCGGTCTGTTGCCTGCGCTCGTCTTGCGGCAGGAACGAGGGCATCTCGAAATCGGCGGCGATGGCGGCCTGCGGGCCGGTGGTCATCACGCCGAGCGGGCGGCACCACTTGTTGTAGCCGCCGGCGGAGGTATTCATGTTGGCACCCGGATCGCGCGCCGGCAGCAGCGGCGTGGACAGCACGCCCCAGTCGGCGCTGGGCCAGTGCGGCGGCAGCAGCGTCTCGGTGGCACTGGCCATGCACTCGAGCAGCAGGCGGCGCCATGCGGCGCCACCGGTGTCGGGCAGCGCGACCGAGCGGCGGATGCCGGCGATCGGGTCCGGGGCCTTGGCGGGCGGCTGCGGCGCCGAGGCGATGCGCATTCCGGCCGCGCGGCGAGCCATGGCGTAGTCCTCGGCCAGCACCGCGCGGGTCCATGCGGTTTCCAGCAGCGCCTCGCGCAGCGAGGGCGAGAGCGCTGGGTCGGCGGCCAGGCGCAGCCACATCGGCAGCGGCGCGCGTGTGTTGAGGAAACGGGTCACGTCGTCGTCGAAGGCGGAGGCCAGCGGCACTGCATTGGGCTTGGCTTCCAACGCCTCGGGGTCACGGCGCGCAACCACGGGGCGGATCGCGAGACGGCGCCATTCCTCTTCGGACGCCGCCGTGGGCAGCAGCAGCGCCTTCACGAGGTTCTGCCCCGAGAGGCTGTGCGCGATCAGCGGCGACTCGGCTGCGCCGGCGATGAGGTCGCGCGCTTCCTTGTAGCGGCCTTGTCCGAACAGGCGCTGGGCGCGCAACTGGGTGGCGGCGAAGCGCGCCGGGTGGTCTTCGGGCACGGTCGCCAGCGCGGCCTGCAGCTCTGCTTCGCGCTTGTCGTCGACCGCGGTGGCCACCGGCACCAGGCTCGCAGCGGCCATCAGCCAGGCGAGGTCGTGGGTGCGCTGGTAGCGGCTCCAGCTCAGGGTTTCACGCCACTTGCCGCTCCCCGATGCATCGAAGTTGCGCACCGCAACGAGCCACAGCGCAAGGTCGGCACTCTGCGTCGGGCCGGCGTGCGCGCAGCCGAAGATCCTGCAGGCGCGGAACTCGTGGTTCAGCAGCAGCAGTTTCGCGGCGGCTGCGTCGGGTGGGCCCATGGTCTTCAGGCTGTCTGCCAGGCGCTGCATGCGCGTGGCGGGCAGCAGGTAGCGGATGCGCAGCGCCTCGGCTAGGCGGTGCACCGAGGGATGCAGCGCCTGCAGGCGCTGGTTCTTCAGCAGGGGCAGGGCGATGGCGTCGACCGCTTTGGTGAGCGCGGCCTGCTGCTTGAGGGCTTCGGCGCTTTCCGTGCCCGCGCCGTCGCTGGACGAGGAAGAGTTTTCATCGCCCGGGTTCTGGCGTACCAGCACGCGCAGCCGCATGTAGGCCGCGAGGTCGTGCCAGGGGCTGGTCTTGTCGGCCGCGATCTCGGCGAACGCAGCGTCTGCACCGTCGAGATTGCCGCCGTAGAAGCTCTGCGCGGCCAACTGGTAGGCGTGGTCGGCCTTGAGCCAGGCGGGTGCGTGGGCCGGCAACTCGGGCGCCGTGCCGACCCGGTTGCCGCAGGTGTCGAACACGGCATCCTGTGTCTGGAGCCAGTGCAGCACATAAGGGCCGGCGGCCTTGTCGCCAGTCGCGCGCTCCATCCGCTGGGTCAGCGTCTTCGTGGCGTGGCGGTAAGCGTCGCCGTAGAAGCAGTTGGGGCCGGCACGCAGGCCGTCGACGCTCCATTGCGGCTGTTGCTGCGAGGGCGGCGCGGCGGCCGTCTTCGGTGCCACGAGCAGATGGCCCAGCTGCGTGTACGCACTGTCGCGCGCTTGCCGCCAGTCGGTCCAGGCCTCGTCGGTTTCGTCCATGCCGCCGTCTTCGCGCGGCAGCTTCTCCAGCAGGTCGGAGAAGGCCCGCACCGCTTCGGGCGAAAAGGGTTGACCGTGCAGGCGCCAGTACCAGAGCACCTGGTAGGGCACGAGATAGTCGGTGTAGTAGCCGGCTGGCCGCTCGATGAATTCGCGCACGGACTGGTCGGGCCGGGCGGTGACGAAGAACAGGTCCTGCGGGTCATAGCCGCCGCTGGCATGGGCGGCCGTGGCGCCGAGCAGGCCGGCCAGCGCCAGCGTTGTGAACCCGTGGCGCATCGCGCGCGTCGAGAAAGTCATCTTGTCGTGTCCCTGTTGCCGATCCGTTCGAAATCTTCGTTCTTCCATGCGCCCGTGTGGAACACATAGCGCCGCTTCACGCTGCCGAGCGCGGGCCAGGTTTCGCCGAGGAGCAGGCCCGCTGCATCGCGGCAGGCCGGCACCGTGGCCGCGCCCGTCGCTTCGAGCCGCTGCCGGATACGCGCGGATTCTGCCCCCATGCGGAAGTACATCGGCACGATCTCGTCGAGCAGGCCGGGAGGCAACCACGGATTGCTCATGCACCACGAGGCGAGTGCCGTGGCCGAGAGCCGCACGCCGCCGGCGCGCAGCGGCTGCAGCCGCCGCAGCAGCGCGACGTAGGCCTCGCGCTGGCTGCGCCGCGCCTCGAAGTCGAGCTGCACCCAGCCCGAGCGGTTGCCGTGCATCGCGGCATGTTCGATGGCGGCGGCAATGGCGTCCTGCTGCGCATCGTTGACGGGCGAGGGCGCGAGGTTGTCAAGCGCGACGTGGACCACCGGCACCACGGCGGTGACGCCCGGCGCGATGCGCAGCGGCCACTGGCGCCAGGTCGTGCGGCTGCGCTCGCCGCTCAGCTGCACCGTGGCATGCCGGTAGGCCACGCCCGTGCCTTCGGGCAGTGCGGAGAAAAGCTGGGACCGGTCCCAGACCCACAGCAGCGTCTGCGGCTGGGCCATGCCCTTGTGCGCCAGCAGGGCCAGGAAGGCCGCGCTGCGAAAACGCATGGAAGAGGACGGGAGGGGGGAAGAAAAATCCCGGCCAGCATAACGAAAAAAGCCGCCTGGCCCGGGAGGGCGCAGGCGGCCTTGCGGCTGCTCGATGCAGGCAGGGAAGGGATCAGTCGGCGTACACGCCGGCGGCCTTGATGATCGGGCCCCACTTGGCGATTTCCGCCGAGACGAACTTCTTGTGCTCGGCCGGTTCGGTGCGCTTGTCGGTCGTGATCACCGCGCCCAGCGCTTCTTCGCGCTTGATGAAGCCCGGGTCCTTCATGGCGGCGCGGATGGCTTCGTTGAGCTTCTTCAGCACCGGCGCGGGCGTGCCCTTGGGCGCGTACATGCCGTGCCAGATCGTGACCTCGAAGTCCTTCAGGCCCGATTCGGCCAGCGTCGGCAGGTCTTTCAATGCCGGCGTGGTCAGGCGCTTGCTGGTGGTCACGGCATAGGCCTTGACCTTCTTGGCCTCGATCTGCGACGTGGTGTTGGTGGTCTGGTCGCACAGCAGGTCGATCTGGCCGCCCAGCAGGTCGGCGATGGCCGGCGCCGTGCCCTTGTAGGGCACCGGCGTCATCTCGACCTTGATCGCGCTCTGGAACAGCAGGCCGCACAGGTGCGATGCAGCGCCCAGGCCGGCGTTGCCGAGGTTGATCTTGCCCTTGTTGGCGGCGATCCAGGTCGTCAGTTCCTTGTAGTTGTTGGCGGGCAGGCCGGGCTTGCCGATCAGCGTCATCGGCACCTCATTGACCATGCCGAGGTACTCGAAGTCGGTCTCGACGTTGAACGGCAGCTTGCGATAGAGCGCCGGCATTGTGGACATGCCGATGTGGTTCAGCAGCAGCGTGTAGCCGTCCGGATTGGCGCGCGCCACCTTGGCGGTGCCGATGGAGCTGCCCGCACCCGCGGTGTTGTCCACCACGATGCTCGTGCCGAGCGTCTTCTGCATGGCTTCGGCCAAGTCGCGCGCCACCCGGTCGGTCGGGCTGCCGGCTGCGAAAGGCACCACCAGCGTGACGGTCTTGCCCCCCGGGAAATCCTGGGCGTGAGCACCGGCAGCGGCGGCGGCAATCGCCGCGAGGGCGAGCAGTTTCTTCATGATGTCTCCGAGAGGGGCTAAAAGGGCCGCGATCTTAAATGCTGACCGGTACCTGACCTATCCCGAATAGCCCTTAGGCTTATGTCGAAATTCGCCCTTTCCTCGGGCATGATGGCCGCTCGCAGGTCGCGCCGGGGAGGCGCGAAAAAAGAACCACAACACCGCAGGCCTAAGGGCCGCATCGAGGAGGAATTTCCAATGGATCCATGGGTCTATCCGCGCGAGCGCTGGCTCGGCAACATCACGCTCGGGCTCGGCGTGCTGATCTGGGGGCTGCTGGTGCTCGGCACCCTGGGCATCGCGCTCATCTACGTGCTGCTCGGCTTCATCGGCTATGTGTTCGCACAGTCGGCCGTCATCGCCTGGATCAAGGGCACGGCCGTCAAGGTCACGCCCACCCAGTTGCCCGAACTGCATGCGCGCTTCAAGGCCTGCTGCGGCTACCTCGGCATCGAGAAAGAGCCCGAGATCTACCTGCTGCATGGCGACGGCATCTTCAACGCCTTTGCCACCCGCTTCTTCGGCCGCGACTTCGTCGTGCTGCTGTCCGACGTGGTCGATGCGATGGAAGCCCAGCCCGACGGCATCAACTTCTACATCGGCCACGAGCTGGGCCACATCCGGCGCGGCCACCTCACGGGCCACATCTGGCGCGCGCCGGTGCTGTGGCTGCCACTCTCGGTGCCGCCTACTCGCGTGCACAGGAGTACACCTGCGACCTGCACGGCGCCGCCTGCTGCGAAGAGCCCGACTCCGCCTCCCGCGCGCTCGTGGCGCTGGCCGCCGGCGCGCAGCAATGGCGCAATGTCGACCTGCAGCGCTATGCCGACCAGTCGGCCGGCAACAGCGGCTTCTGGGCTTCGTTCCATGAGCTGATCGCGGGCTACCCGGGGCTCACCAAGCGCGTGGCACGCACCATCGATCCGGCGGCGAAGCTGCCGAGCCGCAACCCGCTGGCTTACGTGCTCGCGATCTTCGTGCCCTACACCGGCCGGGCCGGCGGCGGCGCCCTGGCGCTGCTGGTGGTGGTGGCGGTCATCGCCATCCTGGCGGCGGCGGGCATTCCGGCCTACCAGGAATACCAGTCCCGCGCGGTCGTTTCGCAGGCATGGTCCGAGGCGGCGCCGGTGCGCGAGGCGCTCGGCAACTACTACAAGGAAAAGGAAGAGATCCCCAGCACCCTGGCCGCCGCCAACGCGCCAGACACGCTGCCCGGCGGCGCGACGCTGACGCTCGATTCGGACACGATGGTCGTCGACGTGATCACCCCGAAGGGCACGCTGCGCATGGAGCCTTCGGCGGCCGATGACGGCATCGCCTGGCATTGCATTGCCGGTGATGATCTGCCGCCCAAGGCGCTGCCGATCGTCTGCCGCAAGTAGCGGCGGCCAGCACGCTCATGACGACCACCTCTTCTTCTCTTGCGCGTGCGTCCCGTCTGCCTCGAGATCTCGCGCTCGTCACGGTGGCCGTCGATGCGGTGGTGGTGTTGTTCAACCTCGCCCTGCAGTTGTGGCCCGACACGCCGGAGGCCGCGCAGATGCGCAGCACCTATGCCATGCCGCGCGTGTGGATCCTCATCGCATCCGGCATCGGGATGGCCTGGGTGCTGGCGGCGACGCTGGCCTGGAGCCATGGGCGCCAGGCGCTCGAAAGGCGCGGCGCGGAGGGCGTGGCATTGCTGCCCGGTCCCCGGGGCCGTTATGGCGCGGTCTACCTGGTCGTGCTGGTCCTGAATTTCTACGCGTTGGGTCCGCTGCTCCTCGAGCTGCAGCTGCTTTTCATGCCGGGCGGCCAGCTGCAGGAATATGTCGGCGCGCCGAGAATGCAGGTGGTGATGGCCGTGTCCACGGTCACGCAGGCCGTGGTGCAGCTGGCGGTGCTCGTGCTGGGCGTGTGGCTTGCGGCCTGGGTCGCGCAGAGACGGGTGCATCGCCGCGCCGCGCCGTGGCGCTGGTGGGCGCCGCCGTGTTCGCATCCCTGCAGGTGTGGAGCACGACGGTCGCGAGCCACTGGACCGATGCGGTGAGGCTGATGGACAGCGCGGCGCTCCTGCTGGGCTGGATCGTCCTGCCGCTGGTGGTCTTCGCGTTGGCGTTCTGGGGCGGGTGGCTCGGGGCTGGTCCTGGTCTCGCGCAGGTCCGGCCTTTCAGGGCCGTGGCGGCATCCGTATGGGCCTTCGTGCAGGTGCAGGCGATCTGCATCGTCACCGGGATCGCGTGGCTGATGCTGGCGATCCGGTTCTCGTCCATCCTCGGCAGCGTCGGCGGCCTGGTCGCTTTCGTGGCAGCGTTCGTGCTGCTGTACATGACGCTGACGGTGCTGCTGATGCGCACCACCACGCGCCGGAAGTACCGCGGCTACTACTTGTAGCTGCGCGCGTCCTCGATCACCTTGCCGTCGTTCGGCAGCGTGCCCGGCGCCACCAGCTCGATGGTGCCGCGCAGCTTGGTCACTTCGCGCACCGCATCGGCAATGCGCGCATCGAGCCCGGCCGGTGCGCCGGCGCATTCGAGCCTGAAGGTCATCTGGTCGTCGCCCATCTCGCCCGACACCACGAGGCGTGCGCGCTGGATCTCCGGAAAGCGCCGCGCGATCTCCGCCACCTGCGAGGGGTGCACGAACATGCCGCGCACCTTGGTGGTCTGGTCGGCGCGGCCGAGCCAGCCCTTGATGCGCTTGTTGGTGCGGCCGGTGGGGCAGGTGCCCGCGAGTACGGCCGAGAGGTCGCCGGTGCCGAAACGCACCAGCGGGTAGTCGGGGTTGAAGCTGGTGACGACGATCTCGCCCACTTCGCCATCGGGCACGGGGTCGCCGGTGCCGGGGCGCACGATCTCGACCAGCACGCCTTCGTCGATCACCAGGCCTTCGCGTGCACTGGTCTCGTAGGCGATGAGGCCGAGGTCGGCGGTGGCATAGCACTGCGTGCCCTTCACGCCATGTGCGGCAATCCAGTCGTGCAGGCTGGGCGGAAAGGCTTCGCCGGAAACGAGCGCCTTGGTGAGCGAGGGCAGCTTCTGCCTCTTCTCTTCGGCCTTCTCCAGCAGGATCTTCAGGAAGCGCGGCGTGCCCGCATAGCCTTCGGGCTTCAGGTCGACGATGGCTTCGAGCTGCTGTTCGGTCTGCCCGGTGCCGCCTGCGAACACGGTGCAGCCCATCGCATGCGCGCCGCTTTCCATAATCGAGCCGGCGGGTGTCATGTGGTAGCTGAAGCTGTTGTGGATCAGCTCACCGCTGCGAAAGCCCGCCGCATGCAGTGCACGCGCGGTGCGCCAGTAGTCGCGCGCTTCACCTTCGGGTTCGTAGATGGTGCCGGGGCTCGCGAAGATGCGCGGCATGCGCGAGCCGCGCACGATCGATGCAAAGCCGCCGAAGGGATCATTGGCACGTCGCTGCTTCTGCAGTTCGAGCAATTCCGATTTGCGCGTAACCGGTAGTTTTGCGAGCGCCTCGCGCGTCGTGACGTCTGCGGGCTTCACGCCGTCGAGGATTTTCTTGAACGCGGACGTTGCTGTCTGTGCCTGTGCGATCTGCTTTGGCAGCGCCGACAGCAGGTCGCGTTCGCGCTCGGCGGGGTCGCGGATTTCAAGCTTGTCGTAGTGATCGGTCATGTCCGTACCCTTCATCTTTCAGTTCGGTTTTCCACCCCGCTGGTGCGGGAACGTTCGGGGGGCGTGCACGTTCGTTCGGGGTGCGTGCACAGGACACCGGGTGCTCCCCTCCGCGAATGTCC